>DASPMF010000300.1:0-6660 GCA_035627155.1 Burkholderiales bacterium | reverse complement strand
CGCGGTGCCCTCGAGAACGCTCACGCTCGCGGTCTCGGTGGCGAGGTTCACTTCCGCGCTCGCCACGCCGGGCACTTTCTTCAGCGCCTTCTCGACGCGGTTCACGCACGACGCGCAGGTCATGCCTTCGATCGGCAGCTTGATGAGGTGGGTGGCGCTTTGCATGGCGGGAAGCATCGAGCCTACCACCGTGGGAGGGTCAAGCGACCCGAAGGTGCCGGACGCTGCCGGCCTAGTCGCCTCCAGGTGACTGTGCCGAGGGGCGCAGGCTTGTCAATCCGACCGGCGCAGGCCCTTCAATCACGGGGGAAAACGGCGCTTTGTACGCTGGGTGCGCCCATGATCGTCACGATCCACCAACCCCTGCTTTTCCCCTGGCTCGGCTACCTCGACCGCATGGCGAGGGCCGATCTCTTCGTCGTGCTCGACCACGTCCAGTTCGAGCGCGGCAACTACCAGAACCGCGCGCGCTACCTGCACGAGGGCGAGCCGCGCTGGCTCACCGTGCCGGTGCACCAGCGCTCGCAGAAGGAGCGCATCCTCGACAAGGAGGTCGACCACGGCGCCGCGGGCAAGACGCCGTGGGGCCCGGCGGCGTTCAACACGCTGCGCCAGGCATATCGCGACGCGCCGTTCTTCCACGCCTACGCCGAGCCCGTCGAGGCGATCCTCAAGGCGCGCTGGACGCGCCTCGCCGACCTCACGCTCGCGAGCATGCGGCTCGCGCGCGAGGCCTTCCGCATCGACACGCCGATGATCCGCAGCTCGGAGCTCGCGGTGCACGGCGCGAAGTCGGACCTCGTGCTCGCGATCTGCAAGGCGGTGGGCGCGAGCAAGTTCCTGGGCGGCATGGGCGGCTCCCGCCGCTACCTCGACGCCGCCGCGTTCGAGCGCGCCGGTATCGCCGTCGAGTGGCAGGAGTTCGCGCATCCCGTCTACAGCCAGCGCGGGGCGAAGGCGTTCGTGCCCGGGCTCTCGTCGCTCGACCTGCTCTTCAACTGCGGCCCGCTCGCGCGCGAGATCCTCTTCCGCCGCGCCGCCCCGCTCGCCGTGACCGAGGAACCCGCATGAACGCCCCCGCCAAGCCTTTCGAGGTTGGCCAGCTCGCCGCCGAGCAGCCGTTCGGCCTTTCGCTGCCCGCGCGCTACGCCGGGCGCACGGTGCTCGCCATCGGCGCGCATCCGGACGACGTGGAGCTCGGCATGGGCGGTACGCTCGCGCGCCTTGCCCGCAGCGGCGCGCAGGTGGTGATGGCGGTGGTGTCCGTGCCCTCGGACTACGCGACGCGCCGCAGGGAAGCGGCGCGCGCGGCGCAGATCCTCGGCGCGGAGCTGCGCGTGCTGCTCGACGCGGGCTGCCAGCGCATCGAGGAGGTGAAGAGCTACCAGCTCGTCGGGCTGCTCGACAACCTGGTGCGCACCTTCCGTCCCGACGCGGTGTTCACGCACGGCACTTCCGAGTTCCACCGCGACCACCAGATCGTGCATGCCGCGGTGAGCTCGACGCAGCGCCTGCGCTACTTCGACTTCTTCGCCTTCCACCCGACGATGTGCCGCCCGGTGCCGGTGCCGTTCCATCCGCGCGTGTACGTCGACATTACCCCGACCATCGAGGCGAAGATGGAGGCGATCGCCGCGCACGAGAGCCAGTTCGGCGCGCGCGGGCTCGACGTCGAGATGTACAAGGACATCGCGCGGATGCACGGCCGGCTCGTGGGCGTGCAGTACGCGGAAGGCCTCGATGTCGCGCGGCTGCTCCTTGCATGAGGTAGCCGAGCTCGGCTGGGACGCGCTCGCCGGGCTGGTCCCCGAATGGGACGCGCTCGCCGCCGCCGCGGCCGAGCCCAACCCGTTCTACGAATCCTGGGCGCTCGTTCCGGCGCTCGAGACCGACGGCCCGCCGATGCGCTGCGCGGCGGTGCGCATCCGCGGCGAGCTGGCGGCGCTCTTCCCGCTGCAGCCGGACACGCGCTACAAGGGCCTGCCGGCGCGCGCGCTGCGCTCCTGGCGCAACCGCCACATGCTCCTCTGCACGCCGCTCGTGCGCAACGGCCGCGAGCAGGAAGCTTTCGCGGCGCTCATCGCATGGGCCGCGCGCTCCGCTTCGATCCTCGAGCTCGACTACTTTCCCGGCGACGGCCCGCTGCGCGCGGCGCTCGGCGAAGCGCTCGGCGCCAGCGAGCGGCCGTGGCTCGTCACGTACGCATACGAGCGCGCGCTGCTGCGGCGCGCCGCGAGCGCGGAGGCCTATGTCGCGGGGATGGAACGCGGCGTGCGCAGCGAGCTGCGCCGGCGCGAGCGGCGGCTGAAGGAAGCCGGGCGCGCGGAATACGTGCGCCTCGGCAGCGACCTGGAGCGCTGGATCGAGGAGTTCCTCGTCCTCGAGGCATCGGGCTGGAAAGGGCAGGCGCGCGGCGCGCTCGCATGCCGCGAATCCGACGTGCGCTATGCGCGGGCGGTGCTGCGCGGCGCGCAGGCGCGCGGCGAGCTCTTTGCGAGCGGCGTGGATCTGGACGGCAAGCCGATCGCGCGGCGGCTCTGCCTGACTTCGGGCGAGGGCGGGATCCTCTTCAAGAGCGCGTACGACGAGGCGCATGCGCGCCTCGCGCCGGGAATGCTCGCGCACCTGGAGAACATCCGCGCCTTCCACGACCAGCCGCACCGGCTGCAGTGGATCGATTCCGCGACCGGCCCGGACAACGCCGCCGCGAACAGCGTCTGGAAGGACCGCCGGCGCGTCGAGCGCGTCGCGATCGGCGTCGACGCGTGGGGCGCGTTCCTGCTGACCCTGCTGCCGCTCCTCAGGAAGGCGAAGGCGAAGATGCGGCCTGCGCCGGCGGCGCGGGCGGCGCGTACAGAAACTTCCAGTCCGAGTACCGGCGCCCGTCCGTAAAGCCCTGGTCGGCGGTCGAGAAGTTGCCGGTCTTCATCGGCTGCAGCTCCGACAGGCTGTAGACGCCCATGATGCCGCCCTGCGGCGCCTCGACCACGCCCCAGTCCGGCTTGCCGGTCATCGGGTCGGGATAGACGCGGCGCAGGTAGCGCTGCGGCACGGGATGGCGCTTGTCCTCGACCAGCTCCTCGAGCGACGTGGGATAGCGCTTGGCGCCGCCGGGGGAGCGCTCGTAGAAGGCGCCGATCGCATGGCGGATCTCCGCGCCGACGAAGAGCAGCTCGTTCTCCTTCTCGCGCTGCGCCGCCACCGACGTCAGCTCCCCCACCGCCGCGAGCGCCGCGCCCGTCACCGCGATGGAGATGAGCAGCGCGATGTAGGTGAAGCCAGTTTGACGATTTTTACCAGCGGTCGTAGGGCGTGCCATTGGAGCTCGTGCCTTTCGCGCCGCTCTTCACGTCGTAGACGCCGCCGCGCTTGGGGTCGGTGGGGGCGACGACGACCCACGAGCGGCTGGTCTGGGTGAGCGGATCGTCCGGGATGGAGCGCAGGTAGCGCTTGGAGACGAGCTCGTCGAGGTTGCCGGGGTAGCGGCCGACGTCGGCGAAGTGCTTGTCGAGCGCGTCGCGCATCACGTTGAGGTTCTCCTTCAGAACCGCCTCCTCGGCGCGGCGCACGCGCCCGACGTAGTCGGGCACGACGATGGAGAGGAGGAGGGCGATGACGGTCAGCACGACCATCAGCTCCACCAGGGTGAAGCCTTGCAGTTTTTTCATCGGTTACCAGTTCCTGTAGGGAATGCCGTTCAGGCCCGTGCCGGGCGCGAGCGAATAGACGTCGAACACGTCCTTGCCGGTCTGCGGCGCGTCGTGGGTGCTCGCGTAGCTGCGCAGGCCCCAGCCCTCGGCGACGAACGGGTCGGCGGGCACGCGGCGCAGGAAGTACACCTTGGGCGCGTCGGGCTTGCGCTTGTCGGGAACGCCCTCGGCGAGCACCGCGAGCGACGGCGGATACCCGGAGGCGTCCGACGGCTTCTCGATGATGCCCTCGTCGGAGGCGCGCTTGTAGGCGTCGATCGCGCCGCGGATCTCGCGCAGGGCCTTCTTCAGGTCCTGCTCCTTCGCGCGCGTCGCCGCGACTTCGGCGAGCGGCAGGGCGATCGAGGCGAGCAGCGCCACGATCGTCACCGTGATCAGCAGCTCGATTAGGGTGAATCCGCCGTGCCTTTTCACGTTCATTTCTTCTGTTCAGGCCCGGCCGCCGGGGCGCGCGGCGGGATGGACTCCGGCGCGGTCGGCGAGACCATCGGCGGGACGCGCGCCGGCTGCTCGGCCGGAGCGGGCGCCGGGGCCGGCACCGGCGTGGGCGTCACCGACGGCGGCACCGGCGCGGGCTGCGACTGCGCCTGGTTGAGCTGCAGCGGCGCGCCGCCCACCTCGACCTCGGTCCCCGAGTTGAACTCCTCGAGGCGGATGCCCGGGCGCTCGATGTTGCGGATCACGCGCGGCGTGATGAGGAGCACCACCTCGGTCTTGTTGGCGGTCTCGTCGCGGTTGGAGAAGATGCGGCCCAGCACCGGCAGGTCGGCGATCCCCGGCGTGCCCACCGCGTTGCGGCGGTCCTCGTCGTTGATGAGGCCCGCGAGCACCTGCGTCTCGCCGTCCTTCAGGCGCAGCGTGGTCGAGGCGTTGCGCGTGCCCACCTGGTAGGCGATCGTGCCCGAGCCGGTGCGGATCTGGCTCGCGATGTTGCTCACTTCCAGCCCGATCTTGATGCCGACCTCGTCCTCGAGGTGCACCTGCGGCTCGACCTCCAGCTTCAGGCCCACGTCCAGGTAGTTGATCGACTCGGAGACGAAGCCGGTCGCGCCCGCGGTGGTCGTGATCACCGGCACCTTGTCGCCGATGTGGATCTTCGCCTTCTCCTTGCTCTTCACGCGGATGCGCGGGTTGGCGAGCACGTTGGTGCGGCCGTCCTGCCGGCGCGCGTTGAGCGTGACGAGCGGGTCGGGCACCGTGATGCGGAAGAGCCCGCTGTTCAGGTTCTTCGCTTCCGTGCCGGTGATCTGGCCCGCCACGCCGGCGGCGCCGGTGATGCCGATGCCGAGCGAGCCCGGCAGCTGCACGCCGAGCTGCTGCAGCTTGTTGTAGCCGACCTCCAGCACCTCGACTTCCAGCATCACTTCCGCCTCGGCCAGGTCCTGGTTGGCGATCAGCTTCTCAGCGACGCGGATCGCTTCCGGCGTGTCGCGCATGACGAGCAGGTTCAGCTTCTCGTCGACGAACATGTCGCGCGTCTTCACCACCTGGCGGATCAGGTTCGCCGTCTGCTTCACGTCGGCGTTCGAGAGGTAGAAGCTCTTGACGATGAGGTCGCGGTACGCCTGCTGCTTGTTCGGCGTGTTCGGGTAGATGAGGACCGTGTTCTCGTTCAGCACGCGCCGCTCGAGCTGGTTGGTCACCAGGACGAAGCGGATCACGTCGTCGATGGTGGTGTTGCGCACGAACACCGTCGCCCGCGCGTCGCCCGGCACTTCCTTGTCGAACACGAAGTTGAGGCCGGTGTGCTTCGAGACGAGCTCGAACACCTGGCGCAGCGGCGCGTCGCGGAACTCCATGGTGATCGGCTTCTTCAGCGCGGCGGAGAGCTTGGGCGAGACCGACTCCTCGCGGTACTTCTTCTCCTCCACCTTGCGCACGATCGCCTTGGCGTCCTTCTGCTGCGGGTTCTCGGCGAGCACTTCCTTCGCCTTGGCATAGGCGGTTTCGGTATCGCCTTTCCTGAACGCCGCTTCGGCCTCGGCGACTTTTCCGGAGGTTTTTCTATCGATCTCTACCGCGGAGATGCCGGCCTTGGCGCGGGCGTTCGCGGGATCGAAGCGCAAAGCCATCTTGTAAGCGGCGTCGGCCTGGTCCAGGTTGCCCTGCGAGCGGGCGACGTCGCCGGTGGCGAGCCAGCGCTGCACCGCGACCGCCTTCTGGCGCTCGTAGTAGTTGCGGATCTCGGCGTTGGTCGGATCCTTCTTCAGCTCCTGCTCGATCTGGGCGAGCCCTTCCTCGACGTTCCCGGACTCGACCAGCTTCTGGCCTTCGGTGAATTGAGGGCTCGTCGCGCAGCCGAAGAGAAAGAGGACAACAACAAGAAGCTTCTTCATTGATTCACCGCCGGGATATCCAGAGTCTGTTTCTGATTCATGGGGAGGTACGTGAAGACGACCGCGCTCTCGGTCACCTTGTCCACGCGGTATTGCTCGTCGAGCTTGAGGCGCTTGCCCGGCCGGACGCTGTAGCTGTCCTCGCCGCGGGCGAGGAACACGGAAAGCTTGCCGTCCTCGATCACCTTGCCGAGGTAGGTGAAGGGCAGCTGCGGCGCCTGCGGAGGCTGGGGCGCCGCGGGCTGGGCGTGCTGCGCCTCCTGCGCCGGCGCGAAGCTGCGGCGCGCGAACGGGTCGGCTGCGGCCACGACCTTCTCCTCGGCGCGCTCGCGGCGCATCCTCTCGAGGTCCAGGTCCGCATCGGAAACCGGCGCCGGCGCAAGGCGCGCGGCGGGCGGCGTTTCCACGACGGAAGGCTTCTCGCGGCCGGTGACCACCGAAGCCACCAGCACGAGCGCCAGGACGGGAATGCCGAAGCGGCCGGCGCGCTCGCGGGAGAGGCCGAAGCGTTCGAGGAGGCGCTTCATGGCTTCACCAGGTGGAGCGTGAGCCGCAGCTCGGCCTGCACGTCGCCCTGCGTGCGGCTCTCGCGCTTGAGGGTGAGCTGGTCGAGC
>DASPMF010000299.1:0-25963 GCA_035627155.1 Burkholderiales bacterium | reverse complement strand
TACCTGAGAAACAACCAGGCGCAGTTCGCAAAGGCGAACCGGGAGGTCATCCTGGCCGCAGGATCGCTGCAGTCGCCGCAGCTGCTGCAGCTCTCGGGCATCGGGCCCGGAGAGCTCCTGCAGCGCCACGGCATCCCGGTCATCGCGGACCTGCCGGGGGTGGGGCACAACCTGCAGGACCACCTCGCGCTGCGCCTCATCTATCGCTGCACGAAGCCGGTCACGACCAACGACGACCTGAAAAACCTCTGGCGCAAGGCGCGCACCGGCCTGCGCTACATCCTGTGGCGCACCGGTCCGATGGCGATCGGCGTGATGACGGGCGGGATGATCACCAAGGTGCTCCCGGAATCACGCACGCCGGATCTCCAGATCTTCATCAGCACCGTGAGCGCTGAGCAGCGCGGGGCGGCGCCGCATCCGTGGTCCGGGTTCACGCTCGTCTTCTATCCCATGCGGCCCACGAGCCGCGGCCGGGTGGAGGTGCGCTCGGCGGACCCGCTCGACGCGCCGGCGCTGCATGCCAACTACCTCGCGACGGAGTACGACCGGCGCATCATGGTCGAAGGCGCGCGGCTCGTGCGCCGGCTCGCCGCGACGCCTTCCTTTTCGCCCTATGTCCTCGAGGAGTACAGCCCCGGTGCGAGCGTCCGCAGCGACGAGGCGCTGCTGGATGCGGTGCGCAACAACGGCTCGTCGGGCTATCACCCGTGCGGCACCTGCCGCGCCGGGAAGGACGAGCAGGCCGTCGTCGATCCCCGGCTGCGCGTCCGCGGCGTCGAGGGGCTGCGCGTGGCGGATGCGTCCATCATGCCGGCGGTCGTGTCCGGCAACACCAACGCCGCGGCGGTGATGATCGGCGAGAAGGGCGCCGCGATGATCCTGGAGGACGCCCGGGCGGCTTAGGCCGCGGGGCGGTTGCAGCGCGGAGCGTCCCGGTGCCGCGCCCGGTAGCCGGCGAGGATCTGGGCTTCGCGCCACGCAGGCGAGAACGTGATCTCCCACGTGTAATGGGTCGCGGCCATCGTGCATGCGCCGTGCGCGCCGTCCTGGTGGCGCAGCAGGCACTCGCGGATCGAGAGCGAGCGATCGAGCGCTCGCCCGATGAAGACCAGCTCCTGCCCCTCGAAGAGCGCGAAGACGCCCGGCTCTTCGGGTGCGTGCTCGATGGCCGCCGGCGTGAACGCGTAGCGCGGCAGCTTCAGGAACTCTTCCATTTCTACCCGCGCCGGAACGTACCACCTCGTCGCGCCGGGAATCCACCGTGACCGTCGCGATTCCAACTACGCGGCCGTTTTGTGACGCCGGCAACCCCGGCATAATCGGGCCCTCCCGTCCCACTCCAATAACGATGGCGCCGACCGACCGCATTCAGCTTCCGTTCCGCTGGGAATTCGCACCCGAGGAAAATCCCGCAGACCGCTCGGTGCGCTGGCGCTGGAAGGCCTATAGCCAGGCCGGGCGGCTGGCTCTGCAGTCGAAGGTGGCGTTCGAAACGCTGACACAGTGCATGGAAGACGCGAAGGAGAACGGCTACGGCCAGCCAGGATAAAAGGGCGATCGAGGACGCGCTGTTCCGCATGCTGGTGGAGCAGACGAAGGACTACGCGCTCTTCGTGCTCGACCCAGAGGGCCGCGTGATGACGTGGAACCCCGGGGCGCAGCGCATCAAGCAGTACGCCGCCTCCGAGATCATCGGCCGCCACTTCTCCGATTTCTACCCGCGCGAGGCGATCGAGCGCGGCTGGCCGCAGCACGAGCTGAAGCTCGCGGCCGCCGAAGGCCGGTTCGAGGACGAGGGCTGGCGCGTGCGCAAGGACGGCTCGCGGTTCTGGGCGAGCGTGGTCATCACCGCGCTGCGCGGCGAGGACGGCAAGCTCCTCGGCTTCTCCAAGATCACGCGCGACCTGACCGACCGCAAGCTGCACGAGGAAGCGCTGCGCCAGAGCGAGGAGCGCTTCCGCCTGCTCGTCGACGGCGTGGTGGACTACGCGGTGTACATGCTCGACGCCGAAGGCATCGTCAGCAGCTGGAACGTCGGCGCCGAGCGCATCAAGGGCTACCGCCGCGACGAGATCATCGGCAAGCACTTCTCGCGCTTCTATACCGCCGACGAGCGCGAGGCGGGGCGGCCCTGGGAAGAGCTCACCCTCGCGCGCCGCAACGGACGCGCCGAGGACGAAGGCTGGCGCGTGCGCAAGGACGGCAGCCGCTTCTGGGCGCGCGTCGTGGTCACGGCGCTGCACGACGCCGAAGGCCAGCTGCGCGGATTCGCCAAGGTGACGCAGGACCTCACGCAGCAGCGCGAGCTGCGCAACCTGCAGCGCGCCGCGCAGCAGGTGAACGAGTTCGTCGCCATGCTCGCGCACGAGCTGCGCAACCCGCTGGCGCCGATCCGCTCGGCGGTGCAGGTGCTGCAGAAGCTGCCGCCCGGCGACCCCTCCGTGCCGGCCATGTACAAGACGCTCGAGCGCCAGAGCGGGCAGCTCGCGCGCATCGTCGACGACATGATCGACATCTCGCGCATCACGCGCGGCGTGCTCGAGATCCGCAAGCAGCCCATGGAGCTGGCGGAAGCCCTGCACGCCGCCCTGGAAAGCGCGGCCCCCGAAGTGCAGGCGAGACGGCATACGATCGAGGTGGACGTGCCGCGCGGCGGGCTGCAGGTGAGCGGCGACCTGCACCGCCTGACCCAGGTCCTGACCAACCTGCTGAACAACGCGGCGCGGTATACGCCCGAGGGGGGACGCATCACGGTCAAGGCGGCTGCCGAGGCGGGCAGCGCCGTCCTGCGCGTGATCGACAACGGCCGCGGCATCTCGCCCGAGCTCCTGCCGCGCATCTTCGACATGTTCGTGCAGGGGCGCACCGCGCTGGAGCGCGTCGGCGGCGGCCTGGGCATCGGCCTCGCGCTTGCGCGCCGCATCGCGGAGATGCACGACGGCCGGCTGGAAGCCCTGAGCGCCGGCGACGGCCGGGGCGCGGAATTCGTCCTGCGGCTGCCGCTGTGCGAGGCGGCGTCCGAGGCCGCAACGCCGGCAAGGGAGCCGGCCGTGGGGAAACGGCATGCCGCCATGCGCGTCCTCATCGTCGACGACAACAACGATGCAGCGGCGGCGCTCGAGCTCCTGCTTCGTTCGCTCGGTCACGAGACTCGGGTCGCGCATGACGGCGCCGCGGCGCTCGCCACGGCCGGGGAGTTCGCGCCGGACCTGGTGCTGCTGGACATCGGCATGCCGGGCCTGGACGGATACGAGGTGGCGCGGCGGCTGCGCGCCCTGGGCGGCCGGCGCTTCCGCCTCGTCGCGCTCACCGGATGGGGCCAGGAGGCCGACCGCAAGCGCTCGGAGGAAGCCGGGTTCGACCAACACCTCGTCAAGCCGCTCGACGTCGAGGAGCTGTCGCGCGCCCTGGCTCCGCCCGAGGCCGGCGACGACCGCAACGGCGCGACGCTGCACTAGCGCGCCGCGGGGGTCAGCCAGGCAAGCGCTTCTTCCTCGGTCCTGAAGGCCCGGTAGGGCACGCCGCGCTGGCGCGCGAGGACCTCGACGTACTGGTGGGCGGCGTGCAGCTCGGCATCGTCGGCGACGACCGCCACGCGCAGGCCGTCGTACGCGGCGATGCGCTCCAGGATGCCGGACAGCCCGTAGCTCTCCACCTTGAAGATGGGGCGCGAGTCGCGGATGCGCATCAGCGCCGCCCGCGCGCCGGAGCGCTCGATCTCCGCGAACGTCGCTTCCGCGACGGCGCGCGTCTCGTCCGCGCTCTCGCGGTTGCGGATCTCGACACGCACGATGCCGTCGGCATGCTGGATGCTCACTTCCATGCGCGAATCATAGGCGCAAAGAAAAAGCCCCGGCGAACCGGGGCTTTTTGTGCTGCCGCAGCGGCGCTGCGCTTACCGCGGACCGAACTTCATCTGCGGCGCGCCGGTCTCGTGGGCGCCCATGTCGGGGCGCGAGCCGGTGAAGCCGTCGTTGAAGTTGGGCAGCCGCTCGCCGGCGTCGAAGCCCCGGCTCGTCGGCGCGAGCTGGTAGAACCCGCCCGGGCCGCTCGCCGGACCATGGCCCGGCGCGTAGGACGGGGTGGCGGCGATGCCGTTGCGCTGCGCCCCGGAGTACGGGGTCATGTTGCCGTTCGACATGTCGTAATCGAAATTGTTGGCGCTGCCGCTGATCATTCCGATCGCCATGTTGTTCGACCCGGGCATGTGCCACACGTTGTTCCGCGAGACGGAGTTCGTCAGCGGCTGTCCCGTGTTGCCCTTGATGCCCTCGCGCGCACCGCCCGAGACCTGCAGGATGGTGTTGTGGAAGAAGTAGCGCCTTCCATTGCCATAGCTGCTGGGCTGGCCGGACTTGCCGAACGTCCCGGTGCGGGCCGTCACGTTGCGGAACACGTACAGGGGTCCGACGTGCGTCGGGGTGCTGGCGATCCCGATGTACGTGTCGTCGATGTAGTTGCCCCAGATCCGCACGTTGCGGTTGCCGCCCTCGGCCTCGATCGCGTCGTCATAGCCGTTGGCGAGGTAGTTCCCGTAGATGTCGGTATCCGCGTAGGGGAAGCCGACACCGGAGAAGTTCTCGCCGCCGCCGATGATGTCGTTGTAGTAGTGCCCCGAGGTCGACGTGATCCTGTTGTAGCGGAACACGTGGTTCGCCCCGCAGCTCTGGTACGCGATGCCCTGCGGACCTTCCGGGTGGCCGCTCGACCACGAGTTCGAGCCGTAGCGCGGGTTGTGGATGGTGTTGTTCTGCACCACCGTGCGCTGCAGCTGGAACGACGAGTCGCACCGGGCGCGGACCGCAGCTTCCATGTCCATGCCGAGCGAGCCGCTGCGCGAGCGTCCCCATCCGCTGATGTTGTTGTTCTCGATCACCACGTCGCCGGCGCCCGAGTACATCCGGACCGCGTCCATGCGGGCGCCGCGCATCGTGAAGCCGCGCACGATGACGTACTTCGCCGTGATGCGCACGTTGTGGTCCTGCGAGTTCTGCGCATCCAGCACGCCGCTGGTGCCCGGCGCCGGCGTGTACAGCACGTAGCCGTCGGCGGTTCCGCCCTGCGTGATGTTGAGCGTCTGGCCGGGCTGGACGTGGACCGTGCGGGCGATCGGGAAGTTCTCGCTCCAGGTCTTCGCCACGATGCCGCGGCTGAACTGCCCGCCCTGCAGGCCGAGCTGCACCTCGTAGTTCGTACCGGGCTGCAGGTGCACCAGGCTGCCGCGGCACTCGTTGTTGCGCGAGTCGAACCACATCGGGTAGCCCTCTTTCCAGGCGCTTTCGCCCGCGGCGCGATACTGGACCTTGCAGCCGGCGGAGCCGCCCGGCGAAGTCCAGTAGAGGCCCATGGAGTGGAACGTCGCCACGGCCTTGACGCCGGTGGACGGCAGGCTGGAGGTCGGCGGCGGGTTGTCGTCCGCCTGCGCGACGGTGAAGGTCACCGTGCTCGAGCTGCTCTGGCCGGCGGCGTCAAACGCCGTCGCGGTGAGCGTGTGCGTGCCCGGCGCCAGGTTCGAGAGGCTTCCGCCCCACGAGTTCGTGGTGTCGGTCTGCACCAGCGTGCCGTCGAGGCGGAACTCCACCTTGGTGACGCCGCTGTTGTCCGTCGCGTTCGCCGTGTAGGTGAGCGAAGTGCCGTTCACCGTCTGGTTGGCCGTCGGCGAGACGAACGACACCGTCGGCGGCGTGTCGCCGCCCGAGCCGCCGCCGTCGCCCGGCGGGGTGGTGCCCGAGTTCTGGATGTTGAGGCTGATGCGCTCGTTGTATGTGCGGCCGGACGCGTCGTACGCGACGGCGCGAAGCTCGTGCGTGCCGTTCGGGAACTTCGTCGTGTCGAGCACGCAGGACATGCCGTCGCCGACGTTGCTGTCGGTGTTGAGCGCGGTGTCATCCAGGAAGAACTGCACGCGCGTCGTGCCGGTGCCCTTGACGTAGCACTTGTCGAGCGCGAGCTGCCCGCTCACCGTGCTGCCCGCGAGCGGCGCCTTGAACCACACCTCGACCGAGCCGGAGGTCGGTGGCGGAAGCGAGGCGGTGGGCGGCTGCTGCGGCTGCGGCACCGTGAACGTGGTGGCGCTCGTCGAGCTCAGCCCCGCGGCGTCAAATGCCGTCGCCGTGAGGGTGTGCGTCCCGGGGGCGAGGTTGCCGACGCTGCCGCCGTAGGGGGCGGAGGTGTCGCTGGCGATGACGCTGCCATCGAGCCGGAACTCCACGCGCGCGACGCCGGCGTTGTCGGTCGCGTTCGCGGCATAGCTCAGCGAGCCGGAGACCGACTGGTTCGCGCTCGGCGAGGTGATCGACACCGTCGGCGGCGTGTTGGCCGCCGGGGGCGGCGTGGTCGCCGAGTTCTGGATGTTGATGCTGATGCGCTCGTTGTAGGTGCGGCCGCGCGAGTCGTACGCGAGGGCGCGCAGCTCGTGCCTGCCGTTCGGGAACTTGGTCGTGTCGAGCACGCAGGACATCCCGTCGCCCATGCTGCTGTCGGTGTTGAGGCGTGTGTTGTCGAGGAAGAACTCGACGCGCGACGTGCCGGTCCCTTTCACGTAGCACTTGTCGAGAGCGAGGCTGCCGCTCACGGTCTGGCCGGACAGCGGCGCCTTGAACCAGACTTCGACGGAGCCGGAGGTGGGCGCGGGAAGCGATTGCGCCAGCACCTGCTCGACGGGGAGAGCACCGCACAAGGCGAGCGCCCCAACTGCAATGGAGGACTTCTTGAAATGCATTGCCAGTCCCTTCTAGGGTTGTAGTTGGTCCCGGGACTAGCGCACGGACCGTGCCTGACAAGCGCTTCTCGATGAATCAACGACTTAGCGTGCACTTGTCGTTCGAACGGCGATAAGAGCCGTAGGGCGTCCACGACGCCTTGTAGTGCGAATCGCTGGAGACGCCTTGTTTAGCGAGGCGAAGCGATGTCGCCGCGCGCCGACGAAACCCGCGGCAGCGGCTTGAAGGGCAGCACCTTCTCCTGCGGAACGCCTGCACGCCCCTGCTCGACCCATTCGGCGACGGGGAGGAACTGCTCGCGCTCGGCGTACGACTGCGAGAAGTCCATCTCGAAGATGCCCTGGCCCGTCTCCGCGGCCTTGAGGAAGGCATCCGAATCGGAAAGGCGGGCGAGCAGCGGCAGGCTGAGCGAGGCGAGGAAGCGCTCGAGCGGCTCGTAGACCGGCATCGACTTGCGCACCTTGTTCGCGATCACGCCCAGGCGGATGCTGCGCGAGCGCAGGCGCGGCGAGACCGGCCCGGTGAGCAGCAGGTCGCGGATGAAGTTGGCGGTGGCGCGGATGTCGATCGTCGAGGAAGCCACCGGGATCAGCACCGCGTCGGCACGCGCCAGCATGTCCTGCAGCAGCACGCCCGAGGCGCCGGCCGGCGCGTCGATGATCAGCTGCTGCGTGCCCGCCGGCACGTGCATCGCGAAGCTGCGCAGGCCGGTGCGTTGCGGGGCGGCGTTGCATCCGTGGATGCGCGGCAGCTGCGGGTTGCGAAGCGCGAGCCACGCGAGGGACGAGCCCTGCGGGTCGAAGTCCATGACGGCGGTGGGTATGCGCCGCGAAGCGAAGTAGGAGGCGAGGTTCGTCGTGACGGTCGTCTTGCCCGACCCGCCCTTCGTGTTGATGACCAGCGTGGTGCTCGCCCGCATGGTTCCCCCTCCCTGGGCGGAATCCTAAGGCGAAACGGCCCGCCCCGGGGCGGCAATCCGTCACCGGGGCGGGGAAAAGGCCGGAAAGCTACTTCTTGGCCGCCTTCTTGGCCGCGGCGGCCGGCTTGCGGGCGCTCTGGGAGTACACGAAGTTGTCGAAGGTGTTCTCGGCGACCCGGAACCAGAGGTATTGGTTGTCCCGGAACGCGCGCCAGGGGCCGTAGATGCGCTTGAAGTGGGGGCTCTTCGCCGAAAGCTCGTCGTACAGCTCGAACGCCGCCTTGTGGGCCGCTTCCATGACCGGGCGCGGGAAGGCCCGGAGCTGCGCGCCGGAGGCGACGAGCTTGCGAAGCGCGTCGGCATTGCGGGCGTCGTACTGGGCCGTCATCCACATGTTGGTCTCGGCGGAGGCGGTCTCGAGGGCGGCCTTGAACTCGGCCGGCAGCTCGTCGTACTTCTTCTGGTTGACGATGAAATCGAGCTGCGCGGTGCCTTCCCAGAAGCCGGGGTAGTAGTAGAACTTCGCCACCTTCACGAACCCGAGCTTCTCGTCGTCGTACGGACCGACCCACTCGGTCGCGTCGATCGTGCCTTTCTCGAGCGCGGGATAGATGTCGCCGCCCGCGATGACCTGCGGCACGACGCCGAGCTTGGCCATCATCTGGCCCTGCAGGCCCGGGATGCGCATCTTCAGGCCCTTCAGGTCCGCGAGGGACTTGATCTCCTTGCGGAACCAGCCGCCCATCTGCGCGCCGGTGTTGCCGCCCGGGAACTGGATGATTCCGTAGTCCTTGTAGAGCTCGCGCATCAGCTCGATGCCGCCGGCGCCGTACATCCATGCGTTCTGCTGGCGAGTGTTGAGGCCGAAGGGCAGCGTGGTCCCGAACGCGAAGGCCGGATCCTTGCCCACATAGTAGTAGCTCGCCGTCTGACCGACCTCGAGCGTGCCGGCCTGCACCGCGTCGAGGACCTGCAGCGCGGGCACCAGCTCGCCCGCGGCGTGCGTGCGGATCTGGAAGCGGTTACCGGTAAGGGCGGCGACGCGGCGGGCGAAGTGCTCGGAGGCGCCGAACAGCGCGTCGAGGCTCTTGGGAAAGCTGGATGCGAGGCGCCACTGGATCGCGGGGGCGCTTTGCGCGATCGCCGGGGCGGCGACCGCCGTGGCGGCGAGCCCCGCGCCCGCCTGCTTGAGGAATGCTCTGCGTTGCATGAACCCGTTACCTCCGTTTCGAATGCACAAGGGAAACCTGCGGGCGCGCATTCTACGGTCCGCAGGTCCTCTCCCTGTGAAACGACCCGGCTAGGCGGCTTTCGCGCCCTTGCGGTTGGATTCGAGCTTCGCGTCCACCAGGCCGACGATCTCGTCGAGCGCCGCCAGGCGCATGCCTTTCTTCGCCGCGATGGCCTGGACCAGCCGGTCCACGCGCTCGATGTTCTTCGCGCCGCCGAAAAGCGCCCGCGCGGCGGAAGAGGGGCTGGCGAGGCCTTGGGCGGCCGAGGCGTACTTCTCGAACGGCACGAGGTCCTTTTCGTCCGCGCCGAGGGAGACGCACAGCTTGACGACCCAGTTGTACACCGCGCGCGAGGCCTCGATGTCGCCGTGCACCGCTTCCTTGATCGGCCGCATCCCTTCCTTCGTGATGCAGCGGTAGTTGCCGGCGATCAGCATCGCCCACTTGGCGAGCGGCACGAACACCGACTCGTGCACCTTGAGCTTCACCGGCAGCTCGATCCTCTCCTTGCCGTCGTCGAAGCGCGCCGCCTCGATGCCCGCCTCCAGCTCGCGGAGCAGCGCGGTGTGCGCGTCGGACGGAAAGCGCGCCGACTTGAAGTTGGTCGGCAGCCGGACCTGCAGCACGTTCACCTTCTCCTCGGGCGGGCGGAAGGCCTGCGGGTCCGGGCTGCAGAGCGTCATCAGCGCCGGGTCGAAGCCGTCCCAGACGGCCGGGTCGGTGTAGGCGCCGCGCACCCAGTCGGCGGAGACGCCGGGGATGCGCGCGATGTAGGGAAGGGGCGGCATGTTCATGATCGACATGCACGGGATGCCCGCGCGGATCACCGCGCCAAGGAGCTCGCGAACGCCCGGAGCGCCGTACTGCGGTTCCTGCATCGCGAGGGCGACGAGGTCGTACTTCGACGGGTCGACGGCGCCCGGCGCGTCGGCGGAGAGCTGGCCGGGCAGCTTGCGCGAGTCGACTTCGACCAGGCCTTCGCGGCCCTTCACCGGCAGGCGTACCCGCGTGCCGAGGGAGTTGATGACGTCCGCCTCGGACTGCAGGCAGACGAGTTTCACCGTGTGGCCTGCCGCGAGCAGCTTGGTCGCGAGCAGGGAGCCGTAAGATGCGCCAAAGATGAGGGTCCTGCGGGCCGTTGCCATGGGGAAAAGTCCTTCTGAATGAGCCTCAAGGGTACTCCGATGCCCCCGCCGTTTCACGCCGCAGTGCAGAATTCCGCCATATGAAAACAGACGTCGTGGTGCTGGGCGCGGGGATCGTGGGCATTTGCGTCGCCGTTCACCTGCAAAAGCGCGGGCGCGCGGTCGTGCTCGTGGACCGTCGCGGCGCGGCGGAAGAGACCTCGTTCGGCAACGCGGGCCTGATCCAGCGCGAAGGCGTGTATCCCTATGGATTCCCGCACGACTTCGGCGCGCTCCTGCGCTACGGGCTGAACCGCACCATCGACGCCTACTACCATCCTTCGGCGCTGCCGCGGCTCGCGCCCTTCCTCTGGAAGTACTGGCAATATTCGCGCCCCGCGCGGCACGCGGAAGTGGCGAAGGTCTATTCGAAGCTGATCGAGCACTGCGTCGCGGAGCACGAGGCGCTTGCGGCGGAATCGGACGCGAGGCATTTCCTGCGTCGCACCGGCTGGATCAAGGTCTTCCGCACCGAACGGCAGTTCGAGCGCCGGCGCGAGGAGGCGGAGCTCTGGCATCGCGAGTTCGGCATCAACTTCCGGCTCTACGACCGCAAGGCGCTGCAGGACCTCGAGCCGCACGTCGCGCCGGTGCTGGTGGGGGCGCTGCACTGGACCGATCCGGTGGCGGTCGACGACCCGCACGGCCTGGCGAATGCGTACCTGAAGCGCTTCGAGGCGCTCGGCGGCAAGTTCGTGCAGGGAAATGCCGCCTCGCTGGAACCGCAGGCGAGCGGCTGGCGGATGAAGACCGTGCACGGACCGCTGGAGGCGGGCACTGCCGTCGTCGCGCTCGGCCCCTGGGCAGACCTGCTGACGCGCGCGCTCGGATACCACTATCCGCTGGCGGTGAAGCGCGGCTATCACATGCACTATCGCGCCGCAGGCGAGGCGAAGCTCAACCATCCGACGCTCGACACGGAGCGCGGCTATTTCCTCGCGCCCATGCGCCGCGGGATCCGGCTGACGACGGGCGCGGAGTTCGCGCACCGGGACGCGATCCGCACGCCCGTGCAGCTGGGGCGCGCCGAGCCGATTGCCCGGGAGCTTTTCCCGCTCGCCGAGCGGCTCGACACCGAGGCGTGGATGGGCGCGCGGCCCTGCACGCCCGACATGCTCCCGGTGATCGGCCGCGCGCCGCGGCACGACGACCTTTTCTTCGCGTTCGGCCACGCGCACCACGGCCTCACGCTCGGCGCGGTCACGGGACGCCTCGTCGCCGAGATGGTGACCGGCGAGGCGCCGTTCGTCGACCCGGGACCTTATTCGCCGGAGCGCTTCCACGCATGAAGCTCGAGATGCACAAGAATTCCCTGTTCGCGATCCTGCTGCGCTCGCCGTGGTGGGTGAGCTTCGCCGTCGCGGCCGCGCTTTTCTTCGCGCTGCGGCTCCTGATCCAGCCGCTCTACGCGGCGTTCTTCGGGCTGCCGTTCTTCGTCATCGGTTGCGTGGCCGCGTGGCGCCAGCTGCGTGCGCCCAGCCGGGCGAGCGTGGAGAAGAAGCTCGCCGCCCTTCGCGAGCTCGACGCCCGCGCCTTTGCCGAGCGCGTGGAGCGCGGATTCCGCGCCCAGGGTTACGAGGTGACCCGGCTGTCCGGCGAGGAAGCCGACCTCGCCCTCGAGCGGTCCGGCGAGCAGCTGCTCGTGGCGTGCCGGCGCTGGAAGGCGGCGCGCACCGGGGTGGAGCCGTTGCGCGCCCTGAAGGAAGCCGGCCGCAAGCGAAAAGCCGGGTGCATCTACGTGGTCGCAGGCGAGCTCACGCCGGGGGCCGCGTCCTTCGCCGCCGAAGAAGGCGTGCGCCTCGTGCAGGGCGTCGAGCTCGCGACGCTCGCGCAAGACGCGTAGGGGGAAAGCTCGTATAGTCGTCCGCACCATGCCGGGCCGGCGCGCCTTCCTCGCATCGGCGGCGTTGCTGGCCGCCTTCCCGCTGCGTGCCCAGGACAAGGCCGCGACCGTGCAGCGCATCGGCGTGCTCGATCCGGTCGCCGAGCCCGCGAACGCCCGGGCGATGACCGAGCTGCGCAAGGCGCTCGATGACGCCGGGCTGCAGGACGGCAGGAACCTGCGCATCGACTACCGCAGCGCCGACGGAAAACCGGAGCGCTTTGCCGCCCTCGCCGCGGACCTCGCTCGCCTCGCGCCGGGTTGCATCGTCGCGAACGGGACGCCGGCCGCGCTCGCCGCGCAGGCCGCAACCCGGACGATCCCGATCGTGACCGCGCTCGCGCTCGATCCGGTGGAGACGGGCCTCGTCGCGAGCCTCGAAAAACCCGGCGGGATGGTTACCGGCATCGCCGTGCTCACGCCGGAGCTCGAGAAGAAGCGCATGGAGCTGCTGCGCGCGCTCGCGCCCGGACGCAAGAGCGTCGCGATGCTCGTCAACATGGGCAATCCCGCGCTGGCTTCGACGTGGAAGGCGATGCAGGCGGCCGCGACCGGCATCGGCCTCGAGCCGGTCCTCTACGACGTGCGCACGGCGCGCGACATCCCCAAGGTGGTCCGCATGGCAAGCGAAAAGGGCGCGCAGGCGCTCGTGATGCGCGTGGGCGCGCTCGCCGGTGCGGACCAGGACGCGGCGGTCGCCGCCGCCGCCGAGCAGCGCCTGCCGGCGATCTACGCGCAGCGCGGCTTCGCCGACGCGGGTGGCATGGCCTCCTATGGCATCAACCTGCCGTACAACTTCGGCCGCGCCGCGGCGTATGTGGCGAAGGTGCTGAAAGGGGCGAAGCCGGCGGAACTCGCGATGGAGCGGCCTTCGAAGTTCGAGCTCGTCATCAACCGCCGCACGATGCGCGCGCTCGGCCTCGTGATTCCGCCGGACCTGCTGCTTCGCTCCGACGAGGTGGTCGGCTGATGTCCGATCTCGAAACGCTCGAGGCGCTCAACGCGGCGTATGTGCGCGCGGTGCAGGAATCGGATACCGGCTGGTTCGAGGCGCACCTTTCCGCGGATTTCCTGAACACCAATCCGGATTGCACGCTCGCCGATCGCGCGGCGTTCCTCAAGCGCATCGCCAAGCCCGCCGGCGTGTCGGGCCTTGCGCCGCGCGACGTGCAAATCCGCCTCTTCGGCGACTTCGCCGTCATCCACGCGCAGACCCGCTATGTGAAGGCCGACGGCGCCACGGGCACCGGGCGCTACACCGACATCTGGGCCCGTCGCGACGGACGCTGGCTCTGCATCGCCGCGCACGTGAGCCGCGGCTAGAAGATCCAGCTTCCTCCGAGCGCCGCAGGCAGCTTCACGCTGCGCCGGCCCGCCGCTTTTTTCGCCTTCAATCCGCACTGACCGAGATAGGACTCGAAAAGCGCGTCCGACTTCACGACGAGCGAGAACGCGGCGACGGCGGGCGCCGCCGGGACGTCGTCGATGAATTCCGAAAGGACCTCGCGCGTGCCGAGGAAAATCCGGCCCCGCGCCGTATCGAGGCGCACCAGGTCGCCCTCGCGCGACGGGAGCAGGGCGGCGAAGCGGCCCCAGCGCGCGGCCGCCGCGACCGGATCCTCCGCCACCACGTAGGCGTCGCCCAGGCCGATCACGCCGTTCGGATGCGCGACGAAGCGCGGTTCCCAGATCACTTCCGGCGTGACGTGCTCGCAGTACTGCACCCGCGCCTCCGGCATCGCGGCCGGGGGGACATACACCACGTTGAAGCGCACCGTGCGCCCGTCCTCGACCTGGCGCTGCAGGCGGACGAGCGGCTCGGGCTCGAAGCCGTGCGCCGCGAGGCGCTGGTGCTCGCCTTCGGCATCCGGGCTGCCGAAGCACACGAGGTGCACGCCGGCGTAGCGCTTCATGTGGTTGCGCACGCGCTGGGCGTTCGGCGTGTCGAGCATCGGCGCGAGGATTTCCACGTAGCCGTGCTCGAACATCAGGCAGCGGTTGGAGGTGCCGGCGGGCTTGCCGTTCGCCTGGTGGTGCGAGACGGGGGAAGGGATGAAGCCCAGCCGCTCGAGGAGCGCGCCCGCCTCGCCAAGGTCGGGCACGAAATGGGCAACGTGGTCGAGGACCAGCGTGCCGGGTTGGGGCTTCTGTTTATCCCAGACATTCATAAGCGGGTGTTATTTATCAGAACCCAAACCCAGCGAGCGGCTGATCACTTCCTTCATGATCTCGTTCGTGCCGCCGTAGATGCGCTGCACGCGCGCGTCCACATAGGCGCGCGCGATCGGGAACTCCCACATGAAGCCGTAGCCGCCGTGCAGCTGCACGCACTCGTCCATCACCTTGCCCTCGAGGTCCGTGATCCAGTACTTGCACATCGCCGCATGCTCCGGGGTTAGTTTTTTCATCAGAAGCAATTCAATACAGCGATCGACGAAGACGCGCCCCACCTGCACCTCGGTGGCGAGCTCGGCGAGCTTGAAGCGCGTGGTCTGGAAGCTCGAGACCGTGCGGCCGAACGCCTTGCGCTCGGTGACGTAGGCCTTGGTCCATTCGAGCGCCGCCTCGCACTTGGCGATGGCGCCGATCGCGATCTGCATGCGCTCCCAGGGCAGCTCCTGCATGAGGTAGATGAAGCCGTTGTTCTCCTGGCCGACGAGGTTCTCCGCCGGCACTTCGACGTTGTCGAAGAAGAGCTCGGCGGTGTCCTGGCCCTTGAGGCCCATCTTCTTCAGGCGCCTGCCCTTGTTGAAGCCCTTCATCGCCGTATCGACGACGAGCAGGCTCGTCCCCTTCGCGCCCTTGGCTGGGTCGGTCTTGGCGACCACGATGACGAGGTCGCAGTTCCAGCCGTTCGTGATGAACGTCTTCGAGCCATTGACGATGTACTTGCCGTCCGTCTTCAGCGCAGTGGTCTTGACGCCCTGGAGGTCGGATCCGGCTCCGGGCTCGCTCATCGCGATGGCGCCGATCATCTCGCCGGAGGCCATTTTCGGCAGGTACTTCCTCTTCAGCGCCTCGTTGCCGTAGGCGAGCAGGTAGGGCGCGACGATCTCGGAGTGCAGCCCGAAGCCGAGCGAGGAGTTGTTGGCGCGCGCCTGCTCCTCCATGAGGACGACGCTGTAGAGCTTGTCGGCGCCGGCCCCGCCGTACTCCGCCGGCATGGTGGGGCAGAGGAAGCCGTTGTCGCCCGCCTTGCGCCACACGTCCCGGTCGGCGTAGCCCTGGTCCTGCCAGCGCTCGTCGTGTGGCACGACCTCCTCCTGCATGAAGCGGCGCACGCTGTCGCGGAATGTTTCGTGCTCGGAGGCGAAGAGGGTGCGGGGGATCATGGAACCGATTCTACTTATGGATAAACTTGGCACGTGATCGAGCGTTCTCACCACGACATGGGCGGCCTGCCGGCCGGGAAGGTCGAGCCGGTGGAGCACGACTATGTGCAATGGGAACGCCGGGTGGATGCGATGTGCGTCCTCCTCTGGGGGCTGAAAGGCGGGCAGCGCTACTTCACCGTCGACGAGCACCGCCGCGCCATCGAATCCATGCCGCCTGCCGCCTACGATTCGCTGGCCTACTACGAGAAGTGGGTCGTGGGCCTGGCGCAATGCCTGTTGCAGCGGGGCGTCATCACCAGCGCGGAGCTCGCGCGCAAGATGATGGAGGTCGAGAACCGTGGCTGAAGCGCGTTTCGCCGTCGGCCGGAAGGTCCGGGTCATGAAGGCCTATCCGGTCGGCCACCTGCGCACGCCGTTTTACATCCGCGGCTGCACCGGCGAGGTGGAGCGCGTGTGCGGCGCATTTCCGAATCCGGAGGAGCTCTCGCAGATGCGACCGGGAGAGCCTCGCGTGCCGCTCTACCGCGTGCGCTTCCGGCAGAAGGACGTCTGGCCCGACTACGCCGGACCGGCGAATGACGCCCTCGAAGTCGAGATCTACGAGCACTGGCTCGAAGGCCTATGAAGGACCAGGGCAGCTACCGTCCCCTCAGCTACTTCCAGCTCATGGAAGTCAGCCTGCGCGAGCTCCTCGTCGAGAAAGGCGTGCTCACCGGCGAGCAGATCGACGCCGAGGTCGAGAACATGCGCTCGCGCGAGCCGACGCGCGGCGCGTTCGTCGTCGCGCGGGCCTGGACCGATCCGGCCTACAGGAAGCGGCTGCTGGAAAACGGCACGCAGGCGTGCCAGGAGCTCGGCCTCGACGTGCCGGCGCTCAAGCTGGTGGTGGTGGAAAACTCGGCGCAGGTCCACAACGCGGTCGTGTGCACGCTGTGCTCGTGCTATCCACGCATGCTGCTCGGGCTGCCGCCCGACTGGTACAAGTCGCGGCCGTACCGGTCGAGGATGGTTCGCGAGCCTCGCAAGGTCCTCGAGGAATTCGGCCTCTCCCTGCCTTCGGAAGTTTCCGTCAGGGTGCACGACTCGACCGCGGACATGCGCTACCTCGTGCTGCCGATGCGCCCGGCCGGCACCGAGGGCTGGAACGAGGAGCGCCTCGCCTCCATCGTGACCCGCGACTGCATGATCGGCGTCTCGGTGCCGAGGGTCCCACGAGAATAAGACCCGAGCGGGTCGTCCCCCTGGGCGACCTCGCTGCCTACGTGGAGTTCTCGCGCGCGCTGGATCTCGAGGTCAACGAGACGGTGCGCAGGCTCGCGGCCGGGGTGCGCATGCTCGGCGACCCGCGCGTGCGCGACGTGGTGGCGGGGCTCGGCGGCGTGGCGCTCCATTTCGTCTCTTCCATCCAGGAGAGCGCGCCGGAGCTCGCCGCGGCGATCGTCGCCCAGTGCATGAAGAGCGGCCTGCCGCCGGCGGAAAAGCTCGGGCGCGACCTCGAGATTCCGGTCTGCTACGAGGCGGAGTTCGCGCTCGACCTCGAAGAAGTCTCCAAGAGAACCCGGCTCGGCCCGGCCGAGGTGCAGAGGCTCCATGCGTCGACGGAGTACCTCGTCCTGATGATCGGCTTCGCCCCCGGGCACGCCTACATGGGCGGGCTCGACCCGAAGCTTTCCGTGCCGCGCCGGGCGAACCCGCGCGCGGTGGTGCCGGCCGGATCGGTGGCGATCGCCAACGACCAGACGGTCGTCTATCCGTACGCCATATCCGGCGGCTGGAGCGTGATCGGCCGCACGCCGCTCAGGGTGTTCGACGCGCGGCGCGCCGAGCCGAGCCTGTTCGGCAACGGCGACCGCGTGCGCTTCCGCGCCATCGGCAAGCAGGAGTTCGTCCGCATCGCCGCCAACGCATGACGATCCGCGTGCTGCGCCCGGGGCTTCTGACGACCGTGCAGGACGCGGGGCGGCACGGGCTGCAGCACCTCGGGCTGTGCCCGGGCGGCGCGATGGACGAAGTCGCGCTCACGCTCGCCAATGCGCTCGTCGGCAACGACGCCGGCGAGGCGGCGCTGGAAATCACGGTCATCGGCCCGGAGCTGCAGTTCGAGCGCGATACCCTCGTCGCGGTGTGCGGGGCGGAATTCCAGGGCAGCTTCCCGCACAACCGGCCGGTCCTGGTTCCGGCGGGAAGCCGCTACAGCGTCGGCCGCGCCGTGCGCGGCGCGCGCGCCTATCTCGCGGTGGCCGGCGGCTTCGCGCTCGAAGCGGTGCTCGGCAGCCGCAGCACGTACCTGCCCGGCGGCTTCGGCGGCCTCGAGGGCCGCGCCTTGAAGCACGGGGACGTCCTCGAGCTCGGCGAAGGCGTTTCGGAAGTCTCGAAGCAGAGGTTCTCGTCGTTGAAGGCGAAGGCGGGCCACACCGTGCGCTGGTCCGCGCCGCCGCTCACCCTCGCGGACCGCGAGCCGGTGCTGATCCACGTCATCGAGGGCCAGCACTACGAGGCGTTCGACGCCGCCTCGCAGCGTGCCTTCGTGGACGCGGTGTGGCGCGTGTCGCCGGACTCGAACCGCATGGGATTCCGGCTCCAGGGTCCGCAGCTCTCGCGCGTGAAGGAAGGCTCGGGGAGCGATGAGATACTATCCGGGCCCGCTGCGCTGGGCAGCGTGCAGGTGCCGTCGAGCGGCGTGCCGATCGCGCTGATGGCCGACCACCAGACGACCGGCGGCTATCCGCGCATCGCCGAAGTGGTGTCCGCCGACGTGCCGCGGCTCGCGCAGCTCGCCCCGGGAGGGAAGGTGCACTTCGCGCGCTGCAACCTCGACACGGCGGCGGAGCTGCGCCGGCACATGCAGGACCGGCTGGAAACGGCATTGCGCGGCATCGCGTGGAGCTATGGACGCTAGGCGGATCGACCTCAACTGCGACATGGGCGAAAGCTACGGCGCCTGGAAGATGGGCGCCGACGCCGCCGTCATGCCTCTCATCAGCTCGGCGAACATCGCCTGCGGCTTCCATGCCGGCGACCCGCCGACCATCCGCGCCACGGTGCGCCTCGCGGTGGACCACGGCGTCGCCATCGGCGCCCATCCGTCGCTGCCGGACCTGCAGGGCTTCGGCCGCAGGGCGATGAAGATCACCCCGCAGGACATGTACGACCTCGTCCTCTACCAGGCCGGCGCGGTGGAGGCGTTCGCGCGCGCCGCGGGCGCGCGCCTGCACCACGTGAAGTGCCACGGCATGCTCTACAACATGGCGGCGAACGACGAGGCGCTCTCCGAGGCCATGGCCCGCGCCGTCCGCGATCTGGGTTCCGATGTACTTCTTTACGCGCTGTCCGGGAGCAAGAACGTCGAGATTGCAAGAAAGCTCGGCGTGCGGGTCGTCGGCGAGGTCTTTGCCGACCGGGGCTATGCGGACGACGGGACCCTCGCGCCGCGCGGCCTGCCGGGCGCGATGATCGAGGAGGCGCCGAAGGCGGTGACGCAGGCGCTTGCCATGATCGAGCAGGGTACGGTGACGAGCCTTTCCGGCAAGCGCATCGCGGTGTCGGCCGGGACGCTGTGCGTGCACGGCGACCAGCCGGGCGCCGTCGCATTCGCCACCGCTCTCAGGAAAGCTTTCGCGGAGAAAAACATTCGTGTCGCAGCGCCCTAGGCTGTTCGCGCCGATCGACCTCGGCGGCATCACGCTTCCCAACCGCATCGTGGTCGCGCCGATGTGCCAGTACTCGGCCGAGGACGGGCGCATGACCGACTGGCACCTCGTGCACCTCGGCCAGTTCGCACTCTCCAGGGCCGGCATCTTCTTCGTCGAGGCGACCGGCGTGACCCCGGAGGGCCGCATCACCCCGCGCTGCACCGGCCTCTACGACGACGCGACCGAGCAGGCGATGGCGCGGGCGCTCGCCGTGTATCGCAGGATCACCGCGCACCCGATCGGCATCCAGCTCGCGCACGCCGGGCGCAAGGCCTCCACGCTGCCGCCGTTTCTCGGCGGCAAGCCGCTCACCGCGCAACAGGGCGCCTGGCAGGCCGTCGCGCCCTCGCCGATTCCGTTCGGGGACGGCTGGCCCGTGCCGCACGAGCTTTCGGTCTCCGAAATCAGGGCCCTCGTCGGAAATTTCGTAGGCGCCGCCGAACGGGCAAGGCGCCTCGGGTTCGATGCGGTCGAGCTGCATGCGTCGCACGGCTACCTGCTGCACCAGTTCCTCTCGCCGCTCGCCAACCAGCGCAACGATGCGTACGGCAAGGACCGCATGAAGTTTCCGCTCGAGGTCGCGGCGGCGGTGCGCGACGCCTGGCCGGCGGAGCGCTGCCTGGGCGCGCGCATCAGCGCGCACGACTGGGCCGAGGGCGGCCTGGGCCCGCAGGACGCGGTCGCCTTCGCACGAGAGCTCAGGCGCCTCGGCCTCGACTATGTCTGCGTCTCGAGCGGCGCAATGGTTCCGCACGCCAGGATTCCGGTCGGGCCTGGCTACCAGGTGCCCTTCGCCGAGCAGGTGAAAAGGGAAACCGGAATGAAGGTGAGGGCCGTCGGCATGATCGCGGATCCGGACCAGGCCGAGGCGCTCGTGCGCGCAGGGCAGGCCGACATGGTCGCGATGGCGCGCGCCTTCCTCGACAACCCGCGCTGGGTCTGGCACGCAGCCGAGCGCTTCGGCGTGCAGCTCGACTATCCGCCGCAATACGCGCGCAGCCGGGCCGACGTATGGCCCGGCGCGGCGATCGCCCGCCCGAAGGAAACCGCATGAAGCAGCCCGACCTGAAGAAGATGGAGAAGCTCGTCCGCGAGCTGCTCGAGGAGCTGGGGGAGGATCCGGCGCGCGAAGGCCTGCTGAAGACGCCGGAGCGCGTCGCCAAGTCGCTCGCCTTCCTCACGCACGGCTACCGCACGCGCCTCGACGAAGTCATCAACCAGGCGCTCTTCACCCAGCAGACGAGCAGCATGGTCATCGTGAAGGACATCGAGGTCTACAGCCTGTGCGAGCACCACCTGCTGCCCTTCTTCGGCCGCTGCCACATCGGCTACATCCCGGACGGCAAGGTGTTCGGCGTGAGCAAGCTCGCGCGGCTGGTCGACATGTTCGCGAGGCGCCTGCAGCTGCAGGAGCGCCTCACCGAGGAGGTTTCCAGGGTGGTGATGGAGGAGGTGGGCGCGAAGGGCGTCGGCGTGATGATCGAGGCGCGCCACCTGTGTATGATGATGCGGGGGGTCGAAAAGCAGAACTCGACCATGGTCACGTCGTCGGTGCTCGGCGTCTTCCGCGAGCACCTCGCGACGCGGGAGGAATTCCTGACACTGGTGAAAAGAACATGAGAGACGCCATCACGGGCGCGCTGGTCGGAGTGGGGATCGGGATCTTCCTCTTCATCTTCGACTACATGGCGATCAAGAAGGCCGCCGCCGAGCGCGCGAAGCGCAACCACCAGACGCTGGTTACGCTCGACCCGACCGAGAAGAAGCGGATCTCCTCGCTGCTGCGCTTCTGCCTGGTCCTGCCGCCGGTCCTCGCCTTCGCCTTCTGGGTGTTCTCGAAGGTCTAGGATCCGCGTTCAGGACCCGCTGGCGATCGCCAGCTTGTTGTTCACCGCCGTAACGCCGTTCACGCGATAGGCCACGCGCGAGGCGCGCTGGCGCTCGTCGGGCGTGGCAGCCGTTCCCCATAGCGTCACCACGCCGCCTTTCGCCGTCACGTCGATTGCGGCCGCGTGGATGCGGGCTTCGTCCTCGAGGGCGCGCTGCACGCGCCTCGCCAGCTCCTTGTTCGGGTCCGGCTTCTCGGGCGCCGGCTCGCTCGCGATATGCGGCACGGACACGGGCACCGCCGGAAGGGGCTTGGCGGCGAGCGCGGGGGAAACGGGCTTCGGCGGCGCCTCCGGCGAGCAGCCGGCGGCGGCGAGCACGACACTGCAGAACAGGGCGCGTTTCATGGATCCTCCATTGCCTGAATCCCATCATGCGGCGCGCGCGCAGCGCGCTGCATGAACGAGTTCACGCCGCGCAAACACTTCCTTGCAGTTTCGCGTGCGAAAAATCACGCTCCTTACCGCGGCAGCTCGCGCTGCGAGCCCAGCGCCAGCCAGCCGCGGATGATGCGGTAGAGCACCCAGATGCCGATGCCGAAGAGGATGGCGACGGCGACCGGGATGCCGATGAGGGTAAGCGCCAGCACGACGGCGATTCCCACCCAGAGGAGGGCATACCAGAAGGTGCGAAGCTGCCAGGAGAAGTGCGAATCCAGCCACGTGCCGCGCGCCTCGCTGCGCTTCACGTAGTTCAGGATCACCGCGATGATCGACGGCCAGCCGGTGAGGAAGGCCGTGATGATGAGCACCGGGCTGAACATCGCCGTCACGACGCTGAACGCGTGCAGCGCGTATACGACGTGCGCGACGGTCACCAGCCCTTCGCGCGGGACCAGGCCGGAGGGCGCGGCGCTCATTTCAGCGGCCCGCACCGGCGAACAGCGCCTCGATCGCCCGGGCGTCGAAGCGGTACTCGTGGTTGCACATCTCGTTGCGGATCACCACTTCCCCCTTCTCGGCCAGGATGGACTCGACCTCGCTGCGGCCGAGCGCGCGCAGCATCTCCTTCACCTTCTCCGCATCATACGGGCAGTGGTATTCGACCCCGTAGAGGCGGAACACGCGCATCAGCTCCTCGGGGAAGAGCTTCGTCAGCAGGTCGTAGGGCTGCGCGTCGCGCGTCTCGTCGAGCCGAAGCGTGCCGGCGAGGTGCTTCACCCGGTTCCAGCCGTCGGGATCCTTCAGATCGGCGCCGGGCAGCTTCTCGAGCAGCAGCCCGCAAAGCGCGCCGGCGTCGGCGAACAGGCGCACGAACGACGAAACCTGCTCCGACTGGGAGAGATAGTGCTCGAAGATGTCCTCCAGCGTCTCGCCCTCGAGCGGGACCAGGCTCTGGTAGAACTGGCCGGTCTTCAGGTCTTCCAGGGTGACGGACAATCGGCCGTCGCCGAGCAGCGCGCGCTCCGTTAAGCCTCCGTTAAGGCGCGCCGTCCCATGGTCCGCAGGCGCCTCGAACTGCGCCATGCCGCGGATCTGCAGCTCCGGCGTGCAGTCGGCAACCAGCAGCCGCACTGGGCCCGTTCCTTGCACCTGCAGCGTCACCCGGCCCGCGCCCTTCTGGTTCGCTCCGAGCAGCACGTTCAGGGCGGTCGTGTGGCCGAGCAGCGACACGATGCGCTCGGGATAGCCCCGGCCTTCGAGCATGCGCTGCCAGGCGGACGTCAGGCAGACGAGCCGGCCGCGGATGTCGAGGCTTTCGAAGAGGAATCGCTGGACGTAGTCGGTCTGCACGGTAGATGGATCGGAGCGGGTGGTGATAAATCGAAGGGTACCCTCATGAGCACGGCCACCAAGCGCCCCACCCACGGTCTGACAGGCCACGACCTGTACCTGTTCCGCGAAGGCACGCACACGCGCCTGTACGAGAAGCTCGGTGCGCACCTCGACGCGGAAGGCGCCCGCTTCGCGGTCTGGGCGCCCAACGCGCAATCGGTTTCCCTCGTAGGCGACTTCAACGGCTGGGACCCGGGCAAGCAACCCATGCAGGGCAGCGACAGCGGCGTGTGGGAAACCTACGTGCCCGGCGTGAAGCAGGGCGCGGTCTACAAGTACCACATCGTGTCGCGGCACGGAAACTTCAGCGTCGACAAGGCCGACCCGTACGCCTTCCGCGCCGAGATGCCGCCGCGCACCGCGTCGGTCGCCTGGGACCTCTCGTACACCTGGAACGACGCGGAATGGATGAAGAACCGCAAGCGGCGCAACGCGCTCGACGCGCCGTGGTCGGTCTACGAGGTCCACCTCGGGTCGTGGCGCAGGGATCCCGACGCGCCGGGGCGGTTCCTCTCCTACCGGGAGATGGCGCCGCTCCTCGCCGAGTACTGCCGGAAGATGGGCTTCACGCACGTGGAGCTCATGCCGATGATGGAGCACCCGTTCTACGGCTCGTGGGGCTACCAGACGACGGGCTACTTCGCGCCGAGCACGCGCTACGGCAGCGCGCAGGACTTCATGCACTTCGTCGACCTGCTCCACCAGGAGGGGATCGGCGTGATCCTCGACTGGGTGCCTTCGCACTTCCCGTGGGATGCGCACGGCCTGGGCTTCTTCGACGGCACGCACCTCTACGAGCATTCCGACCCGCGCCAGGGCCACCACCCGGACTGGGCGAGCGCGATCTTCAATTACGGGCGCAACGAGGTGCGCGCCTTCCTCGCCTCCAGCGCGCACTTCTGGCTGAACCGCTACCACGCCGACGCGCTGCGCGTGGACGCGGTCGCGTCGATGCTGTACCTCGACTACGGGCGCAAGCAGGGCGAATGGATCCCCAACCGCTTCGGCGGGCGCGAGAACCTGGAGGCGATCGAGTTCCTGCGCTTCCTCAACGAGAGCGTGTACCGCGACTTCCCCGACGTGCAGACGATCGCCGAGGAATCGACCGCCTGGCCGCAGGTCTCGCGCCCGACCTACCTCGGCGGCCTCGGCTTCGGCATGAAGTGGAACATGGGCTGGATGCACGACACGCTGAACTACTTCAAGAACGACCCGGTGCACCGCAAGTACCACCATGACGAGCTGACGTTCAGCCTGTGGTACGCGTTCCACGAGAACTTCACCCTGCCGCTCTCGCACGACGAGGTGGTGCACGGCAAGGGCTCGCTGATCGGGCGCATGCCCGGCGACGACTGGCAGCAGTTCGCCAACCTGCGCCTGCTTTTCTCCTACATGTGGAGCCATCCGGGCAAGAAGCTCCTCTTCATGGGCGGCGAGTTCGGCCAGCGCCGCGAATGGACGCACGAGCAGAGCCTGGAGTGGCACGTCCTCGGCGTGGACGCACGCCACGAGGGCCTGCAGCGCTGGGTCGCCGACCTGAACCGCGAGTACCGCCGCAACGAGGCGCTGCATCGCAAGGACTTCAGCCAGGACGGCTTCGCGTGGATCAGCCGCACCGACTGGGAGCAGAGCATCATCGCCTTCCAGCGCATCGCGGACGGCGCGCCGCCGGTGGTGGTGGTGTGCAACTTCACTCCCGTGCCGCGCCACGGCTATCGCGTCGGCGTGCCCTGCGGCGGTCAGTGGCAGGAGCTCCTCAACAGCGACGCCGCGGTCTACGGCGGCTCCGGCGTCGGCAACTTCGGCGGCGTGCAGGCGGAGCGCACGCCCTACGACGGCCACGAGCATTCGATCTCCCTCTCTTTGCCTCCCCTTGGAGCGATCTTCCTCAAGCCTGCATAAGTCGGCCGCCCGGACGGAATCCCCCCCGCGCGCGATCGTCGAGTCGGTGCGGCCGGAAGTCGACTGCGGTCGCTTCCCGGTCAAGCGCGTCGTCGGGGAGGCGGTCCAGGTCGAGGCGGACGTCTTCACCGACGGCCACGATGCCGTCGTGGCGATGCTTTTCTTCCGCCACGAATCGGAGAAGGCCTGGCGCAGCGTGCCGATGGAGTTCCGCCACAACGACCACTGGGCGGCGCGCTTCCAGTGCGAGAAGCTCGGCCGCTACGAGTACACGGTGCGCGGCTGGGCCGATCCCTTCCTCACCTGGCAGCGTGACCTCAGGAAGCGCCGCGACGCGGGGCAGGACCTTTCGGTCGACTTCCTCATAGGGGCTTGTCTTCTTCCAGAAAGCACTCCTCTGAGAGGCATCCTGGCAGACGCAGCCCGGTCTGGCGAAGAGCGCTTCGAGGCGGCGATGAAGATCGCGCCGCCGCCGCCCGAGCCTGCGCGCGTGACGAGCTACGAGCGGGTGCTGGAGGTCGTGGTCGAGCCGCTCCATGCGCGCTTCTCGAGCTGGTACGAGCTCTTTCCCCGCTCGGTGCGCGGCGACGGCTCGCATGCGACCTTCCGCGACGTGGCGGAACGTCTGCCCTACCTCGCTGACCTCGGCTTCGACATCCTCTACCTGCCGCCGATCCACCCGATCGGCGTGACCGCGCGCAAGGGGAAGAACAACAAGGTGAGCGCGGAGCCCGGCGACGTGGGCAGCCCGTGGGCGATCGGCGCGAAGGAGGGCGGCCACAAGGCGATCCATCCCGACCTTGGGTCCTTCGACGATTTTGCCTACCTGGTGGAAAAAGCGAAGCAAAGCAACATTCGCATTGCGCTGGATATCGCTTTCCAGGTTTCGCCGGACCATCCGTACGTCACCGAGCATCCGAAGTGGTTCCGCTGGCGGCCGGACGGCACGGTGCAGTACGCAGAGAACCCGCCGAAGAAGTACCAGGACATCTATCCCTTCGAGTTCGAGTCGGAGGAGTGGCCCGAGCTCTTCGACGAGCTTAAGAGCGTCTTCGAGTTCTGGATCGCGAAGGGCGTTCGCGTCTTCCGGGTCGACAACCCGCATACCAAGCCGTTCGCCTTCTGGGAGTGGTGCATCACGGAGCTCAGGCGCCAGCATCCCGACGTGGTGTTCCTCTCCGAGGCGTTCACGCGGCCGCGCGTGATGCACCGCCTGGCGAAGCTCGGCTTCTCGCAGTCCTACACCTACTTCACCTGGCGCAACGCAAAGCAGGAGCTGGTGGAGTACTTCACCGAGCTCTCGCAGCACCCGTCGCGCGAGTACTTCCGCCCGAACGTCTGGCCGAACACGCCCGACATCCTCCACGAGTTCCTGCAGAAGAACGGCCGGCCGGCGTTCATCTCGCGCGTGGTGCTGGCGGCGACGCTCG
>DASPMF010000298.1:0-11187 GCA_035627155.1 Burkholderiales bacterium | reverse complement strand
GCACCGAGGTCGTCAAGTGTCTTGGAAGCGAGCTCCAGGTCCCCGCAAGCGCCGAGATCGTGCTCGAAGGGCTCATCCATCCCGGCGATACGGCGCTCGAAGGTCCGTTTGGCGACCACACCGGCTATTACAACGAGGCTGAGACCTTCCCCGTGCTGACCGTCGAGCGTATGACCATGCGCCACGCGCCGATCTATCACTCCACCTATACGGGGAAACCGCCCGACGAGCCGGCGATGCTGGGCGTCGCGCTGAACGAGGTCTTCGTGCCGCTGCTCCAGAAGCAGTTCCCGGAGATCGCGGACTTCTACCTCCCGCCGGAAGGATGCTCGTATCGCCTCGCCGTGGTGAGCATGAAGAAGCAATACCCCGGGCACGCCAAGCGGGTGATGTTCGGCGTCTGGAGCTTCCTGCGCCAGTTCATGTACACGAAGTTCATCATCGTCTGCGACGACGACGTGGACGTGCGCGACTGGAAAGAGGTGATCTGGGCCCTGACGACGCGGGTCGATCCGGCCCGGGACACGCTGATCGCGGAAAACACGCCGATCGACTACCTGGACTTCGCGAGCCCCGTCTCCGGACTCGGCTCGAAGATGGGAATCGACGCAACGGCGAAGTGGCCCGCCGAGACGAGCCGGGTGTGGGGCCGTCCGATCGTCATGGCGAGCGCTGTGAAGCAGCGCGTGGACGCGCTGTGGCGGGAGCTCGGCCTCTAGCCTCGTAGGTCCAGGAAACGAGCGCATCCAGCGCCTGCTGCGCATCGGGCGCACGGGCGTCGTTGACGATCATCACCACCACGTGACGCCTGGCGTGCCGGTCGAGCACGTAGCCGGCGCTGCCGCGCACGTCGGACAGGAGGCCGGTCTTGATGTGCGCGTGTCCCGCTCCGGGCGCATCCTGCATTCGCCGGCGCATCGTGCCGTCGGATCCAGCGATGGGCAGCGACGCGACGAACTCCGGCATGACGCGGCTCTGCCATGCCGCCTGCAGGATCGCGGCTAGCGATGAGGCGCTGATGCGCTCGGCGCGCGACAAGCCGGAGCCGTTCTCGAGCACGAGTTCGGGCACGCGCAGCTTCTTGGCCTCCAGCCACTCGCGGATCGCACGCTCGGCGTTCTCCGGGCGCGCCGGCGCGCCCGCCGCCTCGGCGCCCAGCGTGAGGTAGAGCTGGCGCGCCATGACGTTGTTGGAAAACTTGTTGACGTCGCGCACGATCTCGGAGAGCGCCTCGGACTCGTGCACATAGAAGAGCCGGGCGGTGGACGGCACCACGCCGTTTCGCACCTCGCCGTCCCACCGGCCGCCCATCTCGGACCAGAGCTGGCGGACCATCCCGGCGACGTAGTCCTCGGGATGGTGGAGCGCAACGTTCAGGTCGCGCTCGCCGCACGACGCCGGATACACGCCGGTAAACGCCGCCCGCGGCGGACGGGATTCGAACTGCGCGTTGATCAGCTCGCGGAAGGCGCGCCCTTCCGGGCAGCTGCGTTCGACGACCTTGAGCTCGTTCAGGAGCCGCATTCCGGGTAGCGCGGGCTCGGCATAGACGCGCACCGCGTTGCGATCGAGCTGCGGCAGGAAGTTGAACCGCACGGACTTGAAGTTGACCAGCAGCGCGTCGGGGGCCACGTTGTAGGGCCTGAACGCGTCGTCGTCGATCCGGCCGTCCGGGACCGGCGCGAGCCACGTGCGGTCCAGCACCACGTTGCCCTCGATGTGGCCGAGGCCGCGCCCGCGCAGCGCGCGCAGCAGCATCCAGAAGCTCTCGTAGTTCAGCTTAGGGTCGCCGGCGCCCTTGAGGTACACGTCCTTGCCGTCCAGGTACACCTCCGTCTTCCAGCGGTACGCCGGACCCAGGAGCTCGAGCGCGGCGTAGGTCGTCACGAGCTTCATCAGCGATGCGGGATTCACCTGCCGCGTTGCCGCCACCGAGACCTTTGGACCCGCTGCGCCGATTTCGTGGACGACCGCCGACACGCTGGACGGGGGGATTCCGGCTGCCCGCAGCTCCTTGAGAACCGGGGTCGGAAGGGCGGCCAGAGCCGGAGTGAGCGCTAACAAAAGCAGCAAACCCGCAGCCACGGCGCGGGAGGACTTGAAAAGGCAGCGCCTCGCCATTATCATCAGCACTCGCTTGGACTGAGTGCTAGTTTTCGTCGCATGAGTCCACAGAATTCGGCATTTCGATTCATAAACCGTTGTAACACCAACGTTTTCTAAACGGGAGATCCCGCATGAAAATTCGTCCGTTGCATGACCGCGTCATCGTCAAGCGTATCGAGGAGGAGCGTCGGTCCGCTGGCGGAATCGTCATTCCCGACACGGCCGCCGAGAAGCCCGACCAGGGCGAAATCGTAGCCGTTGGCAAGGGCAAGAAGGACGACTCCGGCAAGGTCGTTCCCCTCGACGTGAAGCCCGGAGACAAGGTGCTGTTCGGCAAGTATTCCGGGCAGACCGTGAAGGTGAAAGGTGAAGAGCTCCTCGTGATGCGCGAGGAAGACATCATGGGCGTCATCGAAGGCGCCTAACCAGCACACCAAGACAAGACTCAGGAGAATCAGCAATGCCTGCTAAAGAGGTACGTTTCCACGAAAGCGCGCGCGTCAGGATGGTTCACGGCCTGAACATCCTGGCCGACGCGGTCAAAGTGACGCTGGGGCCCAAGGGCCGCAACGTCGTGCTCGAGCGCTCGTTCGGCGCCCCCACCGTCACCAAGGACGGCGTGTCGGTCGCGAAGGAGATCGAGCTCAAGGACAAGTTTGAGAACATGGGCGCGCAGATGGTCAAGGAAGTTGCGTCGAAGACCTCCGACGTCGCCGGTGACGGCACGACGACCGCGACGGTCCTGGCGCAGGCCATCGTCCGCGAAGGCATGAAGTTCGTCGCCTCCGGCATGAACCCCATGGACCTCAAGCGCGGCATCGACAAGGCGGTGATCGCGGTCGTTGAGGAGCTGAAGAAAGTCTCGAAGCCGTGCTCGAACTCCAAGGAGATCGCGCAGGTCGGCTCCATCTCGGCGAACTCGGATTCCGACATCGGCAAGATCATCGCCGATGCGATGGACAAGGTCGGCAAGGAAGGCGTGATCACCGTCGAGGACGGCAAGTCGCTCGAGAACGAGCTGGACCTCGTCGAGGGCATGCAGTTCGACCGCGGCTACCTGTCGCCCTACTTCATCAACCAGCCGGAGAAGCAGATCGCCGTGCTCGAGGACCCGTACGTCCTCCTGTACGACAAGAAGATCTCCTCGATCCGCGAGCTGCTGCCGGTCCTGGAGCAGGTCGCGAAGGCGGGCAAGCCGCTGCTCATCATCGCCGAAGAAGTCGAGGGCGAGGCGCTTGCGACGCTGGTCGTGAACAACATCCGCGGCATCCTGAAGACGGTTGCCGTGAAGGCGCCGGGCTTCGGCGACCGCCGCAAGGCGATGCTGGAAGACATGGCCATCCTCACCGGCGGCACCGTGATCAGCGAGGAGCTCGGCCTCAAGCTCGAGAACGCCACGCTGAAGGACCTCGGGCGCGCGAAGAAGGTGGAGTCCGGCAAGGAGAACACCACCATCATCGACGGCGCGGGCGACAAGAAGCAGATCGAGGCGCGCGTGAAGCAGATCCGCGTCCAGATCGACGAAGCCACCAGCGACTACGACAAGGAGAAGCTGCAGGAGCGCGTGGCGAAGCTCGCCGGCGGCGTCGCGGTCATCAAGGTCGGCGCTGCGACCGAAGTCGAGATGAAGGAGAAGAAGGCCCGCGTCGAGGACGCGCTGCACGCGACCCGCGCCGCGGTCGAAGAGGGCATCGTCCCGGGCGGCGGCGTGGCGTTCATCCGCGCCAAGCAGTCCCTCGAGGGCAAGCTCAAGGGCGACAACGACGACCAGAACGCGGGCATCCGCATCGTGATGCGCGCCCTGGAAGAGCCGCTTCGCCAGATCGTCGCCAACGCCGGCGAGGAGCCGTCGGTCGTCCTCAACAAGGTGCTCGAAGGCAAGGGCACGCACGGCTTCAACGCCCAGACCGAGGAGTACGGCGACCTCGTGGCGCAGGGCGTGATCGACCCGACCAAGGTCACCCGCACCGCGCTGCAGAACGCGGCCTCCGTCGCCTCCCTCATGCTCACGACCGACGCGATGGTCGCCGAGCTGGTGGAGGAGAAGAAGGGCGGCGGGCATGCACACGGCGGCATGCCGGACATGGGCGGCATGGGCGGCATGGATATGTAACTCGGCTTTAGCCGAGTCATCCCCGCGCAGGCGGGGCATCTATGCAGTCTTGGAAAGGGCCCGAAGGGGCCCTTTTCTTTTGTAGACTGCGCGCATGCGGATTCTCGTCGCGGAGGACGACGCGATTCTTGCGGAAGGGGTCATGACCTCCTTGCGCAACTCCGGCCATGCCGTGGACTGGGTGCGCAACGGCGTGGAGGCCGACACAGCGCTCGACAGCGACAGCTTCGAGCTCCTCATCCTCGACCTCGGCCTGCCGCGCAAGTCGGGCCTCGAGGTCCTCAGGCGCCTGCGCAGCCGCGAGTCGCGGCTCCCGGTCCTCATCCTCACCGCGCTCGACGCCGTGCAGGACCGCGTGCGCGGACTCGACGCCGGCGCGGACGACTATCTTGCCAAGCCGTTCGACCTCGCGGAGCTCGAAGCTCGCGTGCGTGCGCTCGCGCGGCGCGGCATGGCAGGCAGCCCGACGCTCGTGCGCCACGGCGCGCTTACCTACGATCAGGTCGGCCGCGTCGCCAGGCTGCACGAGCGCGCCCTCGACCTGTCCGCGCGTGAGGTCAGCGTCCTGGAAATCTTCCTTCAGCGCGCGGGCCGCCTGGTCTCCAAGGACCAGCTCGTCTCGCACCTGTGCGAATGGGGGGAGGAGGTCTCGCCCAATGCGATCGAGGTGTACGTGCACCGCCTGAGGAAGAAACTGGAGCCCGGCGGCGTGAAGATCGTCACCGTCCGGGGCCTGGGGTACAGCCTCGAGAAGCCCTTATAATTCGCGCCTTCCCTCAAGTCCTGCGGCAGTCCCAAGGGGCCAAGTAGCTCAGTTGGTAGAGCAGCGGACTGAAAATCCGTGTGTCGCTGGTTCGATTCCGGCCTTGGCCACCATCTTCTTGCGCGAGTCCTAAGGAACTAGTCCTTCCGGTCCGGTAGGCGCTGAACAGGTACGCGCTTTGCGGGTCCGATGGGTACCGCCTAACCAGGAGTGCCCACATGCTCAGCTGGACCCTTGCGTTCTTCGTCCTCGCCATCGTCGCCGCGTTCTTCGGCTTTTCCGGAGTCGCAGGCGCCGCCTCCCAGATTGCCTGGATCCTCTTTGTACTGTTCCTGGTCCTCTTCGTCGTCTCCCTGATCCGGGGACGCGGACCGCGCGTCTAGCGGGCTAAGCCCGCTCGGCGACCAGCACGACGTTCGAGCCGCCGAAGGCGAAGGAGTTGGACATCACCGCCTGCGGCGGCTCGATGCGCTCCGCCTTCGACGCGACGTGGCGGATCCGGCACGCCGGATCCGGCTCGTCGAGCCAAGCCGTGGGCGGCACGATGCCCTGCTCGAGAGCCAGCAGCGCCGCGGCGAACTCCAGGGCGCCCGCGCCGCCCAGGAGGTGCCCGTGCATCGACTTCGTCGAGCTCACGCGCACCGCCCCCTCGCCGAACACGGCGCTGATGGCTTCGGACTCGGCGACGTCGCCGACGATCGTCGCGGTGCCGTGCGCGTTGATGTAGCCGACCGCGGACGCCTCCACAGCCGAGTCCTCGAGCGCGTCGCGCAGCGCGCGGATCTGGCCATCGCGGTCCGGCCGCGACATGTGGACCGCATCGCAGGTGTTGCCGTATCCGGTGAGAAAACCGTGGATATGCGCGCCGCGGGCGCGGGCATGTTCCTCGTCCTCGAGCACGAACGCGGCAGCGCCCTCGCCGAGCACCAGGCCGGCGCGGCGCTTGTCGAAAGGCTTGCAGCTTGCCGCCGCGTTGCCGGCGTCCGCCGGGGCGAGCGTGCGCAGGGCGAACCATGCTGAGAGCGTCCCGGGCACGAGGAGCGCTTCCGCGCCGCCCGCGACGATTGCCTGTGCGCGACCGGACTGGATGGTGCGCATCGCTTCCCCCAGCGCCATCGCAGAGGACGAGCATGCGGTCGAGAAGTTGGCGAACGGGCCCCGCAGGCCGTAGCGCACGGCGACGTTCGAGCCGGCGGCGTTGTTCATGGCCATCACGACTGTGAGGGGGCGCGAGCGCCAATCGTTCTTGCCGTAGACCCGCTCGTAGCTCGTCTCGAGCGTCGTCGCGCCGCCCATCCCGGTTCCCCAGTACACGCCTACGCGGTCCGGATTCGTCGCCTTCAGGTCGAGGCCGCTCGCGCGCAGCGCCTGGTCGGCCGCGGCGATCGCGAACTGCGTGACGCGGTCCAGGTTCGTGCATTCGGCGGGGGTGAGCAGCGGCGCCGGATTCCAATCCACCACGCCGGCGACCTGCACGCCGGCTTTCTGCACCAGTTCGTCGGGGAGGCGGCGGATGCCGGAGCGGGCCTCAGCGAGGGCGCCATGGAATTCCCTCAGGGAACTGCCCAGCGGTGAGACTACGCCCGCCCCGGTGACGGCGACGCGACGGCGGCTCATGCCGCCAGTCAGCTCTTGCCGGACGCCGCGAGGGCGGCGCCGACGTGGCGCTCCAGGTCCGCGAGGGTCTTGATGCTGCGCAGGTCCTCGTCCGAGACGCTCACCCCGAACTCTTCCTCGACCTTGAACATGAACTCGATGAAGCTCAGGGAGTCGATGCCCAGAGAATCGAGCGGCGCGGCGGGATCCAGGCCGGCCGGATCGATGGAAAATTCCTTGGCCGCCATGTCCTTGATGCGCGCGAGCGTGTCCATGCCGGATCCATTATAGTCCCCGCGGCCGATGCCGAGCCACGAACCCCGACTGTACGAGGAGCGCCTTCGGATCCTGCGCGAGATCGATCGCGCCATGGCCGCGGAGGAGCCTCCGGAAGCGGTCGCCGCTGCGGTCATCGGGCCGCTGCGCGAGCTGCTCGGGGTGGCCCGCGCGATCGTCAACCGCCTGGATCCGGTCCGGGGCGACGTGGAATGGATCGCGGCCGCAGGCCGGCGCACTGTGCGCGCGGGCCCGGGCGTGCGTTACCCGCTCGAGCTGCTCGGCGATGCCGAGGCCCTGCGACGCGGCGTCCCGCAAAAGGTGCACACGCATCGATTGCCGCCCGGCCCGCATGTCGAGGCGCTGCTCGCCTCCGGCGTCAATGTCTACGTCGCGGTGCCGATGATTGCCGGAGGTCAGCTTCTCGGGGCGATCAGCTTCGGGGGCGAGACGGACTCGTTCGCGGTCGACACGATCGCGATTGCCCAGGAAGTCGCCACTCAGCTCGCGATCGCCCTGAGGCATTCGGACCTCCTCGCGCGCGTGAAGCAGCACGCCACGGAGCTCGAGGCGCGCGTCGCGCAGCGTACGCGGGCGCTCGAGAAGGCGAACGACCAGCTTGCGTCCATGAACCGGGAGCTCGAAAGCTTCAGCTATTCCGTTTCCCACGACCTGCGCGCCCCGCTTCGCGCCATCGACGGCTACGCGCGCATGCTCGAGCAGGAGAGCGGCGAGCGCATGGGCGCGGAAGGTCGGCGGCTGCTGGGCGTGGTGCGTTCGAGCAGCCATCGCATGGGACGGCTCATCGACGATTTGCTGGAGTTCTCGCGCCTCGGGCAGGTGGAACCGGCGCGGTGCCCGCTCGACATGGCGGCGCTTGCCGGCGAAGCGGCCGCGGAGCTCGGCGCCGACTTTCCGGGAACGACCGTCCGCATCGGCGAGCTTCCGCCCGCGTTCGGCGATCGCGGCCTCCTCAAGCAGGTGTGGGTCAATCTGCTCGGCAACGCACTCAAGTACAGCGCGCGCGCCGCCTCGCCGGAGGTCGAAGTCGGCGGGCGCATGGACGGTCGGTCGGCGGAGTACTGGGTTCGCGACAACGGCGTGGGATTCGACATGCGCTACGTCGGCAAGCTGTTCGCGGTCTTCCAGCGTTTGCACCGCCAGGACGAATTCCCCGGCACGGGGGTGGGCCTGGCGATCGTGCAGCGGATCGTCGTGCGACACGGCGGCCGGGTCTGGGCGGAGGGCACGCCGGGCGCGGGCGCATGCTTCCGCTTCGCGCTGCCGAGCGCGTAAGCTCCTATAATCCAAGGGAATCCGCAGATCCCGCCCGTGTCGCTCTACGCCCTCGGACTGAACCACCACACCGCGCCGCTCCAGATCCGGGAGCGGGTGGTGTTCCACGTCGAGCGGTTGCGGGACGCACTGACCGAGATGAAGCGCGGTCTGGCGAGCGAGGCCGCGATCCTCTCGACGTGCAACCGCACCGAGCTCTATTTCTCCGCGGAGGCGCCGGCGGGCGCCGCACAATGGCTGGCGCAATGGCACCAGCTGCGCCCGGACGAACTGGCGCCGTACCTCTACACGCGACCGCAGGCCGAAGCGGTGCGCCACGCGTTCCGCGTCGCCTCAGGGCTCGATTCGATGGTCCTGGGCGAGCCGCAGATCCTGGGCCAGATGAAGGACGCCGCGCGCGCCGCCGAGGCTGCGGGGACGCTCGGCACGGTCCTGCACAAGCTTTTCCAGCGCTCTTTCGCCGTGGCGAAGGAAGTCCGCTCGACCACGCGCGTGGGCGCCGAAAGCGTCTCGATGGCGGCGGCGGCGGTGAAGCTTGCGGCGCGCATCTTCCCGACTTTGCGCGAGCAGAGCGTGCTCTTCATCGGCGCGGGCGAGATGATCGAGCTGTGCGCCACGCATTTCGCCGCGCAGGCGCCGGCGCAGATCACGGTGGCGAGCCGGACCCTGGAGCGAGCGGGCCGGCTCGCGCATCGCTTCGGCGGCCGCGCCCTCGAGCTGAAGGACCTGGGCGAGTGCCTGCATGAGCACGACATCATCGTCTCCTCCACCGCGTCGTCGCTACCGCTGCTCGGCAAGGGGATGGTGGAGCGTGCGCTCAAGGCGCGCAGGCACCGCCCCATGTTCATGGTCGACCTTGCCGTCCCGCGCGACATCGAGCCGGAGGTGTCGCAGCTGGAAGACGTGTTCCTCTACACGGTGGACGATCTCGCCGGTATCGTCGCCGCGAACCTCGATTCGCGGCGCTCGGCCGTCGAGCAGGCCGAAGCCATCATCGACACGCAGGTCGGCCAGTTCATGCACTGGATGCGCGGTCGCGACAACGTGCCGCTCATCCGCATGCTGCGCGACAACGCCGAGCTCGCCCGGCGCGAAGAGGTCCAACGGGCGCTGCGCCTCCTGCAGCGCGGCGAGGATCCTGCGGCCGTGCTCGAGCAGCTCTCGGTCTCGCTGACGAACAAGCTGCTCCATGCGCCGACGATCCAGCTCGCCGTCCGCGACCCGGACAAGTGAAGCCGAGCCTGCGCAACAAGCTCGACAGGCATATCGGGCGGCTGGAGGAGCTGAACCGTCTTCTCGCGGAGGAGGACGCGGCCAAGAACATGGAGCAGTTCCGCCGGCTCTCCCGCGAGTACGCGGAGCTTTCCGACCTCGTCGCCCTCTACGAGCGCTACCGGCAGGCGGAGCGCGACGCTGCGGCGGCGAAGGACATGGGTTCCGATCCCTCGATGAAGTCGTTCGCCGACGAGGAGCTGAAGTCGGCCCGCGCGAGCATGGAGAAGCTGGAGGCCGAGCTGCAGAAGGCTTTGCTGCCCAAGGATCCCAACGACGAGCGCAATACCTTCATCGAGGTGCGCGCAGGCACCGGAGGCGACGAGTCGGCGCTTTTCGCTGGCGACCTCTTCCGCATGTACACGCGCTATGCGGAGCGCCAGGGCTGGCTGGTCGAGATCATGTCGGAGAGCCCCTCCGAGCTCGGCGGCTACAAGGAGGTGATCGCGAGGGTCAGCGGCCAGGGCGTGTACTCGAAGCTCAAGTTCGAGTCCGGCGGCCACCGCGTGCAGCGGGTGCCGGAGACCGAGGCGCAGGGACGCATCCACACGTCGGCATGCACGGTGGCCGTGCTGCCCGAAGCCGACGCGGTGAACGAGGTGGTGCTCGATCCCGCGGAGCTCCGCGTCGACACGTTCCGCGCCTCGGGGGCCGGCGGCCAGCACGTCAACAAGACGGACTCGGCGATCCGGGTGACGCACCTGCCGACCGGCATCGTGGTCGAATGCCAGGATTCCCGGTCACAGCACAAGAACCGCGAGAAAGCCCTTTCCGTGCTGGCCGCGCGCATCCGCGACAAGCAAGTGAGCGAGCAGCAGGCGAAGACCGCCTCGACCCGCAAGCTGCTGATCGGCTCCGGGGACCGCTCGGAGCGCATCCGCACCTACAATTTCCCGCAGGGCCGGGTCACCGACCATCGCATCAACCTCACCCTGTACAAGATCGACCGCATCATGGAGGGCGAGCTCGAAGAGCTGATCGGCGCGCTGCAGGCGGAGTACACCGCGGAGCAGCTGTCGGCGCTGGCGGAAGAAGCCGCTTGACCCTCGTCGAGGCGCTGCGCTCGAGCGCGCTCGGGCCCCGCGAGGCGCGCCTGCTTCTTGCCGCGGCCTCGGGGCTGTCGGAGGCGCACATCGCCGCGTTCCCGGAGGAGCCGCTTCCGGCGTCGAGCCTCGAGCGCTTCGCGGAGTACGCGGAAAGAAGAGCGCGCGGAGAGCCGGTCGCCTACATCGTCGGCTGCAAGGAGTTCTATTCGATGGAGCTCGCCGTGACGCCGGCGGTGCTGATTCCACGCCCGGAGACGGAGCTCCTCGTGGAGCTGGCCGTGCGCATGCGGCCGGCGTCGGTGCTCGACCTCGGCACGGGAAGCGGGGCGATCGCGCTCGCGATCAAGCGGGCGCTTCCCGGGACGCGAGTGGTTGCGGTCGAGGCCAGCACGCCGGCGCTGGACGTAGCGCGTGCCAACGGGGCCCGGCACGCTCTGGACGTCGACTGGCGCCTCGGAAGCTGGTTCGAGCCGGTCGGCGGCGAGCGCTTCGAGCTCATCGTTTCCAACCCGCCCTATGTCGCCGAAGGCGATCCGCATCTAGCCGCGCTGCGCTACGAACCGGCCGGGGCGCTCGTTTCGGGCGCGCAAGGCCTGGACGCGATCAGGGACATCACCGGCTCAGCGCGGGGCTTCCTCGAGGCCGGCGGGTGGCTCGTCGTCGAGCAGGGCCATGACCAGGCCGAGGCGGTCGGACGGCTTTTTGCCGCCGGCGGGCTT
>DASPMF010000297.1:0-9460 GCA_035627155.1 Burkholderiales bacterium | reverse complement strand
CAGGGGAAAGATCCCCGGGCTGGAGGTCGTCGCGGTGGAGCGCGTGGACCAGGCGGTGCAGGTCCTGCGCTCCCTCTGACGCTGCTGCAGGCTACTTCTTCACGCTCGCATCCGCGCGTACTTCGACCGCGCGCGCATCGTGACGGTCCTTGTGATGCCGGCTGGCGTCGTGATGGCGCTTGTGGTCGTGATCGCGCCGGTCGTCCTTCACGTGCTTGTGATGATGGTCGTGGCGCCGGTCATCGTCGTGCCTTGCATGGTGATGGTCGCGGCCGCGGTCCCGGTCCTTGTGCCAGCCCGCGTGCTTGCCGTGGTCGTGCCGGTCGCGCCAGTCGGCGTGCTTCCAGCCGTCGCGATCATGGCGACGCTGGGCGAGGTCCTGCCTGAGCTCGCGATAGTCGCTGCGCAGCTCGCGCTTGTCGGACCACAGCTCGCGGCGCTCGTCGTGCAGCTCGGCGCGCGCGTCCCGCACGGCGCGCCATTCATCGCGCAACTCGTAGCGCGAGGCGCCGTCGCGCTTCTCTTCCCAAAGCTCCTTCTGCGCGTCGCGCAGCGCCTTGCGGCTGTCGCGCACTTCGGCGTAGCTCTCCGCCACTTCGCGGCGGCTGTCGCGCACTTCGCGCAAATCGTGGCGGATCTCGGGATCGTGGCGCCAGGCGTCCCAGCTGCCGCGCGCATCGCGGCCCGGGCTGCGCCAGTCCGAGTCGCCAGCGACGGCCGCGAGCGGCGCGCCGAGGGCACAGGTGAGGGCAATCGTAAGGATGGTCTTGCGTTGCATGTGAGCTCCGTTGAGCTGTTGAAGGACGTACTGCAGCCGCGCCGGCCGCAAGCTGCGTTCCCGCGTGTAACTTCGCGGCGTCGGGCAGCCCGGCAGTTGGCGCGTCGCGACAGCGGGAACCAAATGCGGCGCAGCAGGCCTGACTCAGGTCAAGCACAGGAGGAACCCATGCTGCAGTTCGCCTACCGCATTCCGGCGATCGCGTTCGCCGTTCTCCTCGCAGGCTGCGCTTCGCGCGGCGCCATGGAGGAGCAGGCCTTCTCTCCGAAGACGCAGTTCAGCAAGAAGATCCGCGGCTCCGGAGAAGTCGTCTGCTGGAGCGTGAAGCGCGCGTTTCTATCGCAGGGCTACATGCTCGACCGCACCGCGGATCCGGTGATCGTCACCGGCGTGAAGGACCTGCAGCCCGACGAGGACACGCAGGAATCGCTGCGCCTTCAGGCGACGTGCGTCGACAACCGCGACGGCACGAGCACGGTCTTCGCCACCGCGGCGCACGAGGTGAGCAAGCTGCAGCGCAGCCCGCAATCGGTCAGTGCCGGCGTAAGCATCGCGACGATCACGCTGCCCGCGGGGACGGACAAGCGCCTCGCGCTGCAGCGGCGGGAAACGGTGCACGACCCGCAGTTCTACGAGCGCTTCTACGCGCTGGTTCAGGAATTCGCGCGCGAGGAGGCGGCGTCCGCGCGCTCCTCCTCGGCAAGCCGCGGCGCGAGCGCGCGCAGCGATTGATGCTCGAGGCGGCAGCCGGCGCAGACCACCCGGCCGTCGATCCAGAGCAGGAAAATCTGGCCGTCGCAACGCGGGCAGCTGTGGCGCTGGCTCGTCATGAAGCGGGTGATTCTGGCCCTGCGCCGTTGCACCTTGTGCGGCAAGGGTCACGCCGTCGGGCGAATTACGCCGCTTCGTTCTGTAGCGCGTCAGCGACCTGTGTAGCGGCCCGGACGCCACTCCTTGTAGCGGCCTCCAGGGTTGGTGGGTACTCCGGGTCCAGGTAGTCGCCGGCCAGCGTCACACCCGGCACCTCCAGGCGAACGCTCTTTGCGCCCGGCGTGCACGCGATGGTGGCCCGCTTCTCCGCGATGACGCGCGCCCAGCGCGGTTGCGGGAGCTGTGGCAGCAGGCGCGCGAGCTCGGCGTGGCAGCGCTGCGCGATCGCGTCGTGCTCGAGCTCCTGGTGCCCGCCCTGCGCGCTGATGACGCAGGCGAGCCGTCCGTGCTCGCCGGTGAGCGCGCCGCGGTCGAAGACCCATTGCACGAGGCCGTCCACCATGCCGAGCATGGGCGCGGGCAGCCGCGTCGCCTGCTCGTACTGCAGATAGCAGGTATAGATGGGCTGGTAGCTGTAGGAAGGCGCCCCCGCGGGCAGGAGCCCCTTGAGCTGGTGCGGGCCGACCGCGACGATGATGCGCGCGTATTTCCCCCGCAGGGCATCGAGGTCGCGCACCGTCGAACCGAGCCGGACTTCCCCGCCGTGGCGCTCCACGTAGGCGGCGGCCGGCTCGGGAAAAAGCTTCGAGAGGTCGACCCGCGGCAGCGCGAGGTCGCTCGCCCCCGGACCGCCGAAGAGCGCATCGCGCACGACCACGAGGAACGCCTGCGCCGACGCCGTGTCCGTCGGCGTGTTGAGGGCCGACACGCACAGGGGCCGCCACACGTAGCGGCCGATCTTGCCGTGCTGCCCGTGGCGATGGAGGAGCTCTTCGACGGTGACGTCTTCCTCGAGCGCGAATCCCGCGCGCTGAAGTGCCCGGAGGAACCGCACCGAGGAAAGCTTCTCCGCAACCGGAAGCGCCGCGGTGGCGAGCGCATACAGCAAGCCGAGCGATCCCGGAAACCGGGCGCGCAGGCGGAAGCCGTCGAAGTAGCGAAGATCGAGCGGCAGGCGAAGCACCGCGTCCCCGGCAACGCCGACGAGGTGCATCAGGCGGAACAGCTCCGAATACGCGCCGACCAGGATGTGCTGCCCGTTGTCGATCTCGACGCCTTGCGTGACCACGCGGCGGGCGCGTCCACCGGCCACCGGCCCCGATTCGAAAACGGTGGGACGGATGCCCCGCAGGACCAGCGTCACCGCGGCCGCCATGCCGGCGTATCCGGCGCCGACGATCGCTACGCCGTGACCCATGTCCTCCACGCGATCCAGAGCTTGCGCACCGGGGTGAGCGAGGTCTTGCCCTTCAGCACGCGGAAGCCGTCGCGCTCGATCTCGTCGAGGAGCGCGCGGTAGATGGCCGCCATGATGAGCCCCGGCCGCTGTGCGCGCCGGTCCTCGGCCGGGAGCGCCGCGAAGGCGCGCGCGTAGTGCACCCTGGCGCGTTCCGCCTGGAACGCCATCAGCGCGCGGAAGGCGTCCGTTTCGCGCGCGTTGAGCAGGTCGGCCGCCGTGACGCCGAAGCGCTTCAGGTCGTCGATCGGCAAATAGATGCGGTTCTTCCTCGCGTCCTCGCCGACGTCGCGGATGATGTTGGTGAGCTGGAACGCGAGGCCGAGCTCCTTCGCGTACTCGAGCGTGCGCGGATTGCGGTAGCCGAAAATGCCGGCGGCGCAGATCCCGACCACGCTGGCGACGCGGTAGCAATAGCGCTCGAGGCCGGGCCAGTCGAGGTAGCGCGCCTGCGTGAGATCCATCTCCATGCCGGTGATGATCTCGCCGAGGTTCTCCTGCGAGATCGAGAACTTCTCCGTGAACGGCGCAAGCGCCCGGGTCACCGGATGCTGGGCCTTGCCCTGGAACATCGCCGCGACTTCGGCGCGCCACCATGCGAGCTTGGTCGCCGCGACCTGCGGCTCGGTCGCCTCGTCCACCACGTCGTCCACTTCGCGGCAGAAGGCGTAGAGCGCGGTGATGGCGCGCCGGCGCTCGGGCGGCAGGAAAAGGAACGAGTAATAGAAGCTCGACCCGCTCGCCGCGGCCTTCTGCTGGCAGTACTGGTCGGGCGTCATACCGCCCGGGCGAGGACCACCGGCCAGTCGAGCGCCTTCAGCACCGGCCGGCGCCGGAAGACATCGTAGCCGGCACGCTGGATCTTCTCCAGGATGCGCAAGCCGCCCTCGACCGTGGCGCGGATCTCCACGCCGATGCGCCCGGGCAGCGACCTGCCGAGGGGCGCGCCCGAAAGCATCAGCTCGCGCGTGCGCTCGACCTGGAACTCCATCAGCGCCACCCACGAGGCGTCGCAGAGCTTCTCCAGGAGATGGATCTGCGTGACGCCGAAACGCGCCATCTCGTCCTGCGGCAGGTATACGCGGTCGTCATGCGTGAAGTCGACCTCGACGTCCTGCCAGAAGTTGATGAGCTGCAGCGCGCTGCAGATCGCATCCGACTGGGCGAGGTCTCGCTCAGCCGTTCGTTTGAACAGGTGCAGGAGGAGGCGGCCGACCGGATTGGCCGAGCGCCTGCAGTAGTCGAGGACCTCGGCGTAGCTGGCGTAGCGCTTCTTGGTGACGTCCTGGCAGAACGCGTCGATCAGGTCGTGGAAGAGCGAGATCGGCAGCGCATGGTCGCGGATCGCGCGCGCCAGCTCGCGGAACAGCGGCTCGGGAGGCGTCTCGCCGGCGGAAATGGCGGCGAGGCGCCCCTGGTAGACGCTTAACTTCCCGAGGCGTATCTCGGGCGGGGCGTGGCCCTCGTCGGCGATGTCATCGGCCGTCCGCGCGAAGCGATAGATCGCCTCGACGGGCCGGCGCAGCTCGCGCGGCAGCAGGATCGATGCGACGGGGAAGTTCTCGTAATGGCCGACCGACACTGAAAGGTATAATACGTTGTTTCTCAATATTTTTCGGCGCGAGGGTGGCGGAATTGGTAGACGCACCGGATTTAGGTTCCGGCGCCGCGAGGCATGAGAGTTCGAGTCTCTCCCTTCGCACCACCGTAAACGACACATAAGGACTGGAATGGCAGCGAACGTGGAAACGCTCGGCACACTGGAACGTCGCGTCTCGATGCGCGTCGAGATGAACGACATCGAGCAGCAGGTCGACGCGCGGTTGAAGAAGCTTGCGCGCGAGGCGCGGATGCCCGGGTTCCGGCCCGGCAAGGTGCCGATGAAGCTCATCGCGCAGACCTACGGGCCGCAGGTGCGCTCCGAGGTGCTCGGTGACGCGGTCCAGAAGTCGTTCACCGAGGTGGTGAGGGACGCCAACCTCAAGGTGGCCGGCTATCCGAAGATCGAGCCGAAGGAGACGAAGGAAGCCGAAGGCGGGAAGGCGCTCGAGTTCAGCGCGACCTTCGAGATCTACCCGGAGGTCAAGCCCGGCGACATCGCCGGCAAGCCGATCGAGCGCCCGGTGGTGAACGTCACCGACGCCGAAGTGGACAAGACCATCGAGATCCTGCGCAAGCAGCGCGTGCGCTTCGCCAAGGCGGAGCGCGCCGCGCAGGACGGCGACCGGCTGGTGATCGACTTCTCCGGCACGATCGACGGCAAGCCCTTCGAAGGCGGCCAGGCGGAAAACTTCGGGCTCGTCCTCGGCGAGGGCCGGCTGCTGCCCGAATTCGAGGCCGGAGCGCGCGGCATGAAGGCCGGCGAGAAGAAGAGCGTCGAGGTCAAGTTCCCGGACGACTACCAGGGCAAGGAAGTCGCGGGCAAGCAGGCGGTGTTCGAGATCGCGGTGAAGAGCGTGGACGCGCCGGAGCTTCCGGCGGTGGACGCGGAGTTCGCGAAGCAGCTCGGCGTCGCCGACGGGGACGTGGCGAAGATGCGCGCCGAAGTGAAGGCGAATGTCGAGCGGGAAGTGAAGAAGCGCGTCGAGGCGCGCGTGAAGCAGCAGGCGCTGCAGGTGCTCCTGGACGCGACGCCGTTCGAGATCCCGAAGTCGCTGATCGAGATGGAATCGCAGGAGCTCGCGCAGCGCGCGGCGGCGGACCTGCAGTCGCGCGGCATCGACCCGAAGCAGATGCCGCTCAATCCCTCCATGTTCGAGGACACGGCGAAGCGCCGCGTGGCGCTCGGGCTCATCATCGCGGAGCTCGCTCGCGCGGAGAGTTTGCAGCCGAAGCCGGGCGAGGTGCGCGCGATGGTCGAGCAGGAATCGCAGAGCTACGAGAACCCCGCCGAGGTAGTAAAATGGTTCTACATGCAGCCGCAACGGTTGTCCGAGATGGAAAGCGCAGCACTGGAAGCCAACGTCGTCAAATGGGTTTTGTCGAAGGCCCAGGTGCAGGACAAGGAAACTCCCTTCGATGACCTGATGGGAGCGCAATCTTGAACTGGGAAAAAAATACAAACCTGACCGACCCGCGCGCCCTGGGGCTGATCCCCATGGTGATCGAGCAGTCCGGCCGCGGCGAACGCGCCTACGACATTTACTCGCGGCTGCTGAAGGAGCGCGTGGTGTTCCTGGTCGGCCCGGTGACCGAGGTGACGGCGAACCTGATCGTCGCCCAGCTCCTGTTCCTCGAATCCGAGAATCCGGACAAGGACATCTACTTCTACATCAACTCGCCCGGCGGGTCGGTCTCGGCCGGGCTGGCGATCTACGACACGATGCAGTTCATCAAGCCGGACGTCTCGACGCTGTGCGTCGGGCAGGCGGCCAGCATGGGCGCGTTCCTGCTCGCCGCCGGCGACAAGGACAAGCGCTACTGCCTGCCGAACTCGCGCGTCATGATCCATCAGCCCATGGGCGGGTTCCAGGGCCAGGCCACCGACATCGAGATCCACGCGAAGGAAATCCTGTATCTGCGCGGGCGCCTGAACGAGATCCTCGCCAAGCACACCGGCAAGCCGATCGATGTCATTGCCCGGGACACCGAGCGCGACTTTTTCATGGGGGCGGAAGAAGCGGTAAAGTACGGCATCGCGGATCGCGTCCTCGTCTCGCGCGAGAACGCCTAGGGCACCACAGGGAACACGTAACTACATGTCAGAAAAGAGTTCTTCCGGCGAAAAGCTGCTTTACTGCTCGTTCTGCGGCAAGAGCCAGCACGAAGTAAGGAAGCTGATCGCCGGCCCGTCGGTGTTCATCTGCGACGAGTGCATCGAGCTCTGCAACGACATCATCCGCGAGGAGACCGCCTCCGATAAGGGCGGCAAGGGCGCCAAGTCCGACCTGCCGACCCCGCGCGAGATCCGCAACATCCTCGACCAGTACGTGATCGGCCAGGACCAGGCGAAGAAGATCCTCTCGGTGGCGGTCTACAACCACTACAAGCGGCTCAAGCACCTGTCCAAGCAGGACGAGGTGGAGCTCGCCAAGTCGAACATCCTCCTCATCGGGCCGACGGGCTCGGGCAAGACGCTGCTCGCGCAGACGCTGGCCCGGCTCCTGAACGTGCCGTTCGTCATCGCGGACGCGACCACGCTCACCGAGGCCGGCTACGTGGGCGAGGACGTCGAGAACATCATCCAGAAGCTGCTGCAGAACTGCGACTACGACGTCGACAAGGCGAAGCGCGGCATCGTCTACATCGACGAGATCGACAAGATCTCGCGCAAGTCCGACAACCCTTCCATTACCAGGGATGTCTCCGGCGAGGGCGTGCAGCAGGCGCTGCTCAAGCTGGTGGAGGGCACCATCGCCTCCGTGCCGCCGCAGGGCGGCCGCAAGCACCCGAACCAGGACTTCGTCCAGGTCGACACCACCAACATCCTCTTCATCTGCGGCGGCGCGTTCGACGGGCTGGAGAAGATCGTGCGCAACCGCACCGAGAAGACCGGCATCGGCTTCGGCGCCGAGGTGCGCAGCCCGACCAACTCGAAGGCGACCTACGACCTGCTGCGCAACGTCGAGCCCGAGGACCTGATCAAGTTCGGCCTGATCCCCGAGTTCGTCGGCCGCCTGCCGGTGCTGGCGACGCTCGAGGAGCTCGACGAGCACGCGCTGATCCAGATCCTCACCGAGCCGAAGAACGCGCTCATCAAGCAGTACCAGCGCCTGTTCCATATGGAAGGCGTGGAGCTCGAGGTGCGCACGCCCGCGCTCGGCGCGGTGGCGAAGAGGGCGCTCGCCCGCAAGACCGGTGCCCGCGGCCTGCGCTCGATTCTCGAGACGGTTTTGCTCGAGACGATGTACGAGCTGCCGACGCTCGAGAACGTGAGCAAGGTCGTCGTCGACGAGCCGATGATCTCCGCAGACGGCAAGCCCCTGCTGATCTATTCCGATCAGCACAAGGTGGCCGGAAGTTCCGCGTAACACAAACTCGCGTAACAATTTCCTTCGCAGCTTTTGCGTTGCGGTACGCGTTTCATGCGTGTACCCTCTATTGGCATTCCTGCGGTCCACGCAGCTAGAAAAGGCGCCCTAAATGTCCCTCGAACGCACATCCGACATCGTCCAGTACCCGCTGCTTCCGCTGCGCGATGTGGTCGTGTTCCCGCACATGGTCATCCCGCTGTTCGTCGGCCGGCCGAAGTCGATCAAGGCGATGGAGACGGCGATGGAGGCGGGCAAGTCGATCCTGCTGGTGGCGCAGAAGTCCGCCGCCAAGGACGACCCGGGCCCGGGCGACATGTACGAGATCGGCTGCGTGTCGAACATCCTGCAGATGCTCAAGCTGCCCGACGGGACGGTGAAGGTCCTCGTCGAGGGCGGCACGCGCGCGCGCATCAAGCAGATCGTGGACGTGCGCACGCACTGGATCGCCGACGCCGAGCCGCTGCCGCCGGAGTCCGCGCCCGCGCCGGAAGTGGAGGCCATGCGCCGCGCGCTGCTCTCCGCCTTCGACCAGTACGTCAAGCTGAACAAGAAGATCCCGCCGGAGATCCTGACCTCGCTCTCGGGCATCGACGAGGCCGGGCGCCTCGCCGACACGGTGGCCGCGCACCTGCCGCTCAAGCTGGAGCAGAAGCAGCAGGTGCTGGAGATGTTCGACGCCAAGTCGCGCCTCGAGCACCTCCTGTCGCAGCTGGAGACCGAGATCGACATCCTGCAGGTGGAGAAGCGCATCCGCGGCCGCGTCAAGCGGCAGATGGAGAAGAGCCAGCGCGAGTACTACCTGAACGAGCAGGTGAAGGCGATCCAGAAGGAGCTCGGCGAGGGCGAGGAGGGCGCGGACCTCGAGGAGATGGAGAAGAAGATCCGCAAGGCCCACATGCACAAGGAGGCGCGCAAGAAGGCCGAGGCGGAGCTGAAGAAGCTCAAGCTCATGTCGCCCATGTCCGCGGAAGCGACCGTGGTGCGCAACTACATCGAGACCCTGGTCAACCTGCCGTGGAAGAAGAAGTTGAAGATTTCCAAGGACATCAAGGGCGCGCAGGAAATCCTGGACCGGGACCACTACGGCCTGGAGAAGGTGAAGGAGCGCATCGTCGAGTACCTGGCGGTGCAGACGCGCGTCGACAAGATGAAGGCGCCGATCCTGTGCCTGGTCGGCGCCCCGGGCGTGGGCAAGACCTCGCTCGGCCAGTCGATCGCCAAGGCGACCAACCGCAAGTTCGTGCGCATGTCTCTCGGCGGCGTGCGCGACGAGGCGGAGATCCGCGGCCACCGCCGCACCTACATCGGCTCGATGCCCGGCAAGATCCTCCAGAACATGACGAAGGTGGGCGTGCGCAACCCGCTCTTCCTGCTGGACGAGGTCGACAAGATGGGCATGGACTTCCGCGGCGATCCTTCATCCGCCCTGCTGGAAGTGCTCGATCCCGAGCAGAACAGTACGTTCGTCGACCACTACGTCGAGGTCGAATACGACCTGTCGAGCGTGATGTTCGTGACGACGGCGAACACGCTGAACATCCC
>DASPMF010000296.1:0-82850 GCA_035627155.1 Burkholderiales bacterium | reverse complement strand
TAGAGGAACGAGAAGCCGCCGTCAAAGGCGAGCTCGCGGGCAAGGCGGACGGTCGCCTCGAAATCGGCATCGGACTCCCCCGGAAACCCGACGATGAAATCCGAGCTGATGGACACGTCGGGACGCGCCTCCCGCAGGCGCCGCGCGATCGAGCGGAACTCGAGCGCCGTGTAGCCGCGCTTCATCGCCGCCAGGATCCGGTCCGAGCCGGATTGCACGGGCAGGTGCACGTGCGGTGCGAGCTTTTCCAGCTCCCCGTGCGCGTCGATGAGCCGCTGGGTGAACTCGCGCGGATGCGAAGTCGTATAGCGGATGCGCTCGATGCCGTCGATGGCATGCACGAGGCGCAGCAGCGCCGCGAAATCCGCCCGCGCGCCGGCGATCTCGCCCTGCCAGCCATTCACGTTCTGTCCGAGCAGGGTGACCTCGCGCACGCCTTGCGCGGCGAGGCGCGCGGTCTCCACGATCACGTCCTCCGCCGGCCGCGATACTTCTTCGCCGCGCGTATAGGGCACCACACAGTATGTGCAGTACTTGCTGCAGCCTTCCATGATGGTGACGAACGCGCTCGCGCCTTCGCCGCGCGGCTCGGGGAGGCGGTCGAACTTCTCGATTTCCGGGAACGAGACGTCCACCTGCGCCCGGCCGGTGCGGCGCCGCCGCTCGAGCAGCTCGGGCAGCCGGTGCAGGGTCTGCGGGCCGAACACCACGTCGACGAAGGGCGCGCGTTCCACGATCGCGGCGCCTTCCTGGCTAGCCACGCAGCCGCCGACGGCAATCATCAGTTCCGGACGCTGGCGCTTGAGGTGCTTCACCCGGCCGAGGTCGGCGAAGACCTTCTCCTGCGCCTTTTCGCGCACCGAGCAGGTGTTGAAGACGATGACGTCGGCCTCGTCCGGGCTCGCCGTGGTCTCGAGCGCCTCCGCGTCGCGAAGCACGTCCCGGATCTTGTCCGAGTCGTACTCGTTCATCTGGCAGCCGAACGTGCGCAGGAAAAGCTTGGGCATCGCGCCGGCGCTACCGTCCCTGCGGGCGCTGCGTGGCTTCTTCCGGGGAAAGGATCCAGACCTGGCGCACGCGTCCATCGACGTCGCGGCGGTACCGGACCGGCGCATCGGCCGGAATGGCGACGGGAAGGATCACCGTGTTTCCGGCGCTGCGGATCTGTGCACCGGGGGCGAGCCGTTCCCGGACGCCGTCGATGAGCACATCCATCTCCACGACATGCCGGATCGTCCCGCGCTTCGCGTCTTCCGGTATGGTGCGCAGCTGCGCGAGCGCCGCGCCCGGCAGGACGGCCAGCAGCAGGATCAGGGTGCGGCGCTGGAGCATGGTGGCCAGGAAAAGTGGTGGCGAATCAGGGACTCGAACCCCGGACACACGGATTATGATTCCGCTGCTCTAACCAGCTGAGCTAATTCGCCACGTTGGAACAATCGAGGGCGGGATTATAAACCCTGCAGTAGAGGCTCTAAGCGCTTGGACTCCGACCTGATCGTCGTCGGCGGCGGGCCGGTCGGCCTGGCCCTGGCCCGGGCGGTGCGCGGGTGCTCCGTTTCGGTGGTGGCGCGACCGGCGCCCGCGCGGCAGGAGCCGGGATTCGATGCGCGGGTCTACGCGATCAGCCCGGGCAACCAGGCTTTCCTGCAATCCATCGGCGCCTGGCGCGCGCTCGACCCGGATCGCGTGACGCCGGTGCAGGCCATGCGGGTGCACGGGGACCGCGCCGGCGCACAGATCGTCTTCGATGCCTACCGCGCCGGCGTGCCCGAGCTCGCGTGGACGGTCGAGGACCGGCGGCTGCACGGTGCGCTGCTGCAGGCGGCGCACGCTGCCGACCACATCCGACTGGTTGACGGAGACATCCGCGCGCTGGACATCGACGATGCGGGCGCGCGGGTGGGCCTGAGCGACGGCCGCGAACTGACCGCCCGCCTCATCATCGGCGCCGATGGAGCGCGCAGCGTCGTGCGCGCCGCCGCCGGAATCGGTATCGACGAGGCCGACTACGGCCAGAAAGCGGTCGTCGCGAATTTGCGCTGCGGACTGCCCCATCGCAATACCGCATACCAGTGGTTCCAGGGCGGACCGGTGCTTGCGCTCCTGCCCCTTCCCGGTGATCGCGTATCGATGATCTGGTCCCTGCCGGCCGTCGACGCCGAGGGCGTCGCCGCCCTGGAGCCGGAAGCGCTCTGCGCCAAGGTGAGCAGCGCGTCGAACGATGCATTGGGGAAGCTCGAGGTCGAGACGCCGGCGCAGACGTATCCGCTGAGGCGCATGGTGGCCCGCCGGCTGGTCGGGCGGCGCGTCGCGCTGGCAGGCGATGCGGCGCACGTCCTCCACCCGCTGGCCGGACAGGGATTGAACATCGGCTTGCAGGACGCGCGCGAGTTGGCTGCGGTGCTTTCCGCGCGCGCCCCGGGCACCGACCCGGGCACGGCGGCGTTGCTGCGCCGATACGAGCGCCGGCGCGCGGAGCCTATACTGGCGATGGATCAAACGGTGAACGGCTTGTTCCGGCTCTTCGATGCCGAGGGGCGCGGACTTGCGGCGCTGCGCAACGCCGGATTGAACCTCGTCGGCGCCCTGCCGGTCCTAAAGAACCTGCTCATGCGCCAGGCCATGCGATGAGCTCCGGAGACAAGATGACCCGAACCTTCCTTGCGCTATTGATGCTTATCCTGGCCGCCCCGGCCGTGCTGGCCGACGAGGCGCAGATCCGCAGGGCCCTAGAACCCAAGCTGGGCGGAGCGAGGATCGACGGCGTGCAGCCGGCGCCGCTCCCCGGCCTTTTCGAGGTGCGTTTTCGCACCGCGGAAGGCATGCAGCTCATCTACGTCGACGCCTCCGGCTCGTACGTGGTCCAGGGAAAGATCTACGACATCCGCACGGACCGGGACCTGACCGGCGAGCGCCTGCGCAAGCTGAACGCCATCGCCTTCGAGTCGTTGCCGCTCGACCAGGCGGTCAAGATCCGCCGCGGGAACGGCTCGCGCGTGATGGCGATGTTCTCGGATCCCTACTGCCCGGCGTGCCGCCAGTTCGAGCGCGAGCTGCAGAAAGTCGACAACCTCACGCTGTACGTCTTCATGTACCCGGTGATCCGCCCGGCGAACAAGGACCATTCGAAGGCCGTGTGGTGCTCGCCGGATCGCGCGAAAGCTTGGCTCGAGCTCGCCGCGAACCCGCAGCCGAAGGTGCCGAATGCCTCGCCGAACTGCGCGAATCCGGTGGAGAAAACGCTCGACCTCGGCCGCGCGCTCGGCGTCTCCAGCACGCCGACCATCTACCTCGCCAACGGCGAGCGCTTCACCGGCATGCTGCCCGCCGGCGACTTGAGCGACCTGCTCAACCAGGCGATGACGCAGGCGAAGAAACCCTAAGCGTCTTCGATCCGGATATCCGCCGGGGCGAGCCCGGCCTGGTAGCGCTCGTACATCCGCTGGTAGGCGGCCTGGAGGTGGCGCGTGAACGCTGCGCCGTCGAACAGGGGCGCCGTCAGGCGGTTCTGTGCGAGCCGGGCCTTTAATTCGCGCAACCGCGCCGGCGAACGGGCGAGCTCGATGGCGCGGGCCTCGTACGCTTGCTCCGAATCGACGACCAGTTCCGGAAGATCGACGGCGTAGACAACGCTGGCCGCGATCCGGCCCGCGAAGGACTTGCCTTTGCGGGTCAGCACGGGAAGCCCGGCCCAGAGGGCATCGCTCGCCGTCGTGTGCGCGTTGCATGGCAGCGTATCGAGGAACAGGTCCGCCGCGCGATGGCGCGCCAGGTGCTCGGCCAGCGGAAGCCGGGGCGCGAAGACGATCCGGTTGCCGCGCACGCCACGGCGCTCCGCTTCGCTGCGAAGGTTGCGCGCCGCCCATGGATTGTCCTCCAGCAGCCACAGCACGCTGCCCTCCACCGCGCGCAGGATGCGCGTCCAACTGTCAAGCACGCCCGGCGTGATCTTGAAGCTGTTGTTGAAGGAGCAGAAGACGAACCCGCCCGGCGGCAGGCCAAGCTCCGCTCGCGAAGGCGTCGCTTCGGCGATCCGCCGCTGGCTGTCGTTGACCATGTAGCTGCCCGGCAGCCATACGATGTTCTCGAGGTAGCTTTGCCGTGATTCAGGCGGAATCACCGTATCGTCGGCGACGAGATAGTCGATGTACGGCGCGCCCGAGCTCGACGGGAACCCCATGTAGGCGACCTGGATGGGCGCCGCCCGGTAGGAAAAGATGGCGCCGCGGCTGTCGCGCGTGAATCCCTTCAGGTCCACTGCAATGTCGATCTGCTTCTGCCGCGAGAGGGCGGCGATTTCCCGCTCCGAGCGGGCCTGCACGTCGATGAACTCATCGAACGCAGCGGCTACGCGCCTTCGCATCGAATCGACTTTCTCTGGCCCGAAGGAAAACGCGACGAGCTCGAAGCGCGCCGGATCGTGCTTCTCGAACATCTCCGCCATGAGATAGGTCGAGGCGTGCTCGTGGAAGTCGGCGGAGTAGTAGCCGAGGCGGATCCTCCGGGAGGGCGCACGCCTCGCAATGTCGCCGAGCGACGCGCTGCCGGGATGCTTGTCCTGCACCCAGGTCTCGGAGGCGAGGCGCTGGAGCGCCGGGTCGTCGATGAGCGTCATGACGGGAAAGGGCGGGCCCGCCTTGGCCCCGGAGCGAACGCCGTCCGCCAGTCGTCGGAGCTCGACGTCATAGTCCGTCCAGTCGCAGACCTGCATCCTGGCCAGCAACCAGGTTCCGCGCAGGTAGGGGTAGTCCGGCGCAAGCTGCAGCGCCCGCCCATAGCTCTCGACCGCCTCATCGAGCCGCTTCAGCTCTTCGAAGAGCAGGCCGCGGTTGTAGTGCGCGTCGGCGTAGTCCGGTTGCAGCTGCAGCGCACGCTCATAGCTCGCGAGCGCCTCCTGCAGGCGGCGCAGGTCTCGAAGCGCGTTTCCCCGGTTGTTGTGCGCCTTGGAAAATGCCGGCAGGCACTGCAGCGCGATATCGTAGCTCCCGAGCGCCTCGTCGAATCTTCTGAGCTTCGCGAGCACCACGCCGCGGTTATTGTGCGCCGATGCATGGCGAGGGGCGACGGCGATGGCGCGGTCGTAGCTCTCGAGTGCCTCTTCGCTCCGCTCGAGCGCCGCGAGGACGTTGCCCCGGTTGTAGTGGAGCTCGGCCTTGCCGGGCTCGAGCGCGATGGCTTCCTCGTACGCCGCCAGGGCCTCCTCCCGTCGCCCGGCCGCCCGGAGCGCGTCCGCGCGGTTGGATAGCGCCTGCGTGAAGCGCGGCTGGAGTTGCAGGGCGCGATCGAAGCTGGCGATCGCCTCGCCGGGTCGACCGAGCTCGTGGAGCAGTGCGCCCCGGTTGTTGTGTGCGTCCGCATAAGCCGGATCGAGCGCGAGCGCCCGCTCGACGCTCTGGAGCGCTTCCCCCACCCGACCGAGCGCTTTCAATGCGCTGCCCCGGTTGTTGTGTGCATCCGGATAGTCGGGCTTGCGGGCGATCGCCCGGTCGAAGAGCTCGACGGCGTCGTCGTAGCGGCCTTGTTGCGCTTGCAACGTGCCGAGGAGCTGCAACGCGAAAGGGTTCTCCGGGTCGGCTTCGAGCACGTTGCGATAGCGTTCTGCCGCCTCCTCGAACCGCCCCGACTGATGGAGGGAAACCGCTTCGCGCAGCGCGGACCGCAGTTGCTCGTCCATCACTCCCCGCGCGGAAGCGGCTCGTCGCGCGGCCAGAGCAGCCACAGGCGTCCTTGCTGGCGCATGCGGCCCGCGGCCTCGCCGGCCTCGGGGCCTGTGCCCCAGAAGAAATCCGCGCGAACCACGCCACGGATCGCCCCGCCGGTGTCCTGTGCCGCCATCAGTCGTTCGAGCGGAACTTCCGAAAGCGGGTAGGTCGTCGAGAGGTAGACCGGCGCCCCCAACGGAACGAAGCGGCGGTCGACCGCGATGCTGTAGCCCGGCGCGAGCGGCACGCCGAGCGCGCCGAGCGGCGCACCTGACGCGGGCAGCTCCCGGAAGAACACGTAGCTCGGGTTCTGGTTGAGCGCTTCCTGGAGCTTCGCCGGATTGGCGCTCGCCCAAGCCTTGATGCCTTGCATCGAGGCCTGGTCGAGCGCGAGCTCGCCGCGCTCGACGAGGTGGCGCCCCAACGAGCGGAACGGGTGCCCGTTCTGGTCGGCATACCCGACGCGCATGCGCTCCCCGTCGGGAAGGCGAACCTGGCCGGAGCCCTGGATCTGGAGGAAGAAAAGCTCCACCGGATCGGATGCCCACGCAACCACCGGGGCCGGGAAGGCGGCGCCCTTCGCATCGATCTCGGCGCGCGAGGCGTAGGGCACCAGTCGCCGGCCTTCCAGGCGCCCGCGCAGGCGCATGTTGCGCACGTCCGGGTTGATGGAGGCGAGATCGACGACGACCAGGTCTTCCGGCACGCCAAAGATCGGATAGCGATGCCGTGCCGTCGGTGCCCGGCTCCCTTCGATGATCGGCTCGTAGTAGCCGGTGATCAAGCCGGTGTCGATGCCTTCGCCGGTGAAGAGCGCGTAAGGCCTGAAGGCCGACTCGAAGAATTGACGGGCGGCGCTTTCGTCGCCCGGCGGAATGGTTCGCGCCATCGCGCATGCGTAGGCGAGCGCGCCGGGTCGCGGGCAGCTGCCGAGAAAAGCCCGCAAGGCGGGTTCAAGGGAGGCGTTCGACCAGCCTGGAAGAACCTCGAACGTTGCCGGCACGTAGCGCGCGGTTTCCGGCGCCGGCTTGCCGGGCGGGCATACCGGGCAACGCGGGCACGGCGGCGCAGCCGGGCACGACATCGCGTGCGCGCCGCCAGCGTGCTCCGGAGCCGGCGGGGTCTGCGCGCAGGCCGCCAGTAGAATCCACGCGATGTGGGTCGTGATCCTGGAAATGGTCTTCGCGCTCGGCCTCGCCGCGTTCATCGTCTGGTGGACCTGGCCGAAGAAGAAAAAGCCGGACGACAAGCCTTAGTGAAGGACGCGCGGCACGGACAGCGTGAACTCCGGTATGGGCGCTTCGAACCGCGTCCCGTCCGATCCCAGCATCTGGTAGCTCCCGCGCATGGTGCCGACCGGCGTGGCGATGGCCGCGCCGCTGGTGTACTCGAAGCTTTCGCCAGGCTGCAGGAGCGGTTGTGAGCCGACCACGCCCAATCCCCGCACTTCCTGCACCAGGCCTTGGGCATCCGTGATGATCCAGTGGCGGCTGATCAGTTGCGCCGCGATGGATCCGCCGTTGACGATGTTGATCGTATAGGCGAATACGTAGCGGCTCGCCGCTTCGTCGGACTGGTCCGGCAGGAACTGCACCGCCGCGCTGACCCGGATCGGGGAAGGTGGGTTGGTCATGGCTGAATTCTATTGTGTGCCACGCCCCAGCTGGCGAGGGCGGCACGGACGTCCTCGATGACGGGCGGCCATTCGTCGACCCGGGTCTGCGCGAACAGGCGCATGCTTGGGTACCATGGATTGTCGCGTCGGCCGGCGAACCAGTACCAGTGCCGGCTCCTCCCCGCGGGAACCATGACCCATGTCGGCCGGCCGAGCGCACCGGCAAAATGGGCGGTCACGTTGCTGACCGTGAGCACGAGGTCGCAGTTGGCGGCAAGGGCCGCCAGATCCTCCAGATCGTTGGTGAGGTCGAGACCCTCGAGCGCGGACACCCGTCCGGGGAGGATCGATTCGATCTGCGCGAGCTCCGCGTCGGTGGTGCCGTATTGCAGGCTCACGAAGTCGAAGTCGGTCATTTGCAGCACGGGCCGCCACAGTTCGAGGGGCACCGATTTCGTCTTGCCGATGTCCGGATTGCGGCTTCTCCAGGAAATCCCCACCGTCCGACGGTGCCCGCTGCGCTTCAGGCACGTAGCGATCGCGTCCGTGCGCGCAGGATCCGGCTTGAGCCAGCTTCCATCGGCGGGAAAATGCTCAAACGACGGGCGCCGGACGCTTCCCAGGCTCGCGGCCGGCACGGCGTGGTCAAAGGCGCCGGCCTGGACGGAAGGCGGATCGGTCCGCGGTACGACCGCGACTCGGCCAAGGGAGCGCTTGAGGAGCGTGACGAGCCGAGGGTCGCACTCCAGGGTGACATGGACTCCGAGGGCGGTCAGTTCCCGTGCGAGTGGCGCGTGCAGTAATTCGTCCCCGACGCCCTGCTCGCCCCATACGAGCACGGATTCGCCGCGCTCGAAGCGAGGTGCCGCCCTCGGCAGCGGAAAGCGCGGCGATGCGGCCGAGCGCCGGCGCCAGCGGCTCTCATAGAGGCGCCAGCCTTCCTCCAGCCGGCCTGCGGCGAGCAGGAGCAAGGACAGGGACCATGATGCCTCGGCATGATCCCGGTCGATGGCGAGCGCGCGCCGGAAGGACTCAATCGCGGATCCCTGCTCGCCAAGGTAGCTCAGCACGCGTCCAAGGTTCACGTGCGCCTCGACGAGCTTGGGATTGAGAAGGCAGGAACGCTGGAGCGACGCCACGGCGCTTGCGTGGTCGCCATTCTCGTGCTGCACGATGCCCTGGCCGAGCCACGCTTCGGGCAAGCCCGGTTCGCACTCGATCGCTTCGGCGAAAGCCTGGAGGGCCTCGGGCCGCCGCCCGCGATCCTTCAGAACATTGCCGAGGTTGACCCACGCCCCGGCCGCGCGCGGCTCGAGCTCCAGCGCGCGGCGACAGGAACGTTCGGCCTCCACCAATTCTCCGGAGGCGTAGAGGGCGCTGGCGATGTTGATCCAGATCGGCGCGAGGTCGGGCCTCGCCTCGATCGCCCGACGGTAAGCCTCGATCTCGCCCTTGACGTCGCCGCGCGCGCCGAGCAATGCGCCGAGATTGCTCCAGGCCTCGGCATAGCGGGCATCCATGCCGATGCAACGCTCGTATGCGGCCAGCGCCTCGTCGGAACGGCCGCACAGGGCAAGCGCCGCGCCGAAATGGAACCATGCCGGGGCATAGGAGGGCGCTGCGGTAACCGCACGCTCGCCCGCCACAGCCGCGTCTCGCACTTGTCCAGAAGCGCGTAGCGAATGCACGAATCCGGCATGCGCGCGAGCGTCCTGCGGGTTCCCGGAAAGCAGGAACCGGTAGAGCTCCAGGGCTTCGGCGAATCTGCCGGTTCGACGCAGCGAGTCGGCCAATTCATGCTTCGCTTCTGCGTCTTCCCTCGTCAAACGACTCTCCACATGTGCGCGCCTGAGGCGGGCGATAGAATGCCATGACATGGGCAGATCCCGGATTGCGCCAAGCATCCTTTCCGCCGACTTCTCCCGGCTTGGGGAAGAGGTGCGCGCCGTGGCCGCCGCCGGTGCGGACGTCATCCACTTCGACGTGATGGACAACCATTACGTTCCGAACCTGACCGTCGGCCCGCTCGTATGCGCTGCGCTCCGGCCCCATGTGAAGCTGCCGCTCGACGTACACCTGATGGTCCGGCCGGTGGATCGCATCATTCCCGACTTCGCCAAGGCCGGCGCCGACATCATCAGCTTCCATCCTGAAGCGTCGGAGCACGTGGACCGGACGATCGAGCTCATCCGGGAGCACGGCTGCAAGGCCGGCCTGGTGTTCAACCCCGCCACGCCGCTCGACTACCTCGACTACACGATCGAGAAGCTCGATCTCGTGCTGCTCATGTCGGTGAATCCGGGGTTCGGTGGCCAGCAATTCATCCCCGGCGTCCTGCCGAAGATCTCCGAGGCGCGCAAGCGCATCGCCGCGACCGGCAAGGACATCTGGCTGGAAGTGGACGGCGGCATCAAGGCCCAAAACATCGCCGAGGTAGCGCGCGCAGGCGCCGATACGTTCGTTGCCGGGTCGGCCATCTTCGGGGCGGCGGACTACGCCGCGGTGATCCGCGAGATGCGCTCGCAGCTCGCCTGATGCGGCGTGCTATATTCTGCGCCGTCGTGAATTCCACCTCTTCCGCAGCAGTCCTCTCCTGGCGCAGCTGGCGCCCCTGGCGCCGCTAGATCCTCGCGCGCCCCGGGCGGCTCGGCGGCGCGCTCTCCTGATGCCGCAAGCGTAGTTCCCGTCCCATCGCAGTCTGCAGTGGAAGCGACGACATGACCGACCTCGAATTCAAGGCGCTCGCCGCGCAGGGCTTTACCCGCGTGCCGGTGATCGCCGAAGCGCGCGCGGACCTCTACACGCCGCTCGCGGTGTACCTCAAGCTGGCCGGCGGACCTTTTTCCTACCTGCTCGAATCGGTCGTCGGGGGAGAGCGCTTCGGTCGCTATTCGTTCATCGGCCTCGCCTGCGCCGAGCGCGTCGAAGCGCGCGGCGGCTCGCTGCGCCGCCTGCTGCGCGACGCCCGCGGCACGGATGTATGCCTGGAGGAAGTGGCGCACGGCGACCCGTTCCGCTATGCGCGGGAATGGCTCGCCCGGCATCGTGTCGCCCCGGCGCCCGCGAGCGTGCGCTTCGGCGGCGGCCTCGTGGGCTATTTCGGCTACGACACCGTGCGGCACATCGAGCCGCGGGCGCTCGCCGGCGCAAAGCCGGACGTGATCGGCACGCCCGACGCGCTGCTGCTGGTCTCCGACGAGCTGGCCGTCGTGGACAACGTGCTCGGCAAGCTCTATGTGGTCGTCTACGCAGACCCCCGCGAGCCGGGCGCGTTCGAGCGCGCGCAGGCGCGGCTCGGCCAGCTGCTCTCGCGGCTGGCGGCGCCCGTCGCCGATCCGCTGGCGCTCTTCCCTTCGTCGGTTGCTGCTTCGCAGGCGCCTTTGCAGTGCAGCTTCACCGAAGCCGGCTTCGTGGACGCGGTGAAGCGCGCCAAGGAATACATCCTCGCGGGGGATTGCATGCAGGTCCAGGTCTCGCAGCGGACCTCGCGCGCGCTGGACGCCTCGCCGCTCGCGCTGTACCGCGCGCTGCGCGGGCTCAATCCGTCGCCATACATGTTCTATTTCGATTTCGACGACCATCACGTCGTCGGCGCCTCGCCGGAGATTCTCGTCCGGCTTTCCGGCGGCACGGTCACGCTGCGACCAATCGCCGGGACACGGCCGCGCGGGACGACGCCGGCGGAGGACGCTGCGCGCGCGGAGGAGCTCCTGGCCGATCCAAAGGAGCGTGCCGAGCACGTGATGCTGATCGATCTGGGCCGCAACGACGTCGGCCGGATCGCAAGCGCGGGAAGCGTCAAGGTCACCGAGCAGATGGTCGTCGAGCGCTATTCGCACGTGATGCACATCGTGTCCAACGTGGAGGGCCGCATCCGTACCGGGCTGGATGCGATCGACGTCCTGAAGGCCAGCTTCCCGGCGGGCACCGTGACGGGCGCGCCCAAGGTACGCGCCATGCAGATCATCGACGAGCTCGAGCCGGTCAAGCGCGGCATCTACAGCGGAGCGGTGGGCTATCTCGGCTTCAATGGCGACATGGACGTCGCGATCGGCATCCGCACGGCGGTCGTACGCAACGGCATGCTGCACGTGCAGGCGGCTGCCGGCGTCGTCGCGGATTCCGACCCGCTGGCCGAATGGCGTGAAACGCAGCACAAGGCGCGCGCCCTCCTGCGGGCGGCGGAAATCGCGTCGGCGGAGCAGCCGCCGCGTAAGGCGGCCGCATGATCCTCGTCGTCGACAACTACGACTCGTTCACCTACAACCTCGTGCAGTACCTGGCCGAGCTTGGCGCGGAGGTTGAAGTCCGTCGCAACGACGAGATCACCGTGGAGGCGGTGCACGGCCTTGCGCCCTCTCACATCGTGCTTTCGCCGGGGCCCTGCACGCCGAACGAAGCCGGCATTACGCTCGAGCTCATCCAGCGCCTTGCCGGCACGGTGCCCATTCTCGGCGTCTGCCTCGGCCACCAGGCGATCGGCCAGGCGTTCGGCGGAAGAGTCGTGCGCGCGCCACAGGTCATGCACGGCAAGACGTCCCGCGTGCGGCACGGCGGGCAAGGCGTGTTCCGCGATATCGCGGACGAGTTCGTTGCGACCCGCTACCACTCGCTCGTGGTGGAACGCGAGAGCCTGCCGGAATGTCTCGAGGTCACCGCGCGGGCGGCTGAAGACGGGCAGGTCATGGGGCTGCGCCATCGCAGCCTGCCGGTCGAGGGGGTGCAGTTCCATCCGGAAGCGCTCCTCACGGAGCACGGCCACCAGTTGTTGCAGAATTTCATCCAGGGGGAAAGACGATGAAACCGATCACCATCGCCGAGGCGATCCAGCGCACCGTCGAGCACCGCGAAGTATTCCACGACGAGATGCTCCACATCATGCGGCAGATCATGCGCGGCGAGCTGACCCCCGCGCAGATCGCCGGGTTCATTACCGGGCTGCGCGTCAAGAAGGAGACGATCGGAGAGATCGCCGCCGCGGCGCAAGTGATGCGCGAGCTTGCGACCCACGTGGAGGTCAAGGACGACAAGCACCTCGTCGATACCTGCGGCACCGGCGGCGATTCGGCGCATACGTTCAACATATCGACCTGCGCCGCATTCATCGCCGCGGCTGCCGGTGCGCGCGTTGCGAAGCACATGGGACGCTCCGTCTCCTCCTCTTCGGGAAGCGCGGAGGTGCTCGAGAGCCTGGGCGCCAATATCAACCTCTCGCCGTTGCAGACCGGCCAATGCATCGAGCGCATCGGCCTGGGGTTCATGTTCGCCCCCGCCCATCACCAGGCGATGAAGTTCGCCGCGCCGGTGCGCAAGGAGCTCGGGGTGCGCACGATCTTCAACATCCTCGGCCCGCTCACGAATCCGGCCGGGGCCAGGAATCAGGTCATGGGCGTCTTCCATACCGACCTGGTGGGCATCCAGGTGCGCGTGCTGCAGCGGCTCGGATCGCGGCACGTCATGGTGGTCCACGGTCTGGACGGCCTGGACGAAATCTCGATCTCGGGCGAAACGCTGGTTGGCGAGCTGGTCAACGGGGCGGTGGAGGAATACCGCATCCATCCCTCCGATTTCGGGCTCGAGCTCTACGACCGGCGCGGGATCGAAGTGCACGGTCCGGAGGAGTCGCGCGACATGATCCTCGGCGTGCTTGCCAACCAGCCGGGACCGGCCCGCAGCATCGCGGCCCTCAACGCGGGTGCCGCCATCTATGTTTCCGGGCTGGCCGGTTCGCTGAAGGGCGGCATCGAGCGCGCCCTCCAGGCCGTGGAGAGTGGCGAGGCCAAACGCAAGCTCGACGGCTTCGTCGCGTTCACCCAGTCGCTGAAGTGACGATCCTCGATACGATCGTCGACGCAAAGCGCGCGGAAGTCGCTGCTGCGCGCGCCAGCGTGCCGCTTACCCGCCTCCAGGCCGAGGCGCGCGCGGCTGGGCCTGCTCGCGATTTCGTGGCGGCGGTGCTCGGCAAGCGGCCCGCGGTCATCGCGGAGGTCAAGCGCGCGAGTCCGTCCAAGGGCGTGCTGCGGAGCGACTTCGATCCGGCGTCCATCGCGCGAAGCTATGAGCGCGGCGGCGCCGCCTGCCTCTCGGTGCTGACCGACGCGCGGTTCTTCCAGGGCGCCCCGTCGCACCTCTTCGCCGCGCGCGCCGCCTGCACGATGCCCGTGCTGCGCAAGGACTTCGTGATCGACCCCTACCAGGTGTACGAAGCGCGCGCGATGGGCGCGGATTGCATCCTCCTCATCGCCGCGTGCCTTGCTCCGTCGCAGATGGCGGAGCTGGAGGCGTGCGCATTCGAGCAGGGCATGGCGGTACTCGTCGAGGTACACGACGCGCGCGAGCTGGGTCTCGCGCTTGCATTGAAGACACCGCTGCTCGGCATCAATAACCGCAACCTGCGCACCTTCGAGACGCGCCTTGAAACCACGCTGGAATTGCTGCCACGCGTTCCTGCAGAGCGAATCGTCGTGACGGAGAGCGGCATCGCGCTTAGGGAGGACGTCCAGCGCATGCGCTCGGCGGGCGTGGAAGCGTTCCTCGTCGGGGAGGCTTTCATGCGCGCGAAGGACCCCGGAGACGCGCTGCGGGCCCTGTTCGCGTAGTAAAACAATGACTTAGGTCGTCGCGCGGCGACGCAGCATCCCTGTTGCGACGAAACAACAGCGGCGGAAACTGTGCCCCGCGAACCCTTCATTTCGTTGCTCCGGCGCCACGCCATCCGCAAAATGGCGCAAACCCTAAAGGACTTCGGGGTTGGGGGCGGCGCGCAAGCGCCGCCGAAATCGACAACAGAGGGGAGCATTTATGCAGAAGAAACTCCTGGCAGTGGCAGTAGCCGGCGCGCTCGCGTCGCCGCTTGCGATGGCGCAATCGGCCGTGACGATCTCCGGCGTATTCAAGGTCGGTATCGACAATTACCGCGTCTCGAACAGCACCCGTGCTGGCAACAAGAGCGAAACCCGCGTTACGGATAACTCGTCCCGCATGATCTTCGGCATCACCGAAGACCTCGGCGGCGGGCTCTCCGGCATCGCGCAACTGGATGCGCGTCCGCAACTCGACGACGCCGGCGGCAACTTCGCCGAGTCGGGCAACACCTGGGTCGGTATCCGCAGCACGTCGCTCGGCACGATCACCCTCGGTCGCCACGACCTGCACTATGGCAAGCAGCCGGACGACACGGCCGCCCTCGCGGGCGCGCTGATGGCCGCCTCCGTGTCCCTCATGGACTTCACGGAAAACGGCCAGGCGATTGCCGGTGCGACGCGTACCTCGAACGTGATCCGGTACGACTCCCCGAACTGGAGCGGTTTCGCCTTCACGGCGGCCTATTCCACGAACGCCACGGGCGACGAAGCGGATCTGTCGAGCACCCAGCGCAAGGGAAATGCTTGGAACTTCAACCCGTCCTACACGACGAGCAACTGGCAGGTGGGCTGGAGCCACTGGCGTCGCAAGGCGGACGCCCCGAGCGCCGCTGGCACGTTCACGCTGAACGCCACCACCGGTGTGGTCGCGGCCGGCACGCCGAGCGCGGGTAGCGCGGATCAGGAAAGCAACTCGTTCTACGGCTTCATGCGCTTTGGCGCGATCAAGGTGGGCCTGGGCATCAACCAGTCCGAAGTCGAGAACCCGCTCACCGGCGCGAAGACGCAAGATCGCCGCGCCTGGACGGTTCCCGTCAGCTGGACGGCTGGCCCGCACCACCTCGCTGGCCACTACACCCGTGCTGGTGATGACGACATCACCGGGAACGAGAGCGGCGCGAACATGTTCGCGATCGCGTACTCGTACCTGCTGTCGAAGCGCACGTCGGTCGGCCTGACCTACGCTCGCATCAACAACGACACGAACGCCGCGTACAACTTCTTCACCAACACGGGCGGGCTGGGCAGCACGAGCTCGACCATGACGAATGGTGAAGATGGCCGTCTGCTCGCGTTGACGGTTCGCCACTCGTTCTAAGAAAAAAGCACCAGAAGAAGAAGCACTGGACGGGCGCCTTCGGGCGCCCGTTTTTTTTGCTAGCCTCTGCGCATGCCGCTGGCTGACGAGCTGATCGGGAGCTTTGACCGGGCGCTGCGAACCCTTGCTGGCGTCGCCCCGGCGCGGCGCCCTTCACCGGCTGCCGAGGTGTCGGACACGAGTCTTTCTACAGAGGAACGCCGCCTTGGCGCCGCGCTGATGCGCGTCAACCACGTCGGCGAGGTATGCGCCCAGGCGCTCTACGAAGGTCAGGCCCTGACCGCGCGCGACCCGGGCACCCGTTCAACGCTGCTCGAGGCGTCCGAAGAAGAGCGGGATCACCTGGCCTGGTGTGCGGCGCGGATCGCGGAACTCGGCGGACGCGAGAGCCTCCTCAATCCCTTGTGGTACGGCGGGTCCCTGGTTTTCGGCGCCGTGGCCGGAGCGATCGGTGACCGTTGGAATCTCGCTTTCCTCGCCGAAACCGAACGGCAGGTCGAGGAGCACCTGACCGGACACCTTGGGCAGCTTTCCGCGAACGACGCACGCACACGCCGCCTGATCGAGGCGATGCGGGCCGACGAAGCACGTCATCGCGAGACCGCGCTACGCCTCGGCGCCGCCGAGCTCCCCGAGACGGTGAAGGCCGCCATGCGCGTCGCCTCGAAGGTGATGACGACGGTGTCGTACCGGATCTAGCCGTGCTGCGCGTCTTCATCGGCTACGACCCCTTCGAGTCGGCGGCGTTCTACACGCTCGCGCATTCGATCCTGCGCCGCGCCTCCGTACCGGTGAGCATCGCCCCCCTCATGCAGACGCAGCTCAAGGGTCTCTACACGCGGCCGCGCGGGCCGACGGAATCCACCGAATTCAGCCTGACGCGCTTCCTCGTCCCGGCCCTGTCCGAATTTCGCGGGTGGTCCGTCTTCATGGACTGCGACATGCTGTGCCGCGTCGACATCGCAGGGCTCCAGGAAGAGATCGATCGCCAGAAGGACAAGGCGGTACTGGTGTGCAAGCACGACTACGTGCCGAAGACCGAACGCAAGTTCCTGGACCAGGTGCAGACCAAATACCCGCGCAAGAACTGGTCGAGCCTGATGGCAATGAACAACGAACGCTGCGCCGCGCTAGCGCCGGAGTACGTCAATACTGCCTCGGGGCTCGACCTGCACCGGTTCCACTGGATCGGGGACGAGGCCATCGGGGCACTGCCGCTGGAGTGGAACTGGCTCGTCGGCGAGTACGACTATTCGCCCTCGGCGAAGATCGTGCACTACACGCTCGGCGGTCCGTACTTCGACGCCTACCGCACCTGCGACTACGCGGACGAGTGGTTCGCCGAATTCCAGGCAATGCAGGCCACCCGCCAGCGCAGGTAGCTAGGCTTCGACGATCTCGAAGTCCTTGGTGATCTCGGCCGTCTTCGCGAGCATGATCGATGCCGAGCAGTATTTTTCGTGCGACAGGCGAATCGCGTGCTCAACCAGATTGCGCTTGAGCGCCTTGCCCCGCACGATGAAGTGCATGTGAATCCTGGTGAACACCTTCGGATCGGTTTCTGCGCGCACCGAGGTCAGCTTTACTTCGCAGCCGGTCACCTCCTGTCCGCTCTTCTTGAGGATGACGACAACGTCATAGGCCGTACAACCGCCGGTCCCGGCAAGCACTACCTCCATGGGCCGGGGGGCCAGGTTGCGACCACCGCCCTCCGGGGCGCCGTCCATGGCGAGCACATGCCCGCTACCGGTCTCGGCCAAGAAGGTCATTCCGCTGGTCCAGCGAATTGTGCAATCCATTCAAAGCCCTCTTACTCTATGCGCGCACAGTTTAGTTGCAATGCAGCAAGGTTTGCATCATAATGGCGCGCGTCTCTTCAACCCCGTTTTTTCGGTAGAATTCGCGCCTTTTCGCGCACTTAGAAGATCCTGACATGACAACGTACACGGCGAAGGCCGGCGAAATCCAGCAAGGCTGGGTCGTCGTCGACGCGCAAGGCAAGGTGCTTGGGCGCCTTGCAGTCCAGATCGCGGCGCGCTTGCGCGGCAAGCATAAGCCGGAGTACACCCCGCACGTAGATACCGGCGACTATGTCGTCGTCGTCAACGCGTCGAAGCTTCGCGTCACCGGCCGCAAGGCCGAGCGCAAGATGTACTACCGCCACACCGGATTCCCCGGCGGCCTCAAGTCGACGACGTTCGCCAAGGCGCATGCCGCCAAGCCGGAGCGCGTGCTCGAGAAGGCGGTCAAGGGCATGCTTCCGAAGGGCCCGCTCGGCTACGCGATGTTGCGCAAGCTCAAGGTTTACGCCGGCGACAAGCACCCGCACGCCGCGCAACAACCCAAAGCACTGGAGATCTGATGGTCGGCGACTATTACTACGGCACGGGGCGGCGCAAGAGCGCCGTCGCGCGCGTCTTCCTCAAGCCGGGCAAGGGCCAATTCGTGGTGAACGGCAAGCCGGTGGACAGCTTCTTCGGCCGCGAGACCGGACGCATGGTGGTTCGCCAGCCGCTCGAGCTCACCAACAACCTGACCGCGTTCGACATCCTCGTGAACGTGTACGGCGGCGGCGAAAGCGGCCAGGCCGGCGCGGTGCGCCACGGAATCTCGCGCGCGCTCATCGAGTATGATGCCGCCCTGAAACCCTCGCTCAGCTCGGCCGGACTGGTGACGCGCGATGCGCGAGAGGTGGAGCGAAAGAAGGTCGGACTGCACAAGGCGAGGCGGCGCAAGCAGTTCTCGAAACGCTGAGCGAAGGTTCACGCATTCAGATTCGAAAGCCGCCGCGAGGCGGCTTTTGCTTTTTGGAGGTTCGGTGATCAAGGTCGGTATCGTCGGTGGAACGGGGTACACGGGGGTTGAGCTCCTGCGGCTGCTCGCGGCCCATCCGCGGACGGAACTGCGCGCCATCACCTCCCGGAAGGAAGCCGGCACGCCGGTCGCGGCCATGTTCCCGAGCCTGCGCCGCAAGGTGGACCTCGCGTTCTCCGAGCCGAACCCCAAGGTCCTTGCCGGCTGCGACGTCGTGTTCTTCGCCACCCCGCACGGCGTGGCCATGGCGGAAGCGCCGGCGCTCTTGGAGGCGGGCGCGAAGGTCATCGACCTCTCGGCTGATTTTCGGCTCCAGGATCTCGCGGAGTTCGAGCGCTGGTACAAGATGAAGCACACCGCGCCGCAATTGCTGCGCGAGGCGGTGTACGGGCTTTGCGAGATCAACCGCGAGCGGATCCGCGCGGCACGGCTGGTGGCGAACCCGGGGTGCTACCCGACCGCCACCCAGCTCGCGTTCCTGCCGCTGCTCGAAGCCGATTGCGTCGATGGTGAGCACCTGATCGCCGACGCAAAATCCGGAGTGAGCGGCGCGGGCCGCAAGGCCGAGCTGAACCTTTCCTTCTCCGAGGCTTCGGACAACTTCGCCGCGTACAACGTTCCCGGGCACCGGCACTGGCCGGAGATTCGCGAGCAGCTCGCCCGCATTGCGAGGAAGGACGTCGGGCTCGTCTTTACGCCGCACCTGTTGCCGGTCATCCGCGGCATCCATGTCACGGCCTATGCCCGCGTCCGGAAGGACCTCGATTTCCAGGCGCTCTTCGAGAAGCGCTACGCGAATGAACCGTTCGTCGATGTCATGCCGGCCGGCAGCCATCCCGATACGCGTTCCGTCCGGGCCGCCAATTCATGCCGGATCGCGGTGCACCGGCCTCCGGAGAGCAGCCGCTCCGACACGCTCGTCGTCCTGTCGGTGATCGACAACCTGGTGAAGGGTGCCTCGGGCCAGGCCGTGCAGAACATGAACCTCATGTTCGGCTTGCCCGAGACGACCGGCCTCGAACACGTTCCGGTGGTGCCTTAGAGAATGGCCGGGAAGCTCTGGAAGCTGCGTCAGCGCTTTGGCATCGCCGCGCCGCGGGTTGCGGTGCACTCGCACATTCCGTGGTACTGGCGGTGGATTGGCGTGGCCGTGCTGCTCGGAATCTCGGCGGCGTCGGCGGCCTGGATCTACGACGCCGGCCGTCAGTTCGCCGGGTTCGACCGCAGCGAGGTGCAGCAGGAACTCGGCGTAGTGCGCGCGCAGCTCGAAGAGGCCCGCACCGAGCTCGCGCGCGTGCGTTCCACTGCGGACGCAGCGGACAGCCGGCTTTCCATCGAGCGCTCCGCGCAGCAAAGCCTTGCGCAGCAGATCCGCGTGCTGGAAAAGGACAACGCGCGGCTGAAAGAGGAGCTCGCGACCTTCGAAAGCATGCTGTCGTCGGAAGCCCGCAACGTGAGTACGGTTACCGTGCACCGCTTCAAGGTCGAGGCCGACGTGTTGCCGGGGGAATACCGCTACCGCGTCCTTCTGCTTACGCCGACGACGCGCCAGCAGCGCGAGTTCCATGGACGGCTCGAGCTCGCCGTCAACCTGACGGAAGGGGGACGCAGTGCTATCATGAGCTTCCCTGAGCCGGGCGATCTCGGCGCAGGCGCTTTCAAGCTTGGATTCAAGTACTTCCAGAGGGTCGAAGGGACCTTCCGGGTAAGTCCGAAAGCGAAAGTCGAAAGCGTGCAGGTGCGCGTCTACGAAGGGAATGCGGCGCAGCCGCGGGCGACGCACTCGGTCACGCTCGGATAGGGAGGGGAACGATGTTCAACAAGACGAGCAAGCCGCAGAACCGGATCGACAGCCTCATAGGTACCACGACTCGCATCGAGGGCAACGTGATCTTCACCGGCGGCCTTCGCGTCGACGGCATGGTCCGCGGCAACGTCGCCTGCGTCGCCGACCAGCCCGGCACGCTGGTCGTTTCTTCGGAAGCGAGGATCGATGGCGAGGTGCAGGCGGCCCACATCGTCGTGAACGGCACCATCAACGGTCCCGTGCACGCGACCGAGACCCTCGAACTCCAGGCGAGCTCCCGGGTCAAAGGTGACGTGCACTACAAGAGCATCGAGATCCAGCAGGGCGCGGTGGTGGAAGGCCGCCTGGTGCACCGCGCGGCGGAAGCGAAGGGCGTGGAACTGAAGCTGGCTTCGGGCGGCTGACGCCGGGCCCGATCGACTCAGGAGCGAAACGAATGAATGCAGTCACCGAAATGCCGGTTCCGCTGGTCTTCTCCGACAGCGCGGCCAACAAAGTGAAGTCCCTCATCGAGGAAGAAGGCAACCCCGATCTCAAGCTGCGGGTCTTCGTCACCGGCGGCGGCTGCTCCGGATTCCAGTACGGCTTCACGTTCGACGAAGTGCAGAACGAGGACGACGCCGTGATGGAGAAGAACGGCGTGCGGTTGCTCATCGACCCGATGAGCTACCAGTACCTGACGGGCGCCGAGATCGACTATCAGGAAGGCCTCGAGGGCGCGCAGTTCGTCATCAAGAACCCCAACGCGCAGAGCACCTGCGGTTGCGGTTCGTCGTTCTCCGTCTAGTTCCCCATCCCGACTCGCCCTGCCGGGCGGTCGAGCGCATCGAAGTCCGCATCGAGCGCAGGCCCGCGGGTCGGCTTGCGCTTGCCTACCGCCTACAGGGCGATCTCGCCAAGGTGCGCATTCCGGCGCTCCGTCCGCCCACCTTCGCGGACGACCTGTGGCAGGGTACCTGCTTCGAGGCGTTCACCCGGGCACAAGGACCGTCGTACCACGAGTTCAACTTCTCCCCCTCCGGGGAGTACGCCGCCTATCGCTTCGATGCGTATCGCTCGGGGCGTACCAAGCTCGAGGAGCCGTTGCAGGTAAGGACGTCCACCCTCGCCGGCGACTGGGTACTTGAATGCGAGATCCCCGCACCGGAAGATGCTGTCCTCGCGTTGTCGGCCGTAATCGAGGAGGCCGGCGGGCTTGCGTACTGGGCGTTGCGTCACGCGCCGGGCAAGCCCGATTTCCACCACCCGGATGCATTTGCAATGAGGCTCGATGAAATTCGGGATTGACCGGCTGGTGTCCGATCCCGCCTTGCAGCGTCCGCTCGCCGGAAAGCGTGTTGCGCTGCTCGCCCACCCCGCTTCGGTGACGAACGGGCTCGAGCACTCGCTGGATGCGCTTGCCGCGCTGCCCGGTGTGCGTCTGAGCGCGGCCTTCGGGCCGCAGCACGGCTTGCGCGGCGACAAGCAGGACAACATGGTGGAGTCACCCGATTTCCTGGATCCGGACCATCGCATCCCGGTCTTCAGCCTGTACGGAGAAGTGCGCCGGCCGACGGCGCAGATGCTGGAGTCCTTCGACGTCCTGCTGGTTGACCTGCAGGACCTCGGCTGCCGCATCTACACCTTCATCACCACCTTGCGCTATGTGCTGGAGGCGGCGGCGGCTCATGGCAAGGCGGTATGGGTCCTCGACCGTCCGAATCCTGCGGGCCGTCCGGCGGAGGGAATGCGCCTGCGTGGTGGCTGGGAAAGCTTCGTGGGTGCCGGGCCGTTGCCCATGCGGCACGGCCTCACCATGGCCGAGCTCGCGGACTGGTTCGTCAGGACCCTGAAGCTGGACGTCGATTGGCGTGCGATCCCGATGGAAGGGTGGAACCCTGCCGCCGCCCCGGGGTACGGCTGGCCGGCGGACCGGTCATGGGTCAACCCCAGTCCGAATGCACCGAATGTGTCGATGGCGCGCTGCTATGCCGGCACCGTGATGCTGGAGGGGACGACGCTTTCGGAAGGGCGCGGGACGACCCGGCCGCTGGAGCTCTTCGGCGCGCCGGACATCGATCCGCGGGCGCTGCTGCGGGAAATGCGTGCCCAGGCGCCCGACTGGCTGCACGGATGCGGCCTGCGCGAATGCTGGTTCGAGCCGACGTTCCACAAGCACGCCGGAAAGCTTTGCGGCGGGCTGCAGATCCACGTCGATGACCGGGGCTACCTGCACGAGCGGTTCCGGCCCTGGCGCCTCGTGGCGCTCGCATTCAAGGCGCTCAGGCGGCTGCGTCCGGACTACGCGCTCTGGCGCGATTTCCCCTACGAGTACGAGCATGACCGACTGGCCATCGACCTCATCAACGGCGGCCCGCTCTTGCGGGAATGGGTGGACGACGCGCACGCCACGCCGGCCGATCTCGAGCGCATGGCGAAAGCGGATGAAGAGAGCTGGCGCGCCGAGCGCGAGCCGTTCCTGCTGTACCGCTGATTACTCGAGCAGCGCCAGGTTGCTGTTCGCGAGCAGCTCGAGCCGCGCGGCAAGCGGTTCGGCGTGCTCGCGGAAGAGCGCCATCTCCTGCGGCGGCACGGGGAGCGCCGCGGGCATCGCGATGGAGAAGGGATTGCGCGCCTCGCCGGCAACGCGGAACTCATAGTGCAGATGCGGGCCCGTCGCCCAGCCGGTGCGCCCCACGCTGCCGATGGAATCGTTCTGCATGACCCGCTCGCCGCGCTTGACGTCGATGCGGCTGAGGTGCGCGTAAAGCGTGGCGTACTGGCCGTGGTGGCGCAGGATCACCACGTTGCCGTAGCCGCCCTTCTTGCCCGCGAATTCGACGATGCCATCGCCCACCGCGCGTACCCTCGTGCCCATCGGCGCTGCGTAGTCGATGCCCTTGTGCGCGCGCCAGGAATGCGCGATCGGATGGCGCCGCATGCCGAAGCCGGACGAAACGCGGGAAAACTCGAGCGGCGAGCGCAGGAACGCCTTGCGGAGGTTCTTCCCTTCGGGTGTGTAGTAGCTCTTGCCGTAGAGGACCGCCCGGAACGTGCGGCCGTTGTTCGTGAACTCGGCGGCGAGAACGCGGCCGGCGCGCACCGGCGTGCCGGCGAAATGGTGCTCCTCGTACACGACCGCGAAGCGGTCTCCCTTGCGGAGGTCACGGTGAAAGTCCACGTCGCCACCGAAAATGTCGGCGATCTGCATCCCGACCGCATCGGGAATGCCCGCGGCATCCGTCGCGGCGAAGAGCGACGAGCGGATCGTCCCCGATTTCATGGCGACCCGCTGCTGCAGCGGAGAGGCGACCTCGCCGGCGTGGTATTCCAGGGCCGGTCCCTCGCCTTGCGCGACGATCTGCATCAGGCTGTCGCGCCCTGTGAGGAAGCTCACCGTGCGCGGAAGGCCGTCGTCGCCGATCTCGGCCCGCACGAACGTCCCGGGGCGCAGCTGCTGCACGGCCCGCAGGCGCGCGAGCTTCGCCGCTTCCGGTTCCGCGATGCCAAGGCGCGCGAGGAACGCCGCAAGCGTATCGCCGCGCTGGTAGCGCTCCTCGGCGACATAGGCCTCGGGCGTTTCCAGAACCTGGTCCGGATGAATGGGAATCGGTTCCACCGAAGCGCGCGTGATCTGCGCGAGCTCGGCGTGCGGGTCCGGGGCGATGGTGGCGAAGGCGACCACGCCGGATGCGGCGAGCACGAGCACGGCCACCGCCTTGACGAGCAGCCGCCGGGGTCCGGTGCTTCCGCTAAAATTCATTGATTTTCAGAATCTTGGGTGATCGTTCGGCCGCAGTCTAGCAAAGAAGGCGCGGCCTTCAAACCAACAATGTCTTCCATCCAACAGGCCATTGAGACCATTCGTCGGGGCTGCGACGAGCTGATCGTCGCGGAGGAGCTCGCTCGCAAGCTGGCGACGGGGCGCAAGCTGCGCATCAAGCTCGGGCTCGACCCGACGGCGCCCGACTTGCACCTGGGTCATACGGTCGTCATCAACAAGCTGCGCCACTTCCAGGAGCTCGGCCACCAGGTCCAGTTCCTGATCGGCGATTTCACCGGGATGATCGGCGACCCGACAGGGAAGAACCAGACGCGCCCGCCGCTGACGCGCGAGGAGATCCTGAAGAACGCGCAGACCTACCGGGAGCAGGTCTTCAGGATCCTCGATCCGGAGAAGACCGACATCCTCTTCAACTCGGAGTGGTCGGACAAGCTCGGCGCGGAGGGCATGATCCGGCTCGCCTCGCGCTACACGGTGGCGCGCCTCCTCGAGCGCGACGATTTCAGCAAGCGCTTCCGCAGCAACCAGCCCATCGCCGTGCACGAGCTTCTCTACCCGCTGATGCAGGGCTACGACTCGGTCGCGATGAAGGCCGACGTCGAGCTTGGCGGTACCGACCAGAAGTTCAACCTGCTGGTGGGACGCGAGCTGCAGAAGGATTTCGGCCAGGAGCCGCAGTGCATCCTGACCATGCCGCTCCTCGAGGGCCTCGATGGCCGCGACAAGATGTCCAAGTCGCTGGGGAACTACGTCGGGATCGCGGAAGCGCCCCGGGAGATGTTCGGCAAGCTGATGTCCATCTCGGATGCGCTGATGTGGCGCTACGTCGAGCTGTTGTCCTTCCAGCCCCTCGCCGCGGTGCGCAAGTGGAAGGAGGAGGTGGAAGGCGGCCGCAACCCGCGCGAGGTCAAGGTGCTCTTCGCCAAGGAGATCGTCGCCCGCTTCCACGGCGCGGCTGCCGCCGAGAGCGCCGAAACCGCGTTCGAGCAGCGCTTCCGCCACGGCCAGATTCCCGAGGATCTGCCTGAATTCAACCTGCAGGCGCCCCCGGGCGGGCTGCCGATCACCCAGGCCCTCAAGCAGGCGGGCCTCGTGCCCAGCACCTCGGAGGCGCAACGCCTCATCGAGCAGGGCGGGGTGAAGATGGACGGCAACGTGGTGTCGGACCGCGCGCTGCGGTTGGCGGCGGGGGCGTCCTTCGTGCTGCAGGCGGGCAAGAGGAAGATGGCGCGGATCCGCATCGCGTGAGCGTGCACGAGGTCTACGCGATCAAGTACGCTCGGCACGAGCGACGTGCGGCGGAGAACTTCCTGCACGGCGACCCGCACGACGGCCCGATGCCCCTCGACTATTTCGTCTGGCTGGTGCGCGGGCCCTCCGGTGACATCGCGGTGGACACCGGGTTTTCCGCAGCGGTGGCGAAGCGGCGCCGGCGCGAGCACCTGCGCTGCCCGGGCGACGGGCTGCGCGCGCTCGGCGCCCGGCCGGAGACGGTTCGCGACGTCATCATCACGCACCTGCACTACGACCACGTCGGCAACTTCGAGCTTTTCCCTGCGGCAACGTTCCACCTGCAGGATCTCGAGATGCGCTTCGCGACGGGTCGCGGAATGGCCGAGTCGCGCCACCGCGGCGCCTTCGACGTCGAGGACGTCGTCGGCCTGGTGCGACGCGCGTACGCGGGCCGGGTGCGCTTTCAGGACGGCGATGCGGAACTCTTTCCGGGTATTTCCGTGCACCTGATTGGCGGACATACGATGGGCCTGCAGGTCGTCCGGGTACGCACCCGTCGCGGCTGGCTGGTGCTCGCCTCGGACGCTAGCCACTTCTACGCCAACATCGAGCAGGCGCGGCCCTATCCGATCGTGTGGTCGGTTCCCGACATGCTTGCCGGCTACGAGAAGGTACGCGCCCTGGCGGATTCGCCGGCGCACATCATTCCCGGCCATGATCCGCTCGTCCTGGAAAGATACCCGGCGTGCGACGGCCTTCAAGGGATGGCCGCGAGGCTCGATTGAGCGCCTTCGATTTCGATGTCCGCGTCGACCGTGCTGGAACGTGGAGCATGCGATGGGACCGGCATGCCGGCACCGACGTCATTCCGCTCTGGGTGGCCGACACGGACTTCAGGGCCCCGCCGAGCGTCCTGCAGGCGCTGCTTGCGCGCGTGGAGCACGGCGTCCTGGGTTACACAGGCGCGCCGCCGCAGCTCCGCGAGGCAATCGTGGAGCGCGCGGCGCGGCTCTATGGGTGGCGCATCGAGCCGGAGTGGATTGTTTTCCTGCCCGGCGTGGTGCCTGGGCTGCACCATGCGGCGCGAACGCTGAGCAGCGCCGACGACCACGTCGTCGTGCCCACGCCCGTTTACCACCACCTGACGCGCGCCCCCGAGCTTGCGCCGCGACGCCGAACCGACGTGCCGCTCGTCCTCGATCGCGGCCGCTGGGTGTACGACCTCGACGCGTTCCGGGCGGCCGTCGGACCCCGCACGCGGCTTTTCTTCCTTTGCAATCCGCAGAATCCCGGCGGCACGGTGTTCACGCGGCAGGAGCTCACGGACCTCGCGAGCGCATCCGGCGATGCGCTGATCATCTCCGATGAGATCCACTGCGACCTGGTCCTCGAGCCGGGCCGGCGGCACGTGCCGATCGCCAGCCTCGATCCTTCGGTCTGCCGGCGCACCGTCACGCTCATGTCGCCCAACAAGGCCTTCAACTTCCCGGCCGCGGGCTGCGCGTGGGCGATCATCGAGGATCCGGCGCTGCGGCGCGCATTCTCGGCCGACCTGCAGGCGCACGCGCTCCCCGGCCCTTCCGTTTTCGGCTATGTGGCCGCGCTCGCCGCCTACCGCGAGGCCGATGACTGGCTCGCCGCACAGGTCGCCTACTTGCGCACCAACCGCGACGCGGTCGAGCAGGCACTGCAAGCCATGGGTCTCGGCGCTGCGCACGTCGAAGCGACCTACCTCGCATGGATCGATTGCACGCCCTTGGCGGTCGAGGACCCTGCGCAGCATTTCCTTTCCCATGGCCTCGCCCTTTCCCCGGGTGCGCAGTTCGGCGCGCCGCGATTTGTGCGGCTCAACTTCGGTACGCAGCGAAGCCGCCTGGGGGATGCGCTCCAGCGCATGGCCGCTGCAGTCGCGAAGGCGCGCGGCTAGGCGCCTTTCGCCCGCCGCCGGGCCTGGAGAGAAAGCACCGCCAGCAGGATGCGATCGAGGTGGGGGTCGCGCAACCCGAGCTCGTGCATGTGCGCGATCGTGGAGCTGACGTAGTCGAGGTTCCGCCCGCGCTCGCCGCGCCCCTGCAGCACGAGCTCGGCGGTCCTGCGCAGGCTCAGGTCGCCGGCAAACTGGGCATGGATCGGATCCGCGACGAAGGCGAGCGCCTGCACGCGCCGGCCGCCGCGGATGCGCGCCGGGACGAAGCGCGCTTCATACACGCGGTTGCGCATCTCCCGCCGCCACAGGTTGGCGAGGACGCGAGGCGCCTGGTGCGCGGCGATGCGGAAGGCCATGCCCCAGCACGAGCCGCCGCGGCAAAGGCCCATGACGAGGCCCGGGCGTGCTTTCGTGCCGCGATAGCGGTGCGAGTACACGCACAGCGAGCGGTGATAGCCGTGCACCTTCGCCGGCGACTTCTCGCTGCAGCGAAAGCCGGGCGACCACATGAGCGAGCCGTAGCCGAAGATCCACAGGTCGCCGCGTGGCGCGAGCCTGAGGAATTCGGGCAGCGTCATGCGCGCGGATTATAGGAGTTGTTTTCCGGTACATTCGATGCGTGGCTCGCGCTGCCCTCGCCATCTTCCTGCTTGCCGCGTCGGTCGCCGTCGCGCAGCCGCTCCAGCCGTCGGGCGGCGTGCCGCCCCCGCTGGAGCTGAAAGACCTGGAGGGCAACGTGCACCGCCTCCAGGACTACAAAGGCCAGGTCGTCCTGGTGAACTTCTGGGCCACTTGGTGCGGGCCCTGCCGTGCGGAAATGCCGAGCATCGAGCGCTTGCGCGCCCAGATGGCGGGCCGGCCGTTCGCCATCCTTGCCGTCAACGTGGGAGAAAGCGAGCGGGTGGCGCGCGAATATGCCGCGAGCCTTCCGGTGCGGTTCACGATCCTGCTCGACCGGGATACCACGGTGACCCGCGCCTGGGGGGCGAGGGTCCTTCCCGCAACCTTCGTCGTCGCCCCGGACGGCCGGATGCGCTACCGCCATTTCGGGGAGCTCGACTGGTCGAGCGCGGCCGTTCGCGCGCAGATCGAAAGCCTGCTCGTCCCGTCCGATACGCGCGCTGCGCGATGAAGCGCTGTTTTTTCGTCGCCCTCTGGCTGTTGACCGGCGCGGCGCTCGCGCAGGAGGGGGAACAAACTGCGCCGTTCGTCACGACGCCCGCCGACGTCGTCGTCAGCATGCTTCGCTTTGCAGGCACGGGTCCCTCGGATCTCGTCGTGGACCTCGGTTCCGGCGACGGCCGCATTCCGATTACGGCGGCCGCCGAGTTCGGCGCGCGCGGACTGGGCATCGAGATCGATGCGGCGCTGGTGGAGGAATCGAACCGCAATGCACGCGCCGCGGGCGTCGTGGACCGCGTGCGGTTCGTCCATGCGGACGTGCTGCGGGAAGATTTTTCGCAGGCAAGCGTCGTGACGGTGTACCTGCTGCCGGCGCTCATCAACCGCTTGCAGCCCAAGCTCCTGGACGACCTGCGCCCCGGAACGCGCATTGTCTCGCATGCGTTCGCGATGGTCGGCTGGCCGCCCGACCGGACGCACACGCTGCGCCTCGCGCAGCGCCATGAGCGCCAGGGGGACCACAGCACCATCCACCTCTGGGTGGTGCCCGCAAAGGCGCGGGGGCGCTGGACCGGGAGCGGGTGGGACGTTGTCGTGCACCAGAACTTCCAGCAGATCGAAGTCGAGGCCCGGCGCGACGGGCGGCCGGTCGCAGTAACGGGCGCGCGGCTTTCCGGCGAGGACATTACCTGGGACACGCCGGCGGGGCGCTTCCGGGGACGCGTCGGGGCGCGGGCGATGACCGGAACGTTCGCCGGCGCGCCGCTCGCGCTCGAGAAGCGCTAGAGGACCTTTCCGGGATTCATCAGCCCTTCCGGGTCGAGCGCGCGCTTCACGGCGCGCATGAGGTCCAGCTCCACGTCGCTCTTGTGCCGCAGGATTTCTTCGCGCTTGAGCTGCCCGAGGCCGTGTTCGGCGGAGATCGAGCCGCCCAGCGCCGCCACTGCGTCATAGACGATGCGGTTCACCGCCGGTCGCTGCGGAACGAGCGACTCCGGCCCGACGTTGTAGTGGAGGTTGCCGTCGCCGACGTGCCCGAAGATGTAGGGCTGCACCTGCGGGAAAGCCCGCCGCAACGCCTCCTCGGCGCGCTCGACGAGCTCGGGAATACTGGACACCGCCACCGACACGTCATGCTTCACGTTCGTGAACTGCGCCTCCGGAATGGTCTCGCGGATGCGCCAGAGCTCGCGTGCCTGGTTGTCGCTTTGCGCGAGGACCGCATCGCGCAGGGTGCCGCGCTCGGTGCAGTCGAGGAGCGCCTGTTCCGCCTGTTCGCGCAGGACCGCCGCCTCGGCCGTGTCGGCGACCTCGACCAGTACGTACCAGGGATGTGGCGCGGGCAGCGGGTCGCGCGTGTCCGGCATGTGCTTCAGCACCGCGTCCAGGCATGCGCGCGACAGGAGCTCGAACGCGCTGATGCGCTCGCCCAGCCGCTCGCGCAGGAGGCCGAGCAGTTCCACGGCCGCACGCGGGGTCGCGATGCCGAGCCAGGCCGTTGCGCTTGCGCTGGGTCGTGGGCGCAGCTTGAGCACCGCCGCGGTGATGATGCCCAGCGTGCCTTCGGCGCCGACGAACAGCTGCTTCAGGTCATAGCCCGTGTTGTCCTTGCGCAGGCCCCGCAGGCCGTCCCAGACCCGACCGTCGGGCAGGACGACCTCGAGCCCGAGGACCTGCTCGCGCGCCATGCCGTAGCGAAGGACGTTCACGCCGCCCGCGTTGGTCGACAGGTTGCCGCCGATCTGGCAGCTCCCTTCCGCCGCAAGGGAGAGGGGGAAATGCCGGCCGGCCTCTTCGGCCGCGGCCTGGATCGCAGCCAGTACGCATCCCGCCTCGACGGTGATCGTGTCGTTCAGCGGATCGATGCCGCGGATGCGGTTCATTCGAGACAGGGACAGCACGATCTGCCGCCCGGCGCCGGCCGGCACCGACGCGCCGGACAACCCGGTGTTGCCGCCCTGCGGAACGATGCACACGCGCTCGTCGCGACAGAGGCTTACGACGCTCGCAACCTGCTCGGTCGTTGCGGCGCGCACGATGCATTCCGCGACGCCGGTATAGAGCCGGCGCCAGTCGGTGAGGTACGGTTTCGTGTCCGCCGGGTCCGTGAGGACGTTGCCAGCGCCTACAATGGCGGCCAGCCGGGACTGAAGGGCCGAGGCCGCAGTCTGTTGAGTCATCCTCACAGGATTCTCTTATGGTAAGCCGCGCAAAGGAAGTCGGGCCGAAGCGCTTTCGCGAGTCGGCGGGCCGCTATTTCGAAGACTTCGAGGTCGGGGACGTCTACGAGCACCGTCCCGGGCGCACGCTCAGCGAGGCGGACAACAGCTGGTTCTCGCTCCTGACGATGAACCAGCACCCCCTGCACATCGACGCCGCGTACGGCGCCGCCACGGACTTCGGCAAGCCGCTCGTGAACTCCTGCCTGACGCTCGCCATCGTCACGGGGATGAGCGTGTCGGACGTGAGCCAGAAGACCGTCGCGAACCTCGGCTGGGACAAGATCCGCCTGACCGCTCCGGTGTTCGCCGGGGACACGATCTACGCGGAGTCCGAAGTCATCGGCAAGCGGGAATCCGCATCGCGGCCGCACCACGGCATCGTCACGGTGCGCACCACGGGCAAGAAGGCGGACGGGACGGTGTTCATGACTTTCGAGCGTTCCGCGCTCATTCCGATGCGCGGCCACGCCGTCGATGACCGGATCGACTACTAGGCGCTTCCTAATCCTTGCGCTGCTGTGCGCCGCCGGGGCGCAGGCCCAGCCCGCGTTCGTCGTCGGCGCCGCGGTCTCTCAAACGGGCGCGCACGCCGACCTCGCCGCCGACTATGCGCGCGGCCTGCAGCTCTGGCAGGAGGAACTGAACGCTGCGGGCGGCCTGGCGGGCCGGCGCGTCGAGCTGCGCCTGCTCGACGATCGCTCGGAAGCTGCGCGCGCCGGCATGCTCTACGCGCAGCTGATCCGCGAGAACGCCGATGCGCTCATCGGTCCTTACGGCACCGCCGCGACGCTGGTTGCGGCCGCGGAAGCCGAATCCGCGCGTCGCGTGCTCATCAACGGCGCGGGATGGTCCCGCGCCGTTCACAAGCGCTCGCCGCGCTACGTGTTCCAGACCGCGGTTCCGTACAACGCGTACGGTGCGCAGGTGCTCGAGCTCGCGCGTGCGGCCGGCCTGCGACGCGCGATCATTCTCGCCCGCGACGATCCCGCCTCCACGGAGATGGCGGCCGCCGCGCACGCATCGGCCGCGCGAGCCGGCATCGCCGCGCCGACGGTGCTGCCCTACGGCGGCGGCATCCAGGACTTCGCGCTCCAGGTGGACGCGGCGAAGGCCGCCGGCGCCGAAGCCTGGATCGCCTTCGGCGAGGCGGGCGACGCAGCCGAGATGGCGAAGACCTTCCGCAAGCTGGACTACGCGCCGCGGCTTTTCTTCGTTCGCGGCGCGGCCGATGCGCGCCTCCTGGCGTTCCTCGGCCAGGACGCCGAGTTCACGCTCGGTGAAACGGCCTACCACACGCAGGCCCCGTATGCCGGCAACCCGGCTTTCGTGCGGGCTTTCCGCTCGAAGTGGAAGCGTGACCCGGGCCCAGCGGGCGCCGAGGGCTACGCCGCCGGCCAGGTGCTGGCGGAAGCGCTGCGACGGGCGGGGAGCGTCGATTCCGAGAAGCTGCGCGAGGCCCTCGCAGGCCTTCGCACCGGCACGGTGCTGGGCGAGTACCGCGTCGATCCGAAGACCGGAGAGCAGCTTGGGCTGCATCCGCTCGTGGTGCAGGTGCTCCTCGGCCGCCACGAAATCGTCTGGCCGCAAGCGGCGGCCACCGCCCGATATCAGCTGCCGTACCCGGCCTGGGGCGACCGGCGCGAGCTGAAGTAAAGGAGATGTCTGCATGCCACTGAATCGATCGTTCCTCTTCGCGCCCGGCAACGTGGCGCGCCGCGTGGAGAAAGCGCTCACCCTTGCGGCTGATGCTGTCATCCTCGACCTGGAAGACTCCGTTGCGCCGTCGGACAAGCCGGGCACGCGCAAGCTGATCGCCGAGGCCGTGCGCAGGCCGCGCAAGCCGCGGGTTTACGTGCGCGTGAACGCCGCGTCGACGCCGTTCTGCTACGCCGACCTCGTCGAGACCATCCATCCCGGCGTGGACGGCGTCGTGCTGCCGAAGGTGGAGAGCGCCGCGGAGCTGCATGCGGTCGACTGGCTGCTTGCGAACCTGGAGCGCGAGCGGGGCATCGCCGAAGGCACGCTCGACCTCATTCCACAGCTCGAGACGGGCGCCGGCGTGCAGCGCATCGAGCGCATCGTGCAGGCGGGTAGCCTCCGGACCTACAAACCGGTGCCGTGGCGCGTGAAGCGCGTGGCCTTCGGCGCGGGGGATTTCGCGAACGACGTCGGACTTTCGGTCTCGATGGACGAGCCCGAGCTCGCCGAGGCGCGCGCGCGGCTCGTGATGATCTCGCGCGCGGCGGGCCTCGAGAACCCGCTCGACAGTCCGTGGTTCCACCTCAAGGAGCCGGAAGGCTTCCGCCGCGCGCTCGAGCGCAGTCGCCGCGGCGGGTTCCAGGGGCGTTTGTGCATCCATCCGGACCAGATCGACCCGGTGAACGCCGCGTACATGCCGACGCCCGAAGAGCTTGCCCAGGCCGAGCGCATCGTCGCCGCGTTTGCCGAGGCCGAAGCGCGCGGGGCGGCGGCGATCCAGGTCGACGGGCAGATGGTCGATTACCCGATCGTCCACCGGGCGCGCGCCCTTCTCGACGCGGTAAAGAAGGCATGAAGGCGCGCACGCCGGCGGGCTTCCGCGCCCTCACCGGCTTGAGCCCGTTCAATGCTCTGGTCGGGCCGCTCTATGCCCGCAAGGCGGCGAAGGGGCGGGAGCTCTCGATCGGCCTGCGCCTAGAGGCGAAGCACACGAACTCGCGCGGCATCTGCCACGGCGGCGTGCTCGCGACGCTCGCCGACCTTTCGCTCGGCTACGCGATGCACGCGAAGATGGGGGGCAAAGTCTCCTTCGTGACGGCGCACCTGGCGGTCGACTACGCGGGCGCGGCGCGCGTCGGCGACTGGATCCAGTCGGAAGTCGAGATCCAGCGCATGGGCGCGCGTCTGGCCTTTGCGAACTGCTACCTCGTCGCCGCCGGGCGCCGCATCGTGCGCGCGAGCGCAATCTTTGCGCGCGCCGATTCCGCGGCCGCGGAGGGTCCGGCAGCGCGGTGAAGCAGCACGTCGTCCTCGTCCCCGGCCTCTGGGTGCCGGCCGCCGCAATGCTGTTCCTCGCCGGACGGCTTGGCGCCGCCGGCTATGCCACCCATGTCTTCGCCTACCACGGCCGCAGCCCTTTGGAGCCGAACGTGGAGCGCCTGGCGCGCTTCGCTTCCGCGATACCGCGGCCGCATTTCGTCGGCCACAGCCTCGGCGGGCTGCTCATCCTCGAGACGCTGAACCGGCACCCGGGCCTGGCGGTGTCGTCGGCGCTGCTGCTCGGCTCGCCGGTGCGCGGCTGCTTCGCCGGGCGGCGCTTCGGGGCCGCGCGGTGGGGCGCCTGGATGATGGGCGCGAGCGCTGCGCTGTGGAACGAGCGGCGGGCGAGCTGGCAGCGCAGCGAGCCGCTCGGCGTGATCGCGGGCACTGCGCCGCTCGGCCTGGGACGCGCCTTCGGCCGCCTGCCGGGACAGAATGACGGCGTGGTCTGCGTAACCGAAACCGAAGTGGAAGGCATGGCGTGCCGCACGCTGGTGCCGCTCGGCCACAGCGCGCTCGTCGTTTCCGGCAGGGTCGCGCGCCTCGCATGCGGGTTCCTCGAAAACGGGCGGTTCGAATGACGCGCGTCTTCCTGGCGCTGGCTTGCACCGCGTTGCTGGGCGGCTGCGACACGATCGGCTACTACCGCCAGGCGATCGGCGGCCACCTGGGGGTGATGGCGGCTGCACGCCCGATCGATGCGCTGCTCGCCGATCCCGCCACGCCCCCCGACCTGCGCCAGCGGCTGGAAGTGGCGCAGCGCATCCGGGCCTTCGCGTCGCACTCGCTCGGCCTTCCCGACAATGGCAGCTACCTCTCGTATGCCGACATCGGGCGTTCCTACGTCGTATACAACGTGTTCGCGGCGGCGGAATTTTCCGTCGAGCCGCATCGGGAATGCTTCCCGGTGACCGGCTGCGTGGCGTATCGCGGCTTCTTCTCGGAAGCGGACGCGCGCCGGCATGCGGAAAAGCTCAAGGCGCAGGGGCTGGATGTCTACGTCGGCGGCGTGCCGGCGTACTCGACCCTCGGGTGGTTCGACGACCCGCTGCTCTCGACTTTCATCCGCTACTCCGACGGGCAGCTGGCGCGCCTCATTTTCCACGAGCTTGCGCACCAGGTCGTGTACGCGAAGGGCAATACCACGTTCAACGAGTCCTTCGCAGTGGTAGTGGAGGAGGAGGGCGTCAAGCGCTGGCTGGTGGCCGAGGGACGTCCCCAGGAGCTCGAAGCCTTTCGCACGGCGCAGGCGCGGCGCAAGGCGCTCGCCGCCAGCGTGAAGGCGGCCCGTGCGCGCCTCGCGGCGGTGTACGCGAGCGGCGCCTCGCCGGAAGCGCTGCGCGCGGCCAAGGAGGCCGAGTTCGCTCGCCTGCGCGCCGAGCACCCGCAGCGCGTCCCGGCGCAGGCGAGCAACGGTTTTCTCGTCGCCATCGCGCTGTACAACGAGCTGGTTCCGCAGCTCGAGCAGGTGCTGCGCGAAAGCGGCAGCCTGGAAGCGTTCTATGCCAGGGCGCGCGATTTCGCGCGCTCCGACGCGCTTCGCGTCAAGCCGCCCGGACCGGCCGCCTCACGTTAGCGGTACGTCGACCCATTTTCCGAACGGCGCGCGCTCGCGCAGGCGCTCGAACCAGGCCTCGAGGTTCGGGAAGCGCGGCCTGTCGATCGGCACGCGCATCCAGCGCTGCACTTCGCAGCCGAGGGGGATGTCTCCCATGGTGAAGCGCTCGCCGGTGATGTAGCGCCGGCCGGCAAGCACGCGCTCGGGAATGGCGAGGAGCTCCGCGCTGCGCTGGCGGCCTTCCTCGATCGCCTTGGGGTCGCGCTTCTCCGGCGGCGTGCGGATGAGCCCCCAGAACACGTTACGCATCGTGCCTTGGAAGGTGAACGCCCAGTCCATCCAGCGTTCCGCGTCGGCGCGCTCGCGCGGGTCCGCCGGGCAGAGCGTGCCGGTGGCGTGCTTCGCGCACAGGTAGCGCACGATGGTGTGCGATTCCCAGAGGACGAAATCGCCATCGCGCATCGTCGGCACCAGGCCGGTCGGATTCATCGCCAGGTATTCCGGCGTCTTGTTGATCCCGTATTGCAGTCCCGCGTCGATGCGCTCGTACTGCAGTCCCAGCTCCTCGGCGGCCCAGAGCGCCTTCTTGACGTTGACCGAGTTCGCCCGGCCCCAGATCGTCAGCATCAGAAGCCGACGGCCGCGCCGTCGCGTCGCGGGTCGCTGGCCGCGAAGTAGCCGCCGTCGAGCTTCCAGAGCAGCTGCGCGCTGCCGAACTGGTTGTAGTCGTCGATCGTGACGATGCGGTGGCCGCGTGCCTGGAGGCCTTCCAGGGTGGCCGGGGCGAAGCCGCCTTCCTCGACGCTCACGTCCATCTTCTGCACGAAGCGGAAGCGCGGGCCGTCGCACGCGGCCTGCGGGCTCTGGCCGTAGTCGGCGATGCGCACCATCACCTGCGCATGGCCTTGCGGCTGCATCGTTCCCCCCATGACGCCGAAGCTCATCACCGGCGCGCCATCCTTGGTCACGAAGGCGGGGATGATGGTCTGGTACGGACGCTTGCGCGGCCCGACGCGGTTGGGATGTCCCTCGCCGAGCACGAAGGTGGCGCCGCGGTTCTGCATCGACACGCCGTCGGCGACCACACCCGAGCCGAAGCCCATGTAATTTGATTGGATGAACGAAACCATCATGCCGGAGCTGTCGGCGGCCGTGAGGTAAACCGTGCCGCCCTGCGGCGGCTTGCCCGGGCCGAAGTCCTGCGCCCGCTTGAGGTCGATCAGCCGCGCGCGCGACTTCAGGTAGTCCTTGTCGATCAGCGCCTGCGGCGGCACGTCCTTCATGTAGTCCGAGTCGGCGACGTAGCGCCAGGCATCCGCAAAGGCGAGCTTCGTGGCCTCGATTTGCAAGTGCACGCTTTCCACGCCGTCGACGGCCAATGCGCGTACGTCGAAATGCTCGAGCATTCCGAGGACCATCAGGGCCACGATGCCCTGGCCGTTCGGCGGGATTTCGTGCAGCGTGTAGCCGCGGTAGTCCATGCGCAGCGGCGTCACCCAGTCATTCTTGTGCGCGGCAAGGTCGGATGCCCGCATGACGCCGCCGTGCTTGCGCGAATGCGCCTCGATCTTCTCCGCGATTGCGCCGCGATAGAACGCCTCGCCGCCCGAGCGCGCCACCTGCTCCAGGACGTCGGCCGCGGCGGGGAAGCGGAAACGCTCCCCGGGATGGGGCGGCCGGCCAGCGGGCATGAAGGCCTCGGCGAAGCCGGGCTGCACCTTCAGCTCCTCGACCTGCCGCTCCCACTGCATCGCCACGGTGGGCGATACGAGGAACCCCTCGCGACCGTACCGGATCGCCCGCTGGAACAGCCGATCGAAGGGCAGCTTGCCGAAGCGGCCATGGAGGTCCTTCCAGGCCGATACGCATCCCGGCACCGTCACGCTGTCCCAGCCGCGCGTCGGCATGGCGCTTTTCCCGGCAAAGTACTCCGGCGTCCACGCGGCCGGCGAGCGGCCGGAGGCGTTGAGGCCGTGCAGCTGGCGGCCGTCCCACAGGATGGCGTAGGCATCGGAGCCGATGCCGTTGGAGACCGGCTCCACGATCGTGAGGGTGATCGCCGTGGCCAGGATCGCGTCCACCGCGTTGCCGCCCTGCGCGAGCATCTCCAGCCCCGCCTGGGCGGCGAGGGGCTGCGAAGTCGCCACGGCGTTGGCCGCGAGCACCGGCTTGCGCGGCCAGGCATAGGGGTTCTGCCACGAGAAGGGTGTCGTCATATTCCCGTAATTGTAGGTGCGCCCTGCGTTCTGCCTCCCGCGTTTCGCCGCTAAACTAGCGGCCGGGAGGGCGCTTTGGGGAAGGCGCAGCACGCAATCCGGATCATCCTGCTGGCGGCGATGGCGCTCGCCGCGTCCGCGTTCGCGCAGGATCGCCAGCTGCTGATCCAGCCGTCCGCGCCTGCGCCGGCGGGCGAGCGCAGGGTGGCCCTGGTCATCGGCAACTCCGCCTACAAGACCTCCCCGCTCCGGAATCCGGTGAACGACGCTCGCGCCATTTCCAAGGCGCTCGCGGCAACCGGATTCAAGGTGACGATGATCGAAGACGCGACGCTGACTGCCATGCGCCGCGCGGTCCGTGCCTTCGGCGACGAGCTGATGGCCGGCGGGGTAGGCCTGTTCTACTACGCCGGCCACGGCATGCAGGTTCGCGGTCGCAACTTCCTCATCCCGGTCAACGCGGACATCGAGCGCGAAGACGAAGTGGAGGACGGGGCGCTCGATGCGAACTTTATCCTCGCCAAGATGGACAGCGCCAAGAACGCGCTGAATCTCATCATCCTGGACGCCTGCCGCAACAATCCCTTCACGCGCTCCTTCCGTTCTGGCGCGCAGGGCCTCGCGCAGATGGACGCGCCCTCCGGAACGCTGGTCGCCTTCGCGACCGCGCCAGGGTCCGTGGCGTCCGACGGGGATGGCGAGAACGGCCTGTACACCAAGCACCTGCTCGCGAACATCACCCGCGCCGGCCTGCCGATCGAGCAGGTCTTCAAGGAAGTGCGGCGCGGCGTGGGCCGCGACACCGGGGACCGGCAGATCCCCTGGGAGAGCTCCTCGCTCAAGGGGGATTTCTTCTTCATCGCGCCGGATCCGTCGCTCTCCGCCGAAGCGCAGCAGGCGCAGCTGGAGAAGGCGGTGGCCGAAGCCGTTCGACGCGAGCAGGACAAGCTGGTCGCCCAGCAGGCGCAGATGCAGAAGATGATCCAGGAGATGCTCGCGAAGCAGCGCGCCGAGCTGGAAGCGGAGATGCGCCGCCGCGCCGAGGCGACCGGCAAGCCGCCGCCCGCGCCGCCGCCTGCTCCCGCGCCGGTGGCCGCGGCGCCGGTCGTTCCGGCGGTCGACCGCGAAGTCGTGTTCTGGGAGTCGATCAAGAACAGCACCAATCCCGAGGACTACAAGGCCTACCTTTCCCAGTACCCCCAGGGGACTTTCGCCGCCCTCGCGCGCATTCGCGCCACCCCGGCCCCCGTGGCCGCGACGCCGGTCGCCCAGCCTGTGGCTGCGGCGCCTTCCCCTGCGCCCGTGACGACAGTGGAACCGCCGCAATCCGAAGCGCCGCCGGCCCCCATGAGCGCGGAGGTGGCGAGCGTCGCGCCGACCCCGGTGGCGATGGGCGTCGACAACCCGCGCTATCCGAAGGTCGGGGACACCTGGACGTACGAGTACAAGGATTCCTTCGGACGGGACAAGCGAACAGCCAGGGTGACCGTGAACGCGGTGTCGCCGGAGGGCATCCTGGATACCGACGAGCTCACGCGCTATGGCAACCCGATGTCCCGGGCGCACTCGGCGCAGCCCGAGCTGCATATCCAGTACCCGGTCTGGCACTTCGCCCCTTACCTGCTCAGCTTCGACGAGGCGGCGGACCAGCTGCGCATACGGGAGCTCGTGGCCGCGAACGACGCGTTTTGCGCGCGCTTTCTCGACTGCACCTACAGCGTGAAGGCGGATGGACGCGAGACGGTGCGGACCCGCGCCGGCACCTTCGAGACGGTCAAGGTCGAGGTCGAGCTCCAGGGGCCGCGGCAGTGGAACACCCGTCTGGTCCGCGTGGCAACGTTCTGGTACGCCGAAAAGGCCAAGCGCTTCGTGAAGTCTCGTCTGCGCACGCAGAGCGGCAACACGCAGGCCGCCGACTACGAAATCGAGCTCGTGTCCTACAAGCTCAACTAGCGCGCTCGAAGTCCAGGACCACGCGCCCGACCACCCGGCCTTCCTTCAGTTCTTCCAGCGCTGCGCTCGCCTGGTCGGCAGGGCGCACCTGCACCGGTGTCGGCTTGATCTTCCCCTTCCTCGCCAGCGCCACGACTTCCTTCAGTTCCTGCAGGCTGCCGACGTAGGAGCCGACGATGCCGATGGCGCGCTGGGCGATCGGCGGCAGCGGGTGCGTGAGCTCGCCGCCGAACAGGCCGCAGATCACATAGCGGCCGCCTTTGCGCAGCGCGGCGAGCCCGAGAGCGGCGGTGGCGGGACTGCCGACGAAATCGGCCGCGGCCGCGATCCCTTGCAGTTTCTGCGGCGCGTCGGGCGCTCGCGTGTTGACGGTTTCCCTGGCGCCAAGCTTCCGGGCTGCGTCGAGCTTTGCATCGTCGATGTCGCAGGCGACGATGTTGCGCGTCCCCTTGGCGCGGAGCACCGATACGGCGATCAGGCCGAGGCCACCGCAACCCAGCACGGCGATCCGGTCCTTCGGCCCCAGCGCAGGCAGCTTGTTGAGCGCGCTGTACACCGTGACCGCGGAGCAAGCGAGCGTGGATGCAAAGGCGTCGTCGAGGCCGCTCGTGTCGAGGAGGTACTTTGCGTCCGGGACGAGCACGTGCGTGGCATAGGCACCGGCGCGGTTGACGCCGAGGTAGCGCGAGCCCGAGATGCAGTAGTTGTCCTGGCCGCCCTTGCACACCGCGCACTTGCCGCAGCCGATCCAGGGATAGACGAGCCGCTTCTGCCCGACCTTCACGCCGCCTTTTCCCTTGGGCACGCGGGGGCCGACCGCCTCCACGACGCCGAAGGGCTCGTGACCCATCGTGAAGGGCGGCACGCAGCCGCGCTCCTTCACGTAGAAGCGCTTGCCGCCGCCCCAGTCGAAGTATCCGTCCCAGATGTGCACGTCCGAATGGCATACGCCGGAGCGCGTCACGCGGACGAGAACCTCGCTGCCCTTCGGCCGCGGCGTCTCGGAGATGACTTTCTGCAGGGGACGGCCATGCTCGACGATCTGGTAGCTGATCATGCTTTCGCGGACTCCTGGAGTGCCTGGTCGATGTCCCAGAGGATGTCGTCGAGGGTCTCGAGCCCGACCGACATGCGGATCATGTCCGGCGTCACGCCGGCCTTGAGCTGCTCTTCGTCGCTCATCTGCCGGTGCGTCGTGGACGCGGGATGGATGATCAGCGTCTTGGCGTCGCCGATGTTCGCAAGGTGGCTCATGAACTGGGACGCCTCGATGAACCGCTCCCCGGCCTTCGCGCCGCCCTTGACACCAAAATTGAGCAGGCCCGACGCGCCCTTCGGAAGGTACTTCCGCGCGAGGGCGTAGTACTTGCTCCCCGGCAGGCCCGGATAGTTCACCCACTCCACCCGGGGGTGGTCCCTCAGGTACGAAGCAACCGCCAGCGCATTCGCGCAATGGCGCTCCATCCGCACATGCAGCGACTCGAGGCCCTGCAGCAGGAGCCAGGCGTTCATCGGCGAGAGCGCGGGACCGAACGTGCGCATGATCTCCATGCGCGCCTTCATGGTGTAGCCGAAGTCGCCGAACGTCTCGTGGAAGATCACGCCGTGGTAGCCGGGCGAGGGCGTGGTGAACTCCGGGAACTTGCCGTTTCCCCAGTCGAACTTGCCGGATTCGACGATCACGCCCCCCATCGTCGTGCCGTGGCCGCCGATGTACTTGGTGGCCGAGTGGATGACCACGTCGGCGCCCCATTCGATCGGCCGCAGCAGGTACGGGGAGGGAACCGTGTTGTCCACGACCAGCGGAATCTGCGCTTCGTGGGCGATCTTGGCGATCGCCTCGATGTCCACGATGTTGATGAGCGGGTTGCCGAGCGTTTCCGCGTACAGCAGCTTGGTGTTTCCGCGGATCGCCTTCCTGAAGTTCTCCGGCTCGTCGGGATGGACGAAGGTGGTCTCGATGCCGAGCTTCTGCAGGTTCACCTGCAGCAGCGTGTGCGTGCCGCCGTAGAGCGTCGAGGCGGAGACGATGTGGTCGCCGGCCTTGCACAGCGTGAGGATGGCGGTAGCCTCCGCCGACTGCCCGGTCGAGGAGGCGAGCGCCGAGCGGCCGCCCTCGATCGCGGCCATGCGCTCCTCGAACACCGCAACGGTCGGATTCGAGATGCGCGAATAGACGTTGCCGAACGTCTGCAGGTTGAACAGGCTGGCCGCGTGATCGGCCGAATCGAAGACGAACGAAGTCGTCTGGTAGATCGGCGCCGCCCGGGCGCCGGTCGCCGCGTCCGGGATCTGGCCGGCGTGCAGGCACAGCGTCTCGATGCCGAACTTGCGGTCAGCCATGGACCCGCCCGCCCCGCTTACCCGCGCGGCGGCTCTTTCCGGGTGGAGCTGCGACGGTACTCGGAGGGCGGCACGCCGACGTGCTGCAGGAAAAAGCGCGTGAAGTTGCTCTGCGCGGAGAAGCCGAGCTCGGCAGACACGTCGGAAATGCGCCCTTCGCCGCTTGCCAGGCGGGTGATCGCGGTCTCGACGCACAGCAGGTCGAGGTAGGCCCGCGGCGAGAAGCCGGTGCACAGCTGGAAGAGATCGTAGAAGCGCGAGCGGGAGAGGCCGACCTGGCTCGCCAGGTCGTCGATGTTCATCTCCTTGCTGGGCCGTTCGCGAAGAAGCGCCACGGCGCGCCGGATGCGGCTGTCCTCCAGCCGCGAGCCGCGCCAGGTCGCCGCCGCGTGCTGGCGGGCGTGGTAGGCATCGAGGATGGAAATCACCAGTTCCCCGAGCATGAACTCGAGGCGCTCGGCGGACATGAAGCGGTCGTTCAGCATCTCGACCGAAAGCGCCTCGGCGAGCTGGCGGATCCTCGGGGTGAGCGGCTCGCTCGGCTGCGGAAAAGCCTTGGCGCCGTTCGCGGCGAATACGGCCGGGAAGCCCTGCGCTAGCCAGGCGCTGGACGCGTGGAACACCACGGCGCGCTCCCCGTAGGCGTCGGTGCAGGACTCGCCGGGATTGAGGAAGCGGATTTCGCCCGTGCCGCGCACCATCACGATGGCCGGATCCTCTCCCGCGCGCACCGGTGCTCCTGCTGCCAGCTCCTCGAGCACCACCCGGCCGAACCGCCCCTCGAACATTCTCAGCATGCCCGCCGCTCCCCGATCTGTCCCCATGGGAAAAGCTTACCTCAGTACGCCAGCCAGCGGGGCCGCTTGGCCGAGATCACGCGCGTATTCACGCCCACCCAGTTGAGCCCGCCGAAGAGGCGCCCATGCTCGATCTTCACGCAGCGGTCCATGACGCTGTCCAGGCCGGCCGCCTGCGCCGCGGCATGCGCGACTTCGTTGCGCACGCCGAGCTGCTGCCAGAGCACGCGCGCGCCGATCCGGATGGCGGACTGCGCGATGGGCGGCACGTCGGCGCTCCTGCGGAAGACGTCCACGATCCCGACCTTCTCGGGGACGTCCTCGAGGCGCGCGTAGCACTTCTGTCCGAGGATCTCGGGGTACTTCGGATTGACCGGGATCACGCGGTAGCCGTGCTCCATCATGTACTTCGCGGCGAAGTAGCTGGGGCGGTACCAGTCCGCCGAAAGGCCGACCACCGCGATGACGCGGTTCTCGCTCAGGATGCGGCGCAGGCTGTTGATGTCGTCCATGGCGCGACTATAGCGACCCTTATAATCCCGCGCACCCCGCGGAAAGGCATCCCATGTACGTCGAAGAGCGCATGTATACGCTCCAGGTCGGAAAGGCCCCGGAGTACCTCAAGCTGTACGAGGCCGAAGGCATGCCGGTGCAGCTCCGGCACCTGCCCCACATGGTCGGCTACTACGTCACCGAGGTCGGGCCGCAGAACCTGATCGTCCACCTGTGGGCCTACGAGGACCTCAACCAGCGCGACCGCTGCCGGGGCGCGCTGTCGGCCGATCCGGGGTGGCAGGCCTACCTGCCCAAGATCCGTCCGCTCATCCTGTCGCAGGACACGCGCATCATGAAATGCGCGCCGTTCTTCGTCGAGCGTTTGAAGAAGATGCTGGCCGCGGCAAAGTGAGCCGCAGAGCGCCTCATCCGCAGGTCGCGCAGCTTCTCTACCGGGCGGCGCGCTCGCCGCTGCCGCCCTACCACGCGGTGCAGCCCTTCGTCGCGCGCCGCATCTACCGCGACACGCGCGCGGCGCTCTCGCCGAAGCCCGAGGAAGTTTCCGAGGCGCGGCTCATCCTGGCCGGCGGGGTTGCGGTACGCGCGTACCGCCCGGCCGGCGAGGCGAAGGATGCGGTGCTGCCCGCGCTCGTGTACTACCACGGCGGCGGCTGGACGATCGGCGACCTGGATACGCACGATGCGCTCTGCCGCCAGCTCGCCAACGGCGCTCGTTGCGCGGTGTTCTCGGTCGACTACCGCCTGGCTCCTGAATACCCCTTTCCCGCCGCGGTGGAGGATTGCATCGCGGCGACGCGCGACTTGTGCTCGAGCGCATCGTCTCTGCGCATAGACCCGGAGAGGGTGGCGGTGGGCGGCGACAGCGCGGGCGGCAACCTGGCCGCCGTCGTCTGCCTTCACGCGCGGGACCACGGCGGCCCGCGCCTCGCCTTCCAGTTGCTCATCTATCCGGCGAGCGACCAGCGATGCGGATTTCCGTCGCATGAAGAGAACGCAGAGGGCTATCTGCTGACGCGCGAATCCATCGCGTTCTTCCGCGGCGCGTACCTGCCGCGCCGCGAGGACTGGACCGACTGGCGGGCCTCGCCGCTCCTGGCGGCGAGCCACCGCGACCTGCCGCCGGCGTACGTCGTCACCGCCGGCTTCGATCCCCTTCGCGACGAGGGCCGCGCGTACGCGGAGCGGCTGAAAGCGGCCGGCGTCGCGGTCGCGCTGCGCGAGTACGATGACATGGTGCACGGCTTCATCCTGTTCGGCGGCGTACTCGATACCGCGAACGAAGCCGTGCACGACTGCTGCGCGGCGTTGCGCGGCGCCCTCGGACAGGTGAACCGATGAAATCAGACCTCAAGACCCGCCACGGCGGGAAGATCCTCGCCGACGCGCTGGTCGCGCAAGGCGTGAAGATGGCCTTCGGCGTCCCCGGCGAGAGCTACCTGCCGCTCCTCGACGGGCTTTACGACGCGCGCGAGCGGCTGCAGCTCGTCATCACGCGCCAGGAGGGCGGGGCGTCCTACATGGCGGAGGCGTACGGCAAGCTGACCGGCGAGCCGGGCGTGCTGCTCGTCACCCGGGGACCCGGCGCGACCAACGGCTCGATCGGCGTGCACACCGGGTTCCAGGATTCCACGCCGATGGTGATGCTCATCGGCCAGGTGGGCAACGACATGGCGGACCGCGAGGCGTTCCAGGAGATCGACTATCGCCGCATGTACGGCCAGCTCGCAAAGTGGGTCGGCCAGGTCGATCGCGTGGAGCGCATTCCGGAATACGTGAGCCACGCCTTCCATACCGCGATGGCCGGCAGGCCGGGCCCGGTCGTGCTCGCGCTGCCCGAGGACATGCTCTTCTCCGAAGCCGCCGTGGCCGACCTGGACCGGCATCACGTCGTGCGCCCCGCTCCGTCCGCGAGCGAGCTGGCCGGCCTGAAGACCTTGCTCGAGGGCGCGAAGAATCCCTTCGTCATTGTGGGAGGCGGAGGCTGGACGCGGGCGGCGACCCGCGCGCTGCAGGCCTGGGCGGAGCAGCACGGCCTGCCGGTCGGCAACTCGTTCCGCTGCCAGGACCTCTTCGACAACCGCAGCCCCTGCTACGCCGGCGACGTCGGCATCGGCATCAATCCGAAGCTGGCCGAGCGGGTGCGCAATGCCGACGTGCTGCTCGTCATCGGCGCCCGCCTGGGCGAGATGACGACCGGCGGCTACACGCTCATCGAGGCGCCGCAGCCCCGCCAGCAGCTCGTGCACGTGCACGCGGGCGCGGAGGAGCTCGGTCGCGTGTACCGGCCGGCGCTGGCCATCAACTCGGGCTATCCGCAGCTGGTCGAATGCCTGTCGCGGATGGCGCTGAAGGCCAATCCGGCCTGGAGGCAGCAGGCGGACGAGGCGCACGCCGACTACGTCGAGTGGAACAAGCCGCGCCCCATGCCGGGCAACGTGCAGTACGGCGAGATCATCCGCTGGCTGAGCGACCATCTGCCCGCCGATGCGATCGTCGCCGGCGGCGCGGGCAATTTCGCGAGCTGGCTGCACCGGCATTTCCAGTACAAGGATTTCCGCACCCAGCTCGGCTCGACCGCCGGCTCGATGGGCTACGGCTATCCCGCCGGCGTGGCGGCGAAGCTGGCGGCGCCGGGCCGCACCGTGGTGGCGATCTGCGGCGACGGCGACTTCCTCATGAACGGCCAGGAGCTGGCGACCGCCGTGCAGTACGGGGCGAACTTCGTCGCGCTCGTGGTCAACAACGGCCTTTACGGCACGATCCGCATGCACCAGGAGCGGGAGTACCCGGGCCGCGTGCACGGCACGACGCTGCGCAATCCGGACTTCCCCGCCTATGCGCGCGCGTTCGGCGCCCACGGAGAATGCGTCGAGCGCACGCAGGACTTCCCGGCCGCCTTCGAGCGTGCCACCCAGTCGGGCAAGCCTGCGCTGATCGAGCTGCGCATCGATCCGGACGCCATCACGCCGTCGACGACGCTCAGCGCGATCCGCGAGAAGGCGCTGAAAGGGTGAAACCTAGGTGAGGGCGACGAAGTCCGGGTCGTCCTGGTGGGCGCGCTCGAACTTCAGGAACTCGTAGTAGCCGCAGCGCGGGCTGTCCGGATAGTCGCGGCACACCTTCGGGCGCGCTTCGTAGACGGTGCAGCGGCGCGCCTTGCGGTCGAACATCACGCACACGGTGGCGAAGTGCTCGTCCTTCTGGTGGCGCAGCAGCCGCACCTTCTCCTTCGGGTCGTACTTGGTGAGGCGCTCCTCCGCCTCGCCGTACGGGATCGCGAAGTGCTTCGCGAGCCGCTCGATGTCGCGCGGGGTGACCTCGATTTCCGGATAGCTGCAGCAGTAGCCTGGGCACTTCAGGCAGGAGTACTTCGCACGGACGGGGACGGGGAAGGGTTTTTTCATGGCGCCGATCGCAGGAAGCGGCGAATTCTACGCGAGCGGCGTGACAAGTGATCCCCGCGACCCTTTCGCCGCGCCGGTTCGTTTACACGCTTACACTCATGACGCATGGAAGCGACGGACGAAGGGCTGATGGCGGCCTACCGCGACGGCGATGCGGCGGCGTTCGACGTGCTCTATGCCCGCCACCGCGGCCCGCTCTACCGGTATGTGCTGCGCGGCGTGAAGTCGGCTGCGATCGCCGAGGAGCTCTACCAGGACATCTGGATCCGGGTGATCGAGGCGCGGCTGGGCTATTCACCCAGGGCGAAGTTCACGACGTGGCTCTACACCATCGCCCACAACCGCCTGGTCGACCATTGGCGCCGCAAGGAGCTCGTGGCCGCGCCCGCAGAGGAGGCGGAGCAGCTTCCCGCGGGTGCCGAAGCAGCGCCGGACCGCAGGGCGGAGGGCCGGCAGGCGCTCCGACGGCTTTCGAAGGCGATCGAGGCCCTGCCGCACGCACAGCGGGAAGCCTTCCTGCTTCACGAGGAGGCGGGCATGACCACCCCCGAGATTGCGGCCGCGACCGGCTCGGCTCCCGAGGCGGTGAAGAGCCGGCTACGGTACGCGTACGCCAAGCTTCAGGCCGCAGTCTGGGACGAGGCGCGCGATGACTGAGCACGACGTCGAGCAGGCTGTGTCCCGGCGCTACCGTGAGCTGGCCCGCGAAGAGCCCCCGGCGCCCTTGGACGATGTGATCCGGGCGCGCGCACGGGCGGCGCGTGGACCTCGGGGCTGGTATTTCCCGGCGGCAGCGGCGGCGCTGCTGGTTCTTGCCGTCGCCGTCACGGTGCAGATCGAGCGCGAGCAACCGGCACCTTACGTCGCGGCAAGGCAGGACCCTGTGTCTTCCCCGCCGCCGGTCGCGGCCGCGGAGGCGGAAAGAAAGGAAGAAGCATTCGCCCAGGCCGAGGCCCCGGCGCGCGCGATGCGGGACCGCGCGGCGGCGAAGGCGGAGTCGCCGGACCAATGGCTCGAGCGCATCGCCCGGCTGCGCGCCGAGGGGCGCCACGAAGAAGCCGACGCCGCACTGGTCGCCTTCCGCAAGCGCCACCCGCACTTCGTCATCCCGCCCGAAATGCTCCGGCGGGTGGAAAAGAAATAGGGTCCGTCCCTATTTTTCGGCGGCGAGGAAGACGGCCGCCGAGTCGAGCTTGCCGTGGCCGGCGTTGGCCGCGGCTTCGTACTGCCTCCGCACCAGCGAGGCGATCGGCGCCGGGCGCCGCACGCTTTGCGCGAGCTGGAGGAAGTAGCGCACGTCCTTCTCCATCAGGGCGAGCTGGAACTGGGGCGCGAAGTCGCGGCTGAGCATCTTCGGCATCTTGCCCTTGAGCACGCGCGAGCTCGCGGCGCCCTGGTCCAGGATTTCCATCGCCATTGCGGCATCGATCCCCGCCGCCTCGATCACCTGCGCAGCCTCAGCCACCGCCGCGGTGAGGCTGGCCGAGAGCATGTTGTTCACGAGCTTGATGGTGGCGCCGGCGCCGCTTGCTCCGATGTGGCGCGTCATGCGTCCCATGGCGGAGAAGAGCGGCGCGGCGCGATCGAAGGCTTCGCGCTCGCCGCCGACCATGAAGACGAGCTCCTTGCCCTGCGCCTGCGCCAGGCTGCCGGAAACCGGCGCGTCGAGGTAGGCGATCCCGCGCGCCGACGCCGCGGCGCAGGCCTCGCGCGCCATCGCCGGCGTGTTGGTGCTCGAGTCGAGGACGACGGTTCCGGGGGCGGCGCCGGCGAACACGCCGGCCTCGCCAAGCATCACGGCGCGCGTCGCGGCGTCGTCGGCGACGATCGAAACGACGAACGCGGCGCCGCGCGCCGCCTCGGCGGGCGACTTCGCGCCGAGCGCGCCCGCGCGCACCAGCGGCGCGGTCTTCGAGCTATCTCGGTTCCATACCTGGAGCCTGAATCCGGCCGCGGCGAGGTTTGCGGCCATGCGCGAACCCATCGCGCCGAGGCCGATGAAGGCGACCGTCGTCATGGCGTGCTCCTAGTGGCTGAGGATCTTCGAAAGGAAAAGCTGCGCGCGCTCGGAGCGCGGGGTGCCGAAGAACTCCTCCTTCTTCGCGTCTTCCACGATCCGCCCGGCGTCCATGAAGATCACGCGGTGCGCCACCTTGCGGGCGAAGCCCATCTCGTGCGTGACCACCATCATGGTCATGCCTTCGCGGGCCAGCTCGACCATCACGTCGAGCACCTCGTTGATCATCTCCGGGTCGAGCGCCGAGGTCGGCTCGTCGAACAGCATCGCGATCGGATCCATCGACAGCGCCCGGGCGATCGCCACGCGCTGCTGCTGCCCCCCGGAAAGCTGGCCGGGATACTTGTCCTTGTGGGCCAGCAGTCCGACCCGGTCGAGCAGCTTGAGTCCCTTGTCGCGCGCCTGCTCCGGCGAGCGCTTCAGTACCTTGACCTGCCCCAGGGTGAGGTTCTCGGTCACGGACAGGTGCGGGAAGAGCTCGAAATTCTGGAACACCATGCCGATGCGCGAGCGCAGCTTGGGCAGGTCGGTCTTCGGGTCGCCGACCGAGACGCCGTCGACCAGGATCTCGCCCTTCTGGAACGGCTCGAGCGCGTTCACGCACTTGATCAGCGTCGACTTGCCGCTTCCCGAGGGGCCGCAGACCACGACCACCTCGCCTTTCTGCACTTCGGTCGAGCAGTCGGTGAGGACCTGGAAGGTCCCGTACCACTTGCTGATGTTCCGGATCGAAATCATGGAGGTCTCTCTGCGCGAGGCTAGCGGACGATGGCGATGCGGTTCTGCAGCTTCCTCACCATCGAGGACAGCGTGAAGGAAATGACGAAGTACACCACCGCGACGAAGGTATACATCTCGACCAGGCGGTAGTCGCGGTTGGCGACCTTGGCCGCCGCGCCGAGGAAGTCCGTGGCGGAAATGACGTACACCAGCGAGGTGTCCTGGAACAGGATGATGGTCTGCGTGAGCAGCACCGGAAGCATGTTGCGGAACGCCTGGGGCAGGACGATCTTGCCCATCGTCTGCCAGTAGTTGAGGCCGAGCGCGTAGCCCGCCCACACCTGCCCGCGCGCGATCGACTGGATTCCGGCGCGCATGATCTCGCAGTAGTAGGCCGCCTCGAACATCGTGAAGGTGATGAGCGCGGAGTAAAACGCCCCGATCGCGATCGGCCGTCCTTCGCCAAGGAGCGCGCCGTAGATGTAGGGCACGAGGAAGAAGAACCAGAAGATGACCAGCACCAGCGGCAGCGAGCGCATCAGGTTGACGTAGCCGCCGGCGACCATGGAGAGGACGCGGAACTTCGACAGGCGCATCATCGCGAGCAGCGTGCCGAATACGATGCCCCCCGCCATGGCGAGCGCCGTGAGCGTGAGCGTGAAGGTCATCCCGTCGCGGAACAGGTAGACGAACGAGCGCTCGATGACGTCGAAGTCGAAGCCGCCCATGCTCAGTGACCTCCCGCGCTGGGGGATGCGCTGATCAGGCCCGGCACGCGAACCTTGCGCTCGAGCGCCCGCATTCCGTAGACCACCACCAGGTTGGTCAGGAGGTAGATGACGGTGGCCGCGGCGAACGCCTCGAACACCTTGAAGCTGAACTCCTGCATCGCCCGGGCGCGGCCGGTGAGCTCGAGCAGCCCGATGGTCAGCGCGACCGAGGAATTCTTGATCACGTTCATGAATTCGGACGTCAGCGGCGGCAGCACGATGCGGAACGCCATCGGCAGCAGCACGAAGCGGTAGGTCTGGCCGAGCGTCAGGCCGAGCGCGGTGCCCGCCATGCCCTGGCCGCGCGAGAGCGACTGGATCCCCGCCTTGACCTGCTCGGCGACCCGCACCGACGTGAACAGGCCCAGACACAGCACCGCCGGGATGTAGGAGCCCCAGGGCGGCGGCACCTGCTTGATCCAGTCGCCGAGCGCCTTGGGCAGGAGCTCCGGCACGACGAAGAACCACAGGAACATCTGCACGATGAGCGGGATGTTGCGGAAGAGCTCCACGTACCCGTTGCCCACCCGCACGACCCACGGGTGCGGCGTGGTGCGCAGCGTGCCGACGATGGAGCCGATCAGGAGGGCGATCACCCACGCCGCGAGCGCGGTCACGAGCGTCCACCCCAGGCCGACGATGAGGTATTCCAGGTACGTCCCGGTGCCGCCCGGCTCGGGGGACAGCAGGATGCCCCAGTTCCAGTTGTAGTTCACCGGCCTTTCTCCCTACAAAGAAAAACGGGGAACCTGAGTTCCCCGTTCGTCGGTCAGATCAGGTTACTGGTAGGCCTTGGGATCTCCCGAGTCCGTCGGATTGGCGACCACCTTCTTGAACGAGTCGCTCATCGGCAGGTTCAGGTTGATGTTCTTCGGCGGGACCGGCTTCTGGAACCACTTCGAGTAGATCGCGTTGATCTGGCCCGACTTGTAGATCTGGGTCATGGCCTTGTCGACCACCGCCTTGAACGCCTTGTCGTCCTTGCGCACCATGATGCCGTAGGGCTCGACGGAAAGCGCCTGCGCCGAGATCTCGTAGTCCTTCGGGTTGCGCGACTGCGCGGCAAGGCCGGCAAGCAGGATGTCGTCCATCACGAACGCCACCGCGCGGCCCGTCTCCACCATCTGGAACGCTTCCGGGTGGCCGTTCGCCGAGATGATGTTCATGCCGAGGTTCTGCTGCGCGTTGATCTCGGTGATCTGCTTGATGTTCGTCGTGCCCGCCGTCGAGACGATCGTCTTGCCCTTGAGGTCCTGCAGCGACTTGACGTTCGAGGACTTCTTGGCGACCCACCGGTTCGCGGTGACGAAGTGGGTGATGGTGAACCAGACCTGCTCCTGCCGCGCGATGTTGTTCGTGGTCGAGCCGCATTCGAGGTCGATGGTGCCGTTCGCCATCAGCGGGATGCGGTTGGCCGACGTGACGAGCTGGTACTTCACGTCGATCTTCGGCATCTTGAGCTCGGTCTTCACCGCCTCGACGATGCGGTGGCACAGGTCCATCGCATAGCCGATCGGCTGCTGCTTGTCGTCGTAGTACGAGAAAGGCAGGGAGGCGTCCCGGTGGCCGATGGTGATCGAGCCGGAATCCTTGATCTTCTTGAGCGTGCCTTCCTGCGCCGAGGCGGGCAGGGCGAGCGACACGGCCGCGGCTGCAGCGGCGAGCAGGGCAAAGGTGCGCTTCATGAAAAGCTCCTGGTTGTAAGAGTTACAGGGCGCTAGGTTATCGAAACTTCCGCCCGCGCGGCAACATTCAGCGCGCGGGCGAGCTTGTCGACCAGCTCGTCGAGCTGCGGCTCCTCGACGATGAAGGGCGGGGCGAGGAGCACATGGTCGCCTTGCGTCCCGTCCACCGTGCCGCCCATGGGATAGCAAAGCAGCCCGGCCTGCAGGGCGGCGCGCTTGATCCGCGCGTGCAGGCGCAAGCCCGGGTCGAACGGCTTCTTCGATGCGCGGTCCTCGACGAGCTCGAGGGCCCAGAAAAGACCGCGGCCGCGGATGTCGCCGACGCGCGGATCATCGCCGAAGGCGCTCCGCAGGCGCGCCTCGAGCGCTCGTCCGAGCGGCGCGACGCGTGCGAGCAGGCCATCGTCGTGCAGCCGCCTCTGCACCGCCAGCGCGCCCGCGCAGGCCGCCGCGTGCCCGATGTACGTATGGCCGTGCTGGAACGAACCGCTGCCGGCCAGGATGGCGCCGGAGACCTTGCGCGAGACGACTAGCGCGCCCACCGGCTGGAAGCCGGCGCCGAGGCCCTTCGCGATCGTGACGAGGTCCGGCACGATGCCTTCGTCCTCGAACGCCCAGAGCGAACCGCAGCGCCCCATGCCGCACATGACTTCATCAAGGATGAGCAGGATGCCGTGCCGGTCGCAGAGCTCGCGTACCCGCCGGAAGTAGCCCGCCACCGCCGGCACCGCGCCGAGCGTTGCGCCGCCCACCGTCTCGGCGACGAAGGCCATGACGTTCCGCGGTCCGATGCGGTCGATCTCGGCCTCGAGCTCGCTCGCCAGGCGCGCTGCATAGGCTTCATCGCTCTCCCCCGGCGCCTTGCCGCGATACGCGTAGCACGGCGACACGTGCGCCACGTCGGCGAGGAGCGGCTCGAACAGCTTGCGGCGCGCCGCGTTGCCGCCGACCGCGAGCGCGCCGAGCGTGTTGCCGTGGTAGGACTGCCGCCGCGCGATGACGCGGGTGCGCTGCGGCTGGCCGGTCTCGACGTGGTACTGGCGCGCGAGCTTGAGCGCCGCCTCCATCGCCTCGGATCCGCCGGAAACGAAGAACACCTTTTCGAGCGGCGCCGGCGCCGTGCGCACCAGCGCGTCGGCGAGCGCCTCCATCGGCTCGTTGGTGAAAAAGGACGTGTGGGCGTAGGGCAGGCGCTCGAGCTGGCGGCGCACCGCGTCGATCACCGCGCGGTCCGAATGGCCGAGGCACGAGACGGCCGCGCCGCCGGAGGCGTCCAGGTAGCGCCGCCCTTCCGCGTCGATGAGGTACGCCCCCTCGCCGCGCGCGGCCACGGGATACTGCGCGCGCGGGTCGCGGTGGAAGACGTGGCTCACGCCACGATGTTACTTGAGACCGCTAGCGCACCCGGCTCGAGACGAAGCGCACGCGCTGCGCGAGCGCGCCGAGGAGCGCCGCGCCGAAATCCGGGTTTCCCTTGACGAGCTTGATGAACACCGCCCGGTTGATCGCGATCAGCGCGCAGTCGGTCTCGGTGGTCGCCGTCGCGGCCCGCGTGGCCTGGTCCACCAGCGCCACCTCGCCGAACACGCCGCCGGGTCCGACGCGTTGCACGAGCTTCCCCTGGATGGTCACCGCGACGCGACCCTCGAGGACCACGTAGGCCAGCACGCCGGCCGTGCCTTCGCGAAACAGCGTCGTGCCGGCGCCGTGGCGCGCGAGCGCTTCGTGCCCGAGCCCCTTCGCGAGCGCCTGCAGCATGTCCTTGTCGAGGATGCGCGACTCCGCAACCGCCTCTTCGCTCAGGCCGTCGCCGATCTGGCGCGCAAGCATCGCGCGCAGGCGCTCGATCATCATGCCCATCAGCATCAGCGCGAACTCGGGCTTCTGCTCGAGCGCCTTGCGGAACGCCTTGTCGTCGAGCGCGATCACGCGGCACGTCGTCCGGGCGAGCGCGGTCGCCGTGCGCGCCGAATCGCTGATCGCCGCCATCTCGCCGAAGATCTCGCCGATCTTCACCGATCCGACCGGCTTGCCGCGCACGCTCAGCCCGACGTCGCCTTCGAGCAGGAGGTACATCTTGTCGCGGTCGAAGAACCCGGCGCGCTGGTCTTCCTCGAAGAACTTCGTCCCCGCCGCGACCGCCTCGGCCTTTCCCCCGGCGCGGAAGAACTCAAGGGCCATGGCCGCGTTGTAGACGGGCTTGGGCGCCGGCGCAGCCGGCTGGGCGGGCCGCGGGCGCGCGGGCTTGCTGAAATCCAGATCGTCCATCGTTTCCTCCGCGGGAGGCGATAGTGCCAGAATTCGCCCGGACATCGGTCGCCACGCAGTCAAATCGGATCAGGAACCGGCATGAGCGAACCCAAGCTTCTCTGGCAGCCCTCCGCGAAGGACATCGAGGACGCGCTGGTCACGCACTTCGCGCGCCACGTCGTGCGCAAGCACCGGCTCGAGCTTAACACCTACCCGGACTTCCACCAGTGGACCGTGGACCATCCCGAGACCTTCTGGTCCGAGCTGTGGGATTTCGCCGGCGTGGTCGCCTCGCGCAAGGGCGCCACGGTGCTCGCAGATGGCGACAAGATGCCGGGGGCGCGCTGGTTTCCCGAGGCGCGCCTCAATTTCGCGGAGAACCTGCTGCGGCGCGGCGACCGGGGCGACGCGTTCGTGCTGTGGGACGAGTCCGGTCCTTCGCGGCGCATCAGCTATTCCGACCTGACGAGCGAGGTCTCCCGCGCCGCGCAGGCACTGCAGGCGCTCGGCCTGCGCGCCGGCGACCGCGCCGCCGCCTTCATTCCGAACATCCCGGAAGCCGGGGTGCTGGCGCTCGCCGCCCTCTCGCAGGGCATCGTGTGGTCCTCGTGCTCGCCCGACTTCGGCGTCGAGGGCGTGCTCGAGCGCTTCGGCCAGATCGAACCCAAGGTGCTTTTCTGCGCCGACGGTTACCGCTACAACGGCCAGGAGCACGACTCGCTTCAGCGCGTCGCGGCGATCGTGGAAAAACTGCCCTCGGTGCGCAAGGTGGTGGTCGTACCCCACCTCGATTCGCAGGTCGACGTGGGCGACGTGCCGAAAGCGGTGCGCCTGGACGAATGGCTGCGCCGCTACACCCCCGGCGAGATCGACTTCGCGCAGCTGCCGTTCAACCACCCGGTGTTCATCCTCTTCACCTCGGGCACCACCGGCAAGCCCAAGTGCATCGTGCATGGGGCCGGCGGCACGCTCCTGCAGGCGCACAAGCTCTACAAGCTGCACGCGGACATCCGGCCGGGCGACCGGTACTTCTATTTCTGCACCACCAACTGGGTGGTGTGGAACCTGCTCTTCGCCGCGCTGGCGGCCGAGGCGACTGTCATGCTTTACGACGGTTCGCCGTTCGCGCGCGACGCCCGCATCCTCTTCGACTACGCGGAGAAGGAGCGGGTCACGCATTTCGGCACCTCGCCCAAGTTCCTCGACACCATCGCGAAGCGCGGCCTGCGGCCGCACGACTCGCACGACCTGTCCGCCTTGCGCGTGATCCTTTCCACCGGCTCGCCGCTCGCGCCGGAGGGCTTCGACTACGTCTACGACGCGATCAAGCCCGACGTGCGGCTTTCCAGCATTTCCGGCGGCACGGACATCATGGGTTCCTTCGCCGACGGCAGCCCGGTGCTGCCGGTGTACCGCGGTGAGATGCAGTGCCGCTCGCTCGCCATGGCCGTCGAGGTCTTCGACGAAGAAGGCAAGCCGCTCGTCGCTAAGAAAGGCGAGCTGGTCTGCACCCGGCCGTTTCCATCGATGCCGCTCGGCTTCTGGAACGACAAGGGCGACGAGCGCTACCACGCCGCGTACTTCGCCCGATACCCGAAGGTCTGGTGCCACGGCGACTGGTCGGAGCTCACGCCGCGCGGCGGGATGATCATCTACGGGCGCTCGGACGCGACGCTCAACCCGGGCGGCGTGCGCATCGGCACGGCCGAGATCTACCGCGTCGTGGAAACGATCGGGGAAGTCGAGGATTCGGTCGCGATCGGCCAGATGTGGCCGCCCGAGCGGCCGGTCGACACGCGCGTGGTGCTGTTCGTCAAGATGAAGCCGGGGGCGTCCCTCGATGCGGCGCTGGAGGAGAAGATCCGCAGCCGCATCAAGGGCAATGCCTCGCCGCGCCATGTGCCGGCGAAGATCGTCGCCGTGCCCGACATTCCGCGCACCAAGAACGGCAAGGTGGTCGAGCTTGCGGTCAAGGCCGTCGTGCACGGCATGTCGGTTCCCAATTCCGACGCGCTGGCGAACCCGGAAGCGCTCGAGCACTTCCGCGACCTGGCGGAGCTTCAGGCGTAGGCGCCGCCGTGCGGGTGCTCGCCTGGCTGGGCGCCTGTTGCGCGGCGCTTGCGCAGGCGGCCGAGCCGCTGCCGGCGTTGCGGGCCGAAGCAGGCCCTTTTACCGTGTCAGGCGTTTCCTCCGGCGGTTACATGGCCGTGCAGGTCCATGTCGCCCATTCTGCGCGGGTGAAAGGCGTGGGCGCGCTCGGCGCGGGGCCCTACTACTGCGCGCAGGGCAGCTTCGCCGCGGCGTACTACAACTGCACGACGCCCGGCGCGTGGAGTCCGCTGCCTTCGCTGGCTTTGCTGCAGCAAGCGGCCCGAGCGGCCGCCAATTCCGCGACCATCGACCCGGTGGCCCACCTGGCGGGCGCCAGGGTCTGGCTGTTCAGCGGGCGCAACGATCGCACCGTGCATCCCGAAGTGGTCTCGGCGCTCGCCCGTTTCTACGAGGCGTTCAAGGCGCAACCCGTGCTCGTCGCGGACAAGCCGGCCGGGCATGGCATGGTGACCGATGACGCCGGCGTAACGTGCGAGCGCACGGAGGCGCCGTATCTCAACGACTGCGACTACGACGCCGCTGGCGCGCTGCTGGCGCACCTCCTCGGCCCGTTGAATCCACGCGGCGCGGCGGACGGACGACTGCTCGCGTTCGACCAATCCCGGTTCGGCGGCGCATCGATCGGCATGGCGGCGTCCGCCTATGTCTATATCCCGAGAGACTGCGAGGCCGGCGGATGCCGGGTGCACGTGGCATTCCATGGCTGTCGGCAGAACGCCGAGGCGGTCGGCGAGCGTTTCGTGCGCCAGGCGGGCTACAACCGCTGGGCCGAGACAAACCGCCTGCTGGTCCTCTATCCGCAGACCACCGCACGCTGGTTCAACCCGCGCGCGTGCTGGGACTGGTGGGGCTACACGGGCCCGCTGTACCACACGCAGCAGGCGCCGCAGATCCGCGCGGTGCTGGCCATGGTCGAGCGGCTCAGCGCCGGCAAATAACGGCGGCGATCGCATCGATCAGCGCAGGCTCGTCTCCGATCGCCGGGTCGAGCGCGATGTTCAGATGCGGGTGCGCCTTTCTCGCCGCCTCGACGAGCCGCGGCACGTCGTCACGGACATGGCCGCCTGCGCCGAGGAAAAGCGGCACCACGCGCACCGATCGCGCATGCGGCGAGCTCGAAAGGACTTCGAGCAGCGTGGGTCCGTGCTCGAGATACGCGATGTCGACCCGCGTGCCGGGGAGCGCCTCGCGCACGCGCGCCGCGATCGCCTCGAAGGGGCGCCGCCACGCCGGATCCTTCGACCCGTGGGCGAAGAGGATGAGGCCTTGCTCCAAGCTAGTGCAGGGTGGCGCGGCGCCGCTCGAAGATGCCCTGCAGCAGGCGCAGCGAGCCGAGGCTGATCGCGTGATAGGTGAGCGAGTGCCCGAGGTGCTCGACGATATCGAGCGTGACCGGCACGTGCAGGCCGGCGAGGACGCGCGCGGCGCGCTCGGCGTAGACGCGCGACACCACGGAATCGAACTCGCCGTGCACGAGGTGGATGCGCGAGGCGATCTTGGCGCCCTTGCTCGGCAGGCGCGCGAAGCGCGACGAGAACGCGACCACCGCGCCCGCGATTCCCGCGGTCTTCACGACCTCCAGCGCCACGGTGCCGCCCTGCGAGAAGCCGATGAGAACCGTGCGGCTCGACGGGACGCCGAAGTTGGTCTGCTCGCGGCGGATCAGGTCCTCCACGTCGGGCAGCACCGCGGCGACGCGCTCGCGGTGGTTGTCGGCGTGCAGGCCCTGGGTTGGATACCAGTCCTGCGCCACGCCGCCGCGCGCGTCCGGGTCGAAGCCGCTCGGCACGACCAGCGCGGCGCTCGGGAAGCGCGCCTGGAATTTGAAGGCGATGGGGATCATGGACTGGGCCGTCGCGCCGCAGCCGTGCAGGAAGACGAACAGGCGCTTCGTCCGGTCATCGGCGGGTCCGAAGCGGTAAACACGGCCGGACGACATGGGAGGATTCTTACCCCTTAGGGGCGGGTCTGTAAACTGATTTGCCTTCCATTCCGGTGAGCTCCCATGGTCGAACGGCGAAGCGAGACGCGCGGCAAGGCGCGGTTCCTGAAAGCATTCTGGGCGCTGGCGAAGCCCTACTGGGTCTCGGAGCAGCGCGCCAAGGGCCTGACGCTGCTCGCGACCGTCGTAGGGCTGGCAATGACGCTCGTGTGGATGGAGTTGCAGTTCAACTCGTGGAACCGCGACTTCTACAACACGTTCGAGAACCGCGACGAGCAGGAGTTCTTCCGCCAGCTGGGCATGTTCGGTCTGCTCGCGCTCATGTACATCATCACCGCGGTGTACCGGCTGTATTTCCAGCAGATGCTGCTGATCGAATGGCGCACCTGGCTCACCGGGCGCTTCCTCGACGACTGGCTCGGGGACCGGGCCCACTACCGCATGCAGCTGCTCGACCGCGGCACCGACAACCCGGACCAGCGCATCGCGGAAGACCTGCGCCTCTTCTGCGACCTGACGCTCTCCCTGTTCGTCGGCTTCCTCTCGGCTGCCGCCACCCTGGTGGTGTTCATCGGCATCCTCTGGCAGCTCTCGGAGGTCATCCGCATCGGCGGCGTGTCGGTCTCCGGCTACCTCGTCTGGGTGGCGCTCGGCTACGCCGTGGTCGGCACCGCGCTCACCCACGTGATCGGACGCCGCCTCATCAGCCTGGACTACAACCAGCAGCGCTACGAGGCCGACTTCCGCTTCGGTCTGGTGCGCGTGCGGGAGAACAGCGAGGGCATCAGCCTGTACCGCGGCGAGGGGCAGGAAAAGGCCGCGCTGCACCAGCGCTTCGCGCCGGTGATCGCGAACTGGTGGGCGCTCATGCTGAAGCAGAAGCAGCTCACCTGGTTCACGTCGTTCTACGCGCAGCTGGCGATCATCTTTCCCTACATCGTGGTCGCGCCGCGCTTCTTTGCCGGGACCATCACCCTCGGTGTGATCTTCCAGACCGCCTCGGCCTTCGGCCAGGTGCAGGGCGCGCTGTCGTGGTTCATCGGCGCCTACACGACCTTCGCCCAGTGGAGGGCGACGGTGGACCGGTTGATCGGCTTCAGCGAGTCGATCGAGCGGGTCAAGGCCGAAGCGGAGCAGCTCGACGGCGAGCATGCGGAGTCCGCAGGCGACGCGATTGCGCTGGAGCGGCTCGAGATCGCGCTGCCCCAAGGCGCGACGCTCCTGCAGCCGACCGACGTCGAGCTCCGGCCCCGGGAGAACGTCCTGCTGACCGGCCCTTCGGGCGCCGGCAAGTCGACGTTGTTCCGGTCGCTGGCCGGCATCTGGCCCTACTGGAAGGGGCGCATCCGCATGCCGAAGGGCGCGCGCGCGCTCTTCCTGCCGCAAAAGCCGTATCTGCCGCTCGGAACGCTGCGCCACGCGGTCGCGTACCCGGCGCGGGAATCGGAATTTCCGGACCCCGACGTGCGAGATGCGCTCGCTTCGGTTGGCCTTTCGCACAAGGCGGACGACCTGGATCGCGCCGAGAACTGGAGCCAGGTGCTTTCTGGGGGCGAGCAGCAGCGCCTTGCGTTCGCGCGCGCCCTGCTCAACCGGCCCGACTGGCTGTTCCTCGACGAGGCGACGGCCTCGCTGCCGGAGGATGCGCAGGCGGCGCTCTATCGCCTGTTGCGGGAAAAGCTGCCCGAAACCACGCTCGTGTCCATCGGCCACCGTGCGAGCCTGGCCGAATTCCACGTCCGGCGCCTCGCGTGGGAGCAGCGGGCGTTGCGGCCGGCTAGCTGAGCTCCGGAAGGAGCACGTTCCGCCAGAGCAGCTCCTCGAAGCGCGGGCGGAAGAAGCCGAAGTGGCCGATCCGCGCCACGCCGATGTCGCGCGGCGCGTTCGAGAAATAGCCGTGGATCGATTGCGTGTTGGCGAGCGACATCATTTCGTCGTCGGAGAACGAGAGCGACACGATCGGCGTGCGCACGGCCGCGAACCGGGCGCGCAACGCGTCGCCTTCGGCGCCGACGGCGTACTCGCGGTCCAGGCACCAGCGTCGCCACTGCGCCATCACGCCTTGCGGGAGGTCGCCGACCTTGCGCAGCGAGCGTCCCGGGAAGTAGCCGCACAGGCGCAGCGCGAGCGGTACGACGACGAACCAGAGCCACCACACCTTGAGCCGCAGCCGGGGAACGTTCTGCAGCCAGTAGCCGCTGCCGGTGGCGACGGTGATCACCTTGCGGACTTTGGCGGCGTTGGGCACGAGCGCCAGGATCTGGCCGCCGAGGCTGTGCCCGATCCAGTAAAGCGGCGCTCCGGCGGCGCGCACCTCGAGCGCATCGAGCATCGCGCCGCAGTCGCGCTCGGCCCAGTCGAACAGGTCGGCCTTGAAGCCGCGCAGGCTGCCCGGGCGCGACAGCCCGTGCCGCGGTAGTCGAACGTTGCGGCGAGGTAGCCCTGCACGGCAAGCCATTGCGCGAAAGCGCGGTAGTAGTCCTGCGGCGTGCCCATCGCCGGAACGATCAGGACGGCGCCGCGGGGGGCGCCAGCGGGGCGGAAGAAGCGCGCGACGATCGCCGCGCCGTCCGCCGTGCGAAGCGTCTCGTTCACGACACCCTCAGGATGCGCTCATTTTCCACTCAGTTTCCGCTCAGGACGATGCAGGTGGTCGTCGCGTGCGCGTAGAGCTTGCCGGCCGCGTCCACCAGCCGGCCTTCCGCGGTCGCGATGCGCTTGCCGGCGTGAACGACTTTGCCGATGGCGCGCAACGGGCCCGTATCCGAGGTGATCGCGCGCACGAGGTTGGTCTTCGCCTCGAGCGTCGTGTAGCCGGTGCCGGCGGGCAGGGTCGTCTGCACGGCGCACCCCATGCAGGAGTCGAGCAGCGTCATGGCGAGACCGCCGTGCACCACGCCGATCGGGTTGTAGTGCTTCGCGGCCGGCACGCATTCGAAGACCGCGTGGCCGTTGTCGATCTCGACCAGCCGGAAATCCAGCAGCTGTGCGATGGGCGGGGGCGGCAGCCGGCCTTCGATCATGGCGCGCAGGAACTCCACTCCGCTCATCGTGCGGCCGGCTTCGGCGAGCGCCTTGGGATCGGTGAACGTCATGTCAGTACGCCGGCGCGGGATGCGGAACGGCTGGCGCAGCGACGCTCGCCACCTGCGAGCGCCCGGCGATGAAATCGGCCGCGGCGCGCGTCACCTGCGGATCGCGCAGGATGCGGCCGTGGCCGAGGCCCTGCGTGAGGAGCAGTCTCGCGCCGCGCCAGGCGCGCGCGAAGCGGATACCCTGGCGCGCCGGCACGATGCGGTCTTCGCGGTCGTGGATCACGAGGGCCGAGCCGGAAAGCCGCGGCGCCATGCGCTCGATCTCGAGCTCGTCCCAGCGCACGCCGTAGCGCTCCTCGATCGCGGTCTGCATGGAGCCGCGCACGGGCTCCGGAATCCAGTGCCAGCGTGCGAAGCGCCGCGAGTAGCCTACGACGTCGGCTGGCGGGCTCACGAGCACGGCGCGGCGGAACGCGAGGCCGCGCGACATGGCAAACGCGGCTGCGGCCGCTCCGACCGAGTGCGCGACCACGTACTCCGGCTGGCCATGCAGGCCGGCCACTTCCGCAAGCACTTCGGCGAAATCCGGCAGGCCGGTGAGGCGACCCTCGGACAGCCCGTGGGCCGGCTGATCGAAGCCGATCACGCGGAAACCCGCGGCGAGCAGCGGAAAGACGAAGCCGCGCAACTGCGCGGTCTGACCGCCCCAGCCGTGTGCGAGGAGCACCGCCGGCGCCTCGCGCGACTTCCACCCCCATTCCCACGTGGCGATGCGCCGCGCCTTATGCGAGATGAAGCTCGCGCGCGCGTCGAGCAGGTCGAGCGCCGTCTCCTGGAAATCTGCGCGCGGCGGGGTGAGGAAGAGGCGCTCCGCCAGCGCGCCCGCGAGCTCTGGAAAGAGCAGGGCGGACGCGGCAAAGCGAACGTTCGTGCTAATTTGCGGCAGGGCGGAGGTGGGCGGCATGGCAGGGCTCCTTCTACGGTTAGGCGGCGTGACGCGCGAGCAGCGCGTCGAGTGCGGTGAGCGCCCGCTCCCGGGATTTCTGGTAGCCGAGCAGGCGACGGTGATGGTGGACGACGAGCGCGATGCCGAACACCTCGAAGGCGATCTGCTCCGGGTCGGCATCGGCGCGCAGCTGGCTTTCCTCGCGTGCCTGGCGAACGGCACGCTGCAGCGTATCGATCCAGGCGCGCTGTCCGGCGGCGAGCATGTCGCGGACCGGTCCGGGCTTGTCGTCGAATTCCGTAGCGCCGCCGATCATGGGACAGCCCCCCGGGAGCTCGGCCGACTCCGTCCAGTCCAGCCAGTTCACGAACATTGCCCGCAGGCGCGGGATGCCGCGCGGCTTCTTGAGCGCCGGGTTGAGGACGACCTCGATGAATTCCTGCTGACCGTGGTTGAGCACGGACAGCAGCAAGTCTTCCCGGGAGCCGAAATGCGCGAAGAGGCCCGACTTCGACATGCCGGTCGCGTCGGCCAACGAGCCGATGGTGAGCCCGTCGAGGCCCGATTTGCTGACCAGCCTAAGGGCGGCGTCGAGAATGGCCGCGCGCGTGCGCTCGCCCTTGGTTGCGCTGGGCGGTGCTGCCTGGATCCGTTGGGCTTTGACCATCGGCCGGCAAAATAGCACGAACGTTCGTATTCGGCAAGCCGAGCGCTCGGCGCAGGTAGGCCCCGGTATGGCTGCCGGGGCTTGCTGCCACCTGTTCCGGTGTCCCGGCCACGACGATCCGCCCCCCGCCGTCCCCGCCTTCCGGCCCCATGTCGACCACCCAGTCCGCGGTCTTGATGACGTCCAGGTTGTGCTCGATGACCACGACCGTGTTGCCGGCGTCGCGCAGCCGGTGCAGGACCTCCAGCAGCAGGCGGATGTCGTGGAAATGCAGGCCGGTGGTCGGCTCGTCGAGGATGTACAGCGTGCGGCCCGTATCGCGCTTGGAAAGCTCGAGCGAAAGCTTGACGCGCTGCGCCTCCCCGCCCGAAAGCGTCGTGGCCGACTGGCCGAGCCGCACGTAGCCCAGCCCCACGTCGGTGAGGGTCTGCAGCTTGCGCGCGATCACCGGCACCGCGGAAAAGAACTCCGCCGCCTCGGCGACGGTCATCTCGAGCACCTCGTGGATGGTGCGGCCGCGGTAGCGGATCTCGAGGGTCTCGCGGTTGTAGCGACGGCCGTTGCACACGTCGCAGGCCACGTAGACGTCGGCCAGGAAATGCATCTCCACCTTCGTGACGCCGTCGCCTTGGCAGGCTTCGCAGCGGCCGCCCTTCACGTTGAACGAAAAGCGACCGGCGTCGTAGCCGCGCCCGCGCGCCTCGGGCACGCCGGCGAAGAGCTCCCGGATCGGCGTGAAGAGGCCGGTGTAGGTCGCCGGATTCGAGCGCGGCGTGCGACCGATCGGGCTCTGGTCCACGCTGACGACCTTGTCGAGCTGCTCCAGGCCGCGGATGGCGTCGTGCGGCGCAGGCTCGAGCGAAGAGCCGTACAAATGGCGCGCCGCGGCGGCCGAGAGCGTGTCGTTGATCAGGGTCGACTTGCCCGAGCCCGAAACGCCCGTCACGCAGACGAACAGCCCGAGGGGCAGTTCCAAATCCACCCCTTTCAGGTTGTTGCCGCGCGCCTTCTCCACGAACAGCTTGCGCTCGCTCTCGGGCCGTCGCCGGCGCTCGGGCAGCGGGATCGTCAGCGCCCCGGAAAGGTAGCGGCCGGTCAGCGACGCCGCGTCCGCGATGATCATCGCCGGCGTGCCTTCGGAGACCACGCGGCCGCCGGACTCCCCCGCGCCGGGGCCCATGTCCACCACCCAGTCCGCGGAGCGGATCGCGTCCTCGTCATGCTCGACCACGATCACCGAGTTGCCAAGGTCGCGCAGGCGCTGCAGCGTCTCGATCAGGCGCGCGTTGTCGCGCTGGTGGAGCCCGATGGAAGGCTCGTCGAGCACGTACATCACGCCGGTCAGGCCGGAACCGATCTGGCTGGCGAGGCGGATGCGCTGCGCCTCGCCGCCGGAAAGGGTTTCCGCCGAGCGATCGAGCGCAAGATAGTCGAGCCCCACGTTGACCAGGAACTCCAGGCGGTTCGCAATCTCGCGCACGATGCGTTCGGCGATCTGCCGCTTCGCGCCCTCGAGCGCCAGGCCGCGGAAGAACTCGAGCGTCTTCCTGAGCGGCAGGGCGGACACCTCGTAGAGGGTGCGCTCGGCAAGGCGCACGTGCCGCGCTTCGCGGCGCAGGCGCGTGCCGTTGCACTCGGGACAGGCGCGCGTGTTCCGGTACTTGGCGAGCTCCTCGCGAACGACGATGGAATCGGTCTCGCGATAGCGTCGCTCCAGGTTGGGTATCACGCCCTCGAACGGATGCACCTTCACGGCGCCGCGGCCGCGCTCGGCATGGTAGTGGAAGGCGATCTTCTCCTTGCCCGAGCCCTGCAGCACGCGCTCCTGCACCTCGTCCGGAAGCATTTCCCAGGGCTGCTCGATGTCGAACTTGTAGTGGCGCGCGAGCGACTGGAGCATCGCGTAGTAGAACTGGTTGCGCCGGTCCCATCCCCGGATCGCCCCGCTTGCGAGGCTGAGGTTCGGATGCGCCACCACGCGTCGCGGATCGAAGAAGTCGATCGCACCAAGGCCGTCGCAGCGCGGGCAGGCGCCCATCGGGTTGTTGAACGAAAAGAGCCGCGGCTCGAGCTCGGGAATGGAGTAGTCGCACGCCGGGCAGGCGAATTTCGAGGAGAAGAGATGCTCCTTGCCGTGCTCCGCCTCGGCGACGATCGCCTTGCCGTCCGCATGCCGCAGTGCGGTCTCGAGCGACTCCGCGAGGCGCTGCTTCGCTTCCGCGCGCACGCGCAGCCGGTCCACTACGACATCGACCGAATGCTTCTGGTTCTTCGCGAGGCGCGGCGCGCCGTCGAGCTCGTGCACCTTGCCGTCGATGCGCACGCGCGTGAAGCCCTGCGCGCGCAGCTCGTCGAGCAGGTTCGCCTGCTCGCCCTTGCGCCCGGCGACCACCGGAGCGAGCACCAGCACGCGCGTGTCTTCCGGCAGCGCCAGGCAGTGGTCGACCATCTGCGCCACCGTCTGCGCCTGCAGGGGAAGGTTGTGGTCCGGGCAGTACGGCGTTCCGACGCGCGCGAAGAGCAGCCGCAGGTAGTCGTGGATCTCGGTGACCGTGCCGACCGTGGACCGCGGGTTGTGGCTCGCCGCCTTCTGCTCGATCGCGATCGCCGGCGACAGGCCTTCGATCAGGTCGACGTCCGGCTTTTCCATGAGCTGCAGGAACTGCCGCGCGTACGCGGAGAGCGACTCCACGTAGCGGCGCTGCCCCTCGGCGTACAGCGTGTCGAAGGCGAGCGAGCTCTTGCCGGAACCCGAGAGGCCGGTGATCACGACGAGCTTCTCGCGCGGCAGCTCGAGCGAGACGTCCTTGAGGTTGTGCGTCCGCGCGCCGCGGATGCGCAGGCAATCCATTGGGAATTTCGCAGGGAAACCAAGTACTATATCGCGCTTCGCTTTCCCTCCGATACACCCGCCCGTGTCGACCGAACGCATGACCCGCGAAGAGATTCGCGCCGGCGCGAGCCTCGCCGGCGTGTACGGGCTGCGCATGCTCGGCCTCTTCTTCATTCTCCCCGTGTTCGCCGTGCACGCGGTGAACATGCGCGGCGGAGACGACCTCACGCTGGTCGGCATCGCGCTCGGCGCGTACGGCCTCGCGCAGGGCATCCTGCAGATTCCGTTCGGCATGGCGTCGGACCGATGGGGTCGCAAGCCCGTGCTCTACGCCGGCCTGCTCATCTTTGCCGCCGGCAGCTTCCTCGGCGTGATTGCGGAGGACATCTGGACGGCGATCGCGGCGCGCGTGCTGCAGGGCGCCGGCGCCATCTCGTCGGTCGCGATGGCGCTCGCCGCGGACCTCACGCGGCCGCAGCACCGCACGAAGGTGATGGCGATGATCGGCTCGACCATCGGCCTGATGTTCGCGCTCTCGCTCGTCGGCGCACCGCTCCTCTACCGCTCCATCGGCATGGGCGGCCTCTTCGCGCTCACGGGCCTGCTGTCCTTTGTCGCGATGTGGGTGGTGAAGACCCAGGTCCCGGACCCCGGACCGGTCGAGCGGCCGAGCGAGGCCAGCAGTCGAGCGGGGCTCTTCGACCCCGAGCTGCTGCGCCTCAATGCCGGCATCTTCATCCTGCACATCGTGCTGTACGCGATGTTCGTGGTCGTGCCGCCGCTGCTCGTGCAGGAGGGCCTCGCGCTTTCGGAACACTGGAAGGTGTACCTCCCGGTCGTCCTCCTTTCGTTCGCCCTCATGGTGCCCGCGGTGCTCTACGCCGACCGGCGCAACCGCCCGAAGCCGGTGCTGCTCGGCGCCGTCGCCCTCCTCGTCGCCGTGGAAGCCGCGCTCGGCGCCCTGCAGGGCGGCATCGCCGCCATCGCCGCCCTGATGCTCGGCTTTTTCGTCGCCTTCAACCTGCTGGAGGCGATGCTGCCTTCCCTCGTATCGCGCCTTGCGCCCGCGCAGGGCCGCGGCGTGGCGATCGGCGTCTACAACACGACCCAGACGCTGGGTGTTTTCTTCGGCGGCTGGATCGGCGGCTGGACGGCGCGGCACTACGGACCCGCCGGAGTATTCTTCGCCTGTGCGGCGCTCTCGGCGCTGTGGCTTGTCGTTGCGGCCGGCATGCGGCCCGTGCCCAGGCCGGTCAACGGACTTTCCAATGCGGCGTTGTGAGCTTGAAAGGGGAGGACTGATATGGCGTCGGTAAACAAGGTCATCATCGTAGGAAACCTCGGGGCTGACCCGGAGACGCGCTACATGCCGTCGGGCGAGCCGGTCACCAACATCCGCGTCGCGACCACGGACAAGTGGAAGGACAAGGCGAGCGGCGAGATGAAGGAGCAAACCGAGTGGCACCGGGTGGTCTTCTTCAGCCGCCTCGCCGAGATCGCGGGCGAGTACCTCAAGAAAGGCAGCCAGGTCTACATCGAAGGCAGCCTGCGCACCCGCAAGTACGAGAAGGACGGCCAGACGCACTACTCCACCGAGATCCGGGGCGACGTGATGCAGATGCTCGGCCGCCGCGAAGGCGGCGGAGCGCCGCGCGAGGACTACGCCGGCCGCGCCGAAGGTGCCTCGCCGGGCGGCGCGCGCGCTGCGGCGCCCGCCGCAGACAAGGCGGCGGCGAAGAAGCCCGCCGGCAAGTTCGACGACATGGAAGACGATATTCCGTTCTGAAATCAGGGATATAATCCGCGCCGTGCCGATTTACGAATACCGTTGCGAAGCGTGCGGACACCAGGAGGAACACTTGCAGAAGGTGTCCGAGGCGCCGCTCGCGGCTTGCCCTTCCTGCGGCAAGGCTTCCTACCGCAAGCTCCTGAGCGCGGCCGGATTCCAACTGAAAGGCAGCGGCTGGTACGCCACTGATTTCAAGTCGACCGGGGCGCGGAAGGCCGACAAGCCCGCCGAAGCTAAGGCGGAGGCAAAGAGCGAAGGCAAGGCCGAAAGCAAGCCGGAGTCGAAATCCGAGGCCAAGACCGAGTCGAAGACCGAAACGAAGCCGAAGGCGGCTGCCTGAGGCGCAAAGGGATTGACGGCCCGGCGCGAGCCGGGCTTTTTCATTTCAGGAACGCGTGAAGAAGTACCTCATTACCGGCTTGCTCATCTGGATCCCGCTCGTCATCACGCTGTGGGTCCTGAAGCTCATCGTCGACACCCTCGACCAGTCGCTGTTGCTCCTGCCGCAGAGCCTTCGAACCGAGAACTGGCTCGGCATGCATGTGCCGGGGCTCGGGGCGATCCTGACCATCGCCATCGTGTTCGCGACCGGCGTCTTCGCCCGCAACTTCTTCGGCGCGCAGCTCGTGGAGCTGTGGCACGAGATCCTGCACCGCATTCCGGTGGTGAACTCGATCTACTCGAGCGTCAAGCAGATCTCGGACACGCTCTTCTCCTCGAGCGGCCAGGCCTTTCGCAAGGCGCTGCTCGTGCAGTGGCCGCGCCCCGGGATGTGGACGATCGCCTTCCTCACGGGCGCGCCCACGGGCGAAGTGGCAGGGCACCTCCCGGCCGACTGCCTGAGCGTCTACGTGCCCACCACGCCGAACCCGACCGGCGGCTACTTCGTCATCGTGCCGCGCAGCGATGTCGTGGAGCTCGAGATGACGGTCGACCAGGCGCTGAAGTACATCATTTCGATGGGCGTGGTGCCGCCGCTCTCCGGAAGGTGACGCGCCGATGATGCGGACCGTTTACTGCGGCGAGCTTTCGTCCGCCCACGTCGACCAGACCGTGACGCTCGCCGGCTGGGCGCACCGGCGGCGTGACCACGGCGGCGTGATCTTCGTCGACCTGCGCGACCGCGAAGGCCTCGCGCAGGTCGTCTTCAACCCGGACCGCAAGGAAGCGTTCGCGCTCGCCGAGCGGGTGCGCAACGAGTACGTGCTCAAGGTCACCGGCAAGGTGCGACGCCGCCCGGACGGCACCGTGAATCCCGACCTGCGCTCTGGCGAAGTCGAGCTCGTCGTGCACGAGGTGGAGATCCTCAATCCTTCCGCGACGCCGCCGTTCCAGCTCGACGACGAGAACCTGTCCGAGACGGTGCGCCTCGAGCACCGCGTGCTCGACCTGCGCAGGCCCGCCATGCAGCGCAACCTGCGCCTGCGTCACCGCGCCGCGAGCGCGGCGCGGCGCTTCCTGGACGAGCAGGGCTTCATCGACATCGAAACGCCGTTCCTGTACAAGTCGACGCCGGAGGGCGCACGCGAGTTCCTCGTGCCCTCGCGCCTGCACGACGGCCACTTCTACGCATTGCCGCAGTCGCCGCAGCTCTTCAAGCAGATGCTGATGATCTCGGGCTTCGACCGCTACTACCAGATCGTCAAGTGCTTTCGCGACGAAGACCTGCGCACCGACCGCCAGCCGGAGTTCACGCAGATCGACATCGAGACCTCGTTCCTCTCCGAGGAGGAAATCCGCGCGCTGATGGAAGGGCTGACGCGCCACATGTTCCGGGAGGCGGCCGGGGTCGAGCTTCCGGATCCGTTCCCGGTCATGCGCTACGACGACGCGATGCGCGACTACGGCGTGGACAAGCCGGACCTGCGCGTTCCGCTCAAGCTCGCCGAGCTCACCGACGTGATGAAGGACGTGGAGTTCAAGGTCTTCTCCGTCCCCGCCAACGCCGGCAACGGCCGCGTCGTCGCCCTGCGGGTGCCCGGCGGCGGCGCGATGACCCGCGGCGAAAGCGACGCGTACACCGAGTACGTCAAGACGCTGGGCGCCAAGGGCCTCGCCTTCATCAAGGTCAACGACCGGGCGAGGGGCGCCGACGGCCTGCAGTCCCCGATCGTCAAGAATCTCCATGCCAGAGCGCTCGCGGCAATCCTCGAGCGCACCAACGCGCAGGACGGCGACCTGATTTTCTTCGGCGCCGATCGCGCGGACGCCTGCAACGCCTACATGGGCGCCCTGCGCCAGCGCATCGGCCACGATCGCGGGCTCACCCAGCAGGGCTGGCGCCCGCTGTGGGTGGTGGACTTCCCGATGTTCGAGTACGACGAGGATGCGAAGGAATGGCGGGCGCGGCACCACCCGTTCACCGCGCCGAAGGACGGCCACGAGGCCCACATCGAGGCGGCGCCGCAGAAGGCCTACGCGAAGGCGTACGACCTGGTGCTGAACGGCTGGGAGATCGCGGGCGGATCGGTGCGGATCCATCGCGAGGAGATCCAGCAGCGGGTCTTCGCCGCCCTGAAGATCAGCAAGGAAGACCAGCAGGCCAAGTTCGGCTTCCTCCTGAATGCGCTGCAGTACGGCGCGCCGCCGCATGGCGGCATCGCTTTCGGCCTCGACCGCCTCGTCACGCTCATGGCCGGCGCCGAAGCGATCCGCGACGTCATCGCGTTTCCGAAGACGCAGCGTGGCCAGGACCTCCTGACCGGCGCGCCCACCGCGGTGACCGAGAAGCAATTGCGCGAGCTGCATATCCGGCTGAGGAATCCGCAGCAGCCGTGAGGCTCGTCGCCGCGCTCCTGGCGCTGCTATTCGTCGTTCCGGCGTTTCCGTTTCAGGAGCGCGTCGCCGTCGAGAGCCTCCCGCCCGAAGCACGGCAAACGCTGGCGCTCATCAAGGGCAACGGCCCGCTCCCGTATCCGCAGGACGGCAAGACGTTCCGCAACCGGGAAAAACGGCTGCCCGTGCGAGCGCACGGCTACTACCGCGAATACACGGTCATGACGCCGGGCGCGCGGGACCGCGGCGCACGGCGCATCGTCGCCGGCAACGGCGGCGAGTTCTACTACACCGAAGACCATTACCGCACGTTCAGGAGGATCCGCGAATGAGCAAGCTGAGGGAGCGGCTGCTGGACGCCTCGCGCTCGGGCGTGTACCGCACAAGCGGCGTGGAGGCGCTCGACGACGCGGTCCGCGGCACGCGCCTGAACTACGCGAAAGTCACCCTTCCGGTCAGCGCCACCAAGGCCAGCCTGCTGAACGCCACGGCCAGGGCGCTTGCCTTCCCGGAATGGTTCGGGGAGAACTGGGATGCGCTAGAGGACTGCCTGACCGACCTTTCCTGGCGCGAGGCCGACGGACACGTCCTCGTCTTCGCCGGACTGGAGCCCTCGGACGACGTGGGCATTCTCATCGACGTGTTGTCCGCCTCGGCTGCGCATTGGTCGGCCCGCGGCAAGCCGTTCTTCGCCGTGCTCGTCGATCCGGAACGCCTCCTCCCCGTCGCAGACCTCTACCGCGAGCGCTAGGCGGAATGCCGCGCAAGCTTCCCGTGTCAGTGCTGGTGGTGGTTCACACCACAGGCGGGTTGGTACTGCTCCTCGAGCGCGCCGGGCGCCCCGGGCTGTGGCAGTCCGTGACCGGGTCCCTCGACCATCCCGGCGAGCCGCTCGACGCGGCAGCAGCGCGCGAAGTCGAGGAAGAGACCGGCATCCGGGCGGAGGAAGGCCGGCTCGTCCGATGCACCGCAATCAATACGTTCGAGATCTTCCCGATGTGGCGGCACCGCTTCGGCGAAGGCGTCACGCACAATACGGAGCACGTCTTCAGGCTGCATCTTCCCGCGCAGCGTCCGGTCCGCCTCGCCGCCGCCGAGCACACCGCGTTCGAGTGGCTACCCTGGCAGCGGGCGGCGCAGCTCTGCTTCTCCTGGTCCAATCGCGATGCCATTCACATGCTCGCCGAAAGCGCTGTGCTAACTTAGCCGCGTGCCGCCGTGGGGCCTCCCGACCGTCGCCTGCGCGCTGCTCGCCGCAGCGAGCGGGGCATGGAGCGCGGAGGATTTCAGCGTAGAAGCCGAACGTCAGGGCGACGGCATCGAGGTGCGCGCGAGGGCGTTCGTCGCCGCGCCGGCAAGCGTGGTGTGGAACGTCCTGACGGACTACGAGAGGCTGCCGGCCTTCGTTCCGGGCATCGTGAAAAGCGCCGTACGCGAGCGCCGAGGACCGCGCGTGCGCCTGGACCAGGCCGGGGAGGCCCGCTTCCTTCTCTTCTCCTTTCCCATAACAGTCCAGCTCGAGGTCATCGAATCGGCACCGCATTGGGTCGTGTCTCGCGCAGTCGGCGGCAACCTGCGCCGCATGCTGGGGCGCTACGAGCTGCGGGAGGACGCCGCGCGCGGCGGCGTGCTGCTTCTCTATACCGGCTTCATCGAGCCCGCGTTCGACCTGCCTCCGGTCATCGGACCGGCGGCGCTGCGCGGCACCGCGGAGGAGCAGTTCGCCGCCATGGTCGCGGAGATCGAGCGGCTGGCCGCCTCCCGATGAGCGGCACCCGGCTTGCTTTGTACGTGCTGCTGGCGCTCCTCGCGGGCTGCGCGGGCATCCGCCCGCCGGCCGGCACCGAAGCAGGCGCTTGCCTGCGCTGGTACGCGGACCTCGACTCCGCGATCGAAAGCGAAGGGGTTCGCGACGCCCAGGAGACCCGCGTCGCTGGATTTCCCTATCTTCGGGTGGACCGCTTCCATGCGTCGTTGAGGCAACGCGCGGCAGCCAGCCCGGCTGCCTTCGACGCCTACGCGGATGCGCTCCTCGAGCTCGACCTGCGGGCTCGGCGCTTCGAGATCCGCAATCTTCGCAAGCCGCCCTGGCCGCCGCAGGAGGCCGACCGGCGAACGATGGAATGCGGCCGGCTGTTGCGCGACGTGGACCTTGCTGCGCCCGAGCGACGCGCCGAGCTGCTCGGCCGGGCGCAGGTCCCCGACGACTATTCCGCCTTGGCCCGCGGGCTGGGCCTCTACGCATTGACGCGCAACCTGTTCGCCAGCGGCGTCAGGCGCTGGGAGTCGGAAACGCGCGCGGCGTTCCAAGCGGGGCCGTCCGCGCCGCAAGGTGCGACACGCATCCGGTATGCACCGCCGGCGGGAGCGCCCCTTTCGCGCTCGCAAGTCGCGGAGCTTCTGTCGCGTGCCCTGTCGGACCCGCTGGGCCGCGTGAATCTCTCGGCCGAGGAGCGCATGCAGCTCGCGGCGCTCTACGCGCCGAGCTTCGACATTGCGGTCCGGGGAGATGCAGATCGCTTCGGCGCGCTGCGCTGGCTGCGCGGGTCGGAAACGCCGCAGGTCGATGCGGCGCAGGTCGTGGCCTACGTTTCCACCTCGTACACCCGCTATGGTCGCGCCGGACGGGAGCGCAACCTGCTCCAGCTTGTCTACACTATATGGTTTGCGGAGCGCCCGCCCTTCGAAGAAGGCGATCTGTACTCCGGCCGGCTGGACGGGCTCGTCTGGCGCGTGACGCTGGCTCCCGACGGCGAACCCCTCGTGTACGACTCCATTCATCCCTGCGGCTGCTATCACCAGTTTTTTCCGACGCCGAGGGCTGCGCCGCGGCCCGCGCCGGATCCCGTGGACGAGTGGGCATTCGTCCCCGGAACCCTGGGGCGGGTGGGCGACGGCGAGCGTCCACGCGTGCGCGTGACATCCGGAACGCACTACATCGACGGCGTCGAGATCGTGAAAGGGGCTGACAGCCTCGTGCGCTACGCCTTTGCGGACTACGACGAGCTGCGCTCGCTCCGGCGCATGGACGGCGGCTTCCGCAGCGCCTTCGGCCCCGATGGACTCATCGCCGGCACGGAGCGCGGCGAGCGGTTCCTTTTCTGGCCCATGGGCATCGCATCCGCCGGCGCGATGCGCCAAGCCGGCCGCCAGCCCACGGCGTTCGTGGGGCGACGGCACTTCGACGACGCGGACCTGATCGAGCGGCGTTTCGACCTCGACCTCGGCGCCGGACCATGAAGAAATCCGGGCAGCTGCGCGTCGCGACGCTCAACATCCACAAGGGCCTGTCGCACTTCAACCGTCGCATGGTCATCCACGAGCTGCGCGAGGGCCTGCGGGCCCTGCAGCCGGACATCGTCTTCCTCCAGGAAGTGCAGGGGCTCAACCAGCGCCACAAGCTGCGCTTCGAGAGTTGCCCGCCGGTCGGCCAGCACGAGTTCATCGCCGGCGAGGAGTGGAAGCACGTCTACGGCTGCAACGCCATCTACGACCACGGCCACCACGGCAACGCGATCCTCTCGCGCTATCCGTTCGTCTCCTTCGAGAACCACGACGTCTCCGACCATCGCTTCGAGCGTCGCGGGCTCCTGCATTGCGTGGTCTCGGTGCCCGGCTGGCGGCGCAACCTGCACCTCGTCTGCGTGCACCTTTCGCTCCACGAGCGGGGCCGCGCGCGGCAGCTCGAGGCCATTTCCGGCCGGCTGAAGGAGCTGGCGTCGCACGACCTGCCCATCATCATCGCCGGCGACTTCAACGACTGGCGCCACCGCGCGACGGCGATCCTCGAGCGCCAGCTCGGCATGACCGAGGTTTCCGTCGCGTTCGCCGGGCGCGCTCCGCGCACCTATCCCAGCATCCTTCCGCTCTTTCCGCTCGATCGCATCTACGTGCGCGGGTTCGAGGTGCGCACCTCCCAGGTCCATCGGGGCAAGCCCTGGTCCATGCTCTCGGACCACCTCGCCGTCAGCGCCGAGCTGCAGCGCGCGTAGTGCATTTCGTCGGCGGAAACCGGCTCACGCTCCTCTGCAACGGCGCGGCCTATTTCCCGGCGCTCGCGGAGGCGATCGACGCCGCGGCGGAAGAGGTGTTCATCGAGAGCTACATTTACGCCGACGACGAAACCGGCAGCCTCATTACCGACGCCCTCGCCCGGGCGGCGGCGCGCGGCGTGCGCGTGCGCCTGCTGGTCGACGGCTTCGGCGCCCGCCACTTCCCGCAGCGCTTCCGCGACATCCTGGATTCGGCGGGCGCGGCGTTGCTTGTCTTTCGCCCGCGGCTCAGCCTGATTCCACGCCGCAACCGCATGCGCAGAATGCACCGCAAGCTTGCGGCGATCGACGGACGCGTCGCGTTCGTCGGCGGCATCAACGTGACCGACGACTACGAAAGCCCGCTCGAGGACCCGCGTACCACGCCGCCGCGCTACGACTACGCCGTACGCATCGAGGGGCCGCTCGCGCACGTCGTGCGCGGCGCTGCGGCGCGGCTGTGGCAGCGCGTGCGCTGGGCGCAACGCGGGCGCCGGACGCGACTCGAGCCGCCGCCGGCGCGCCCGCCGCTCGCCGGCGAGCAGCGCGCCGCCCTGGTGATCCGCGACAGCCTTCGCCATCGCGGGGACATCGAGCGTGCCTACCTGCAACTGATCGGGGCGGCGCGCGTCGAGATCGTGATTGCCTGCGCGTACTTCTTTCCTGGGCGCCAGTTCCGCAAGGCCCTCATCGCCGCGGCGCGGCGGGGCGTGCGCGTCCGGCTGGTCCTGCAGGGCAAGATCGAATACCCGTTCCTGCACTATGCGTCCAGGGGCCTCTACGACGCCATGCTGGACGCGGGCATCGAGATCTTCGACTACCACGCGGCCCTCCTGCATGCGAAGGCGGCGGTATTCGATCGCCGCATCGCGAGCGTCGGATCCTCCAACATCGACCCCTTGAGCCTGCTCCTTGCGCAGGAGGCCAACGTGTTCGTCGAGGATCCGCGGTTCGCGCTGGAGCTGCACCAGAGCATCGAGGGCGCCGTGCGCTTCGGCGCGCTTCCGGTCCGGCCGCGCCTGTGGAAGCGCCAGCCGTGGCTGACGCGGCTGCGGATCGCGGTGACGTTCGCGCTCGCGCGCTTCCTGATCAGCTTCTACGGGTTCGAGCGCTATCACTGAGCAGGCGGAGTCGCCCGCCCTCGAGCGCCGGCAGGACCGGATGCGCGTTCTCGCGGGCGGCGAACTCCACCTCGTGGGCCAGTCCGCGGCGCGCCATCAGTCGCCCGACGCGGCAATCGAGCAGCGCCTGCGGCAACGCCGCGCTGCGATACACGGCGAGCGCTGCCTTCGCGGCGTCGGAAAAATCGGCGTCCTCGCCCAGGATCTCGCGCAAGTGCGCGACGAAAGCCCCGGCGCCGAGGAAGTCCTCGAGGTTGAAGTTGTTGGCCGAGCCGGCGCAGACGAGCAGCACCGTTTCGCCGGGATGCGCCGTGGCGATGTGGCGCGCCAGATGGCCGGCGTTGAGCAGCGCGCCGCAATAGACGCGCTCGGCTCCGGCGGCATGGGACATCGCCACCGTGCCGTTGGTCGTCGAGTACACGAGCGTCTTGCCGCGCACGCCGTGCTCGAGCAGCGCAAGCGGCGCGGGATGGGCGAAGCCGGGGAGCGTTTGCGCCATGAGCTCGCCGGACAGGACGAAGCTGTCGGGCGGCAGCTCCCTGGAGACTGCGCGCGCCGCCGCCTGGTCGAGGACCGGAATGACTTGCGTCGCGCCATTGGCGAGCGCTGCCACCATCGTGGTCGTGGCGAAGAGGATGTCGAGCACCACGACGACCTTGCCGGGCACCCGGACGGTGTCGAGCTCCTCGCGCTTGGTCAGGACGTGAACCTTGTGGGCAAGCTCCAGGCGCGCGCTCATCGCGGACGCCGGCCGAACATGCCCCAGCCCTCCATGGTCATCACCGTCTCGCCGTGCTGGTTGACGGCTTCCCAGCGGGATTTGACGAGCCCGGCGTCGGGGCGGCTGGACGAAGGCCGCGTCTCGAGCACGACGCGGCTGTAGGCGACGGTGTCGCCCGGACGCACCGGCTTCAGCCAGCGGATGCTGTCGAGTCCCGGCGAGCCCAGGCTTCGCGTGTCGTTCACGTGGCTTTCCACGGTCAGGCGCATGCCGACGGCGCAGGTATGCCACCCGCTCGCGATCAGGCCGCCAAAGAAGCTCCCGTCCGCAGCCTGCGGGTCGACGTGGAACGGTTGCGGATCGAACTCGCGCGCGAAGGCGATGATTTCCGCCTGCGTGAAGGTGTGGCGGCCCATCTCGATGCGGTCGCCGACCTTGAAGTCTTCCCACCAGATCACAGCTGCGGCGGCACCTTCTCGTAGCGCTGCACGCGCTCGCGCACGTCCGCCGGCAGCGACACGGCCTTCATGGTCGCGGGATCGGCGTTCACGTAGACGAGCTCCGCCGTAACCAGCGGGCCCGCCGCGGCCGGGACGGGATCCTCGCGGTGGATCTCGAAGGCGAACGTCATGCTGGTCTTCCCGAGCCTCGCCACCCTCGCGAGCACGGCGAGCACGTCGTCGTAGCGCGCCGAGCCGAGGTACTCGACCGTCGCCTTGCGCAGGAAGATGTCGTTCCCGTACCGGTCCACGTAGCCGTGCGGATAGGGAAGTCCGATGTCGCGCCAGTACTCCGCGATGGCGGTATCGATGTAGGTCAGATAGTGGCCGTTGAAGACGATCTTCTGCATGTCCACCTCGGCCCAGCGCACCCGCAGACGATGCGCGCAGTTGAAATCCTCTTTAGCCATTCCTAGACGACCTTGGGATTTGCTGGCAAGATCAATTGTTACACAGCATAGGAGGAGGTCCATGCTTCGTTCACTCGCAGTTCTCGCCTTTTCGCTCGCCTGCGGCGCCGCCGCGGCGCAGGGCACGATCCGCATCGGCGTGCTCGGCCCCATGAACTTCGTGCAGGGCGAGCACCACTGGAACGGCGCCGAGATGGCGCGCGACGAGATCAACAAGGCCGGCGGCGTGAACGTCGGCGGCAAGCGCATGCAGATCGAGCTGATCCGCGGCGACACCAACGAGATCCAGTCGGTGCCCGATGCGACGAACACCATGGAGCGCGTGATCACGCGAGACAAGGCCGACTTCCTCATCGGCGGGTTCCGGTCCGAGGCGGTGCTCGCCATGCAGGAAGTCGCGATGGACTACAAGAAGATCTTCCTCGGCGTCGGCGCGGCGCATTCCAAGCTGGGCGCCAACGTCGAGTCGAACTACGGTCGCTATAAATACTGGTTCCGCGTCTCGCCCACCAAGGACGTCGACCTCGCGCGCACGCTGTTCTCGGTCATGGGCGCGATCGGCCAGCAGATCCGCACCGAGCTGAAGACCGAGACGCCGAAGGTTGCCCTCCTCGCCGAGAAGGCGGTCTGGACCGAAGGCCTGGTCGCCGCGGCGCAGAAGACGCTGCCGGCGCTCAAGATGGAGGTGGTCGGCCTCTGGCAGCCCTCCGCCGTGGCGACGGACGTGACCGCCGAGCTCTCCGCGATCGAGCGCGCCGGCGCGCAGATCGTCTTCACCATGCTCTCCGGACCGGTCGGTATCGTGGTCGGCCGGCAGATGGGCGAGCGCAACATGAAGGCGGTGGCCTGGGGCATCAACGTCGAGGGGCAGAAGGAAGAGTTCTGGCAGGCGGCGGCCGGCAAGGCGAACTTCGTGTCGACGCTGGATACCTATGCGGAAGTGGAGTACACGCCGAAGACCGTTCCGTTCGTGCGCGCGTACCGCGAACGCTTCAAGAAGCCGCCGACGTACACCGCCGCCACCTACGACGCGATCATGATCCTGCGCGCCGCGATCGAGAAGACCGGCTCGATGGATGCGGACAAGATCGTCGACTTCATCGAGAAGAACGAGCACGTCGGAACGGGCGCCTACGCGACGTTCGACAAGCGCCACGACCTCGTCTGGGCGGTCGGCAAGACTTCCGGCATCGCGGTCCAGTGGCAGGACGGCAAGAAGGTGCCGTTCTGGCCGCCCCAGGTGAAGGGCATGCAGCCGTTCAAGATGCCGAAACCGTGAATGTGGCCGTAAATGCGGGAAGCTGACCGCAAAGCCCGCGCATAGCGGGCTTTTTTATGCTGCAGGACATACTCGTTACGGGGCTGGTCAACGGCGGCGTCTACGCGCTGCTGGCGATCGGCTTCTCGCTCATCTTCGGCGTCGCGCGCATCGTCAACATCGCGCATACCGGCTTCTACATGCTCGCCGCGTACCTCTTCTACGCGCTGCTGGTGAAGGCGGGACTCGGTTTCGTGCTTTCCGGCCTTATCGCCGTGACGGCGACCACCCTGCTGTCCGTGGTGTGTTATCGCCTGGTCATCGAGCCGGTGCGCGAGCACGAGGCGGCGGTGCTCATCGCAACCATTGCCCTCGGTCTCATCTTCCAGGAAAGCATGCTGCTGACCTTCGGCGGGCACTATCTCGGGATTCCGAGCACGCTCGAAGGCACGGTGCGCGTGGCGGGCGTCAGCATCCCGTACCAGCGCCTCCTGATACTGGTAGTCGCGGCGGCCATGCTCGCCGGCGTCTGGTTCCTCCTCTATCGCACCCGGCTCGGCCTCGCCATCCGTGCCACCGCGAACGACCTCGAGGTCGCGACCCTGATGGGCATGAACGTGCGGCGCGTGGCGATGGCCACGGTCGGGATCTCCGTCGCGCTCGCGGCGGTCGCCGGCGTGGTGGTCGCCCCGGTGTTCGTGGTCGATCCGTTCATGTGGCTTGCCCCGCTCGTCACGATGCTGGCGATCGTGGTGCTGGGCGGGCTTGGAAGCCTGAAAGGCAGCCTGATCGGCGCCTTGATCATCGGGTACGTCGAGGCCATCACAGTCTTCGCCCTTCCCGGCGGGGCGTACCTCAAGGGCGCGGTGGCGCTCGTCATAATGGTGGTCGTGCTGCTCGCCCGTCCGGAGGGTCTCTTCGGCGTCGCGTTCGAGGAGGAACGCTAGATGTACTGGCTGAGAAAGTCCTGGGCGGACCTGAAGACGGAGATCTTCGTGCTGCCGTCCCGCACGCTGGTCCTCGTCTGGGTACTGGGCCTCCTCGCGCTGCCGCTCGCGTACGGCGATGCGTATGTCCTTCGCATTCTCACGATGACGTGCCTCTTTGCGATCTTCGCCGCGAGCTGGGACCTGCTGGCGGGGTATACGGGGCAGGTGAACTTCGGGCATGCGCTTTTCTTCGGCGCGGGCGCGTACACGTCCGGGCTCCTCTCCCTGCGGCTGGGTCTGTCACCGTGGCTTACGGTGTGGGCCGGCGCCGCGGTCGCCATGCTGGTCGGGTACGTGGTCGGCTACCTTTGCCTTCGGTTGCGCGGGTCCTACCTTTCGCTCGCTACGCTGGCGTTCCCGCTCATCGCGCTCGGGCTGCTGTTCGCGTTCCCCGGGTTCTCGGGCGGCGAGCTGGGCATTTCCGGCCTGCGCCGCCTCGCCGTGACGCCGATGGCGAACTACTACGTGGCCCTGGTCTCCATGCTGGTGATCGTGTTCGGCCTGTGGCTGATCGCCGACTCCAAGTTCGGGATCGTGCTGCACGCGATCCGCGACGACGAGGTCGCGGCGCGCGCGTCCGGCATCAACACGCTGCGCTACAAGATGTCGGTTTTCGCCATTTCGGCCGCGGCGGCGGGGTTCGCGGGGGCGCTCTTCGCGCACTACCTGCGTGTCGCGGGACCGTCCACCCTCGAGGTCGCGCTGTCGTTCCAGGTCGTGATCTGGGGAATCTTCGGCGGCGTCGCGACGATCTACGGCCCCGTGGCGGCGGTCTTCCTGCTCTATCCGCTGACGGAGTGGCTCGGCAGCTTCAAGGCGTTCGGCGAGATGCGCCTGCTCATCTTCGCGGTGATCGTGCTGCTCGTCCTGTTGTTCATGCCGCGCGGCCTTGCGCCGTGGATGCGCGACAAGATGGAGGCGGTCTGTCCCCGCTGCAAGCAGCGCAATGGCGCCTGGCGCTCGGTGTGCCGCCTCTGCGGCGTGTCCCTAAAGTCCCAGGTAACCGGCGCGAAGGGTCTCGTCGGCCATCAGTGAGGCGGCCGAGCCCTCGGCCAGGATGCGGCCCTGCGAGAGCACGTAATTGCGGCTCGCCATCCTGAAAACCTGAGCCACCTCCTGCTCGACGAGCAGGACCGGCACGCCTTCCGCGTGGATCTTGCGGATGCCGGCAAAAAGCTCTTCGCGGATCTTCGGTGCGAGCCCGAGCGACGGCTCGTCGATGGCGAGCAGCTTCGCTTCGAACATCAGGGCGCGCGCCGTCGCCAGCATCTGCTGCTCGCCGCCGGAGAGGGTGCCGGCGACCTGTTCCTTGCGCTCGGCAAGCCTGGGGAAGAGGGCAAAGCAGTGCTCGAGCCGTCGCTGGGTCTGCGCGGCGTCCCGCGAGAGAAACGCCCCGGCCAGCAGGTTCTCGAGCACGGTCAATTCCCGGAAAGGCCGCCGGCGCTCCGGGCAATGGACCAGGCCGAGGGTCCGGATTTCGTGCGGCGGCAGCTTGTCGATGCGTTGCCCGGCGAAATGAACCTCGCCTTCCAGGACGATGTCGCCCGCCGTGCCGCGCTTCATCCGCTCCTCGAAGCGCACGAGTCCTGAAATGGCGCGCAGCAGGGTCGACTTGCCGGCCCCGTTGGGCCCCACCAGCCCGACCAGCTCGCCCTCCGCGACCTGCAGGGACACGCCGTTCAGGATCTGCGCCTTGTCATAGCGCACCGAAAGGTTGCGCACTTCAAGCAGCGGCATGCTCGGTTCCAAGATAGGCCTCGATGACGCGCGGATTCTTGACCACCTCCTCCGGCGTGCCGTCGGCAATGACCTGGCCGTAGTCGACGACGATCACCCGGTCGGCGATGGACATGAGCTCCTTCAGCTTGTGCTCGATCATGAGCACCGCCGGACCTTCCGAATGCAGGCGTCCGAACCGGCCGCCCTTGTGCAGACGGCGGATCGACTTGGCGAGGAGCTCCGATTCGGCGGGGTTCAGGCCGCCGAGCGGCTCGTCCAAGAGCAGCAGCTCGGGCTCGGTCGCGATCGCGCGCGCCACCTCGAGCCGCTTCAGGTCGCCTTGCGAGAGGGCCGAGGCGGGCTCGAGCGCCATGTCGGAAATGCCTACGAACTCGAGCGCATCCATCGCCTTCGCCTCGATGCGCTTGACCCATTCGCCGCCGCGGCGGGCACGCGGTGCGACGAGCGGCACCATCACGTTCGCGATGATCGGCAAGTGGCGGAAGGGGCGCGTGTTCTGGAAGGTGCCCGCGATTCCGCGCTCGACGATCTCCCACGGCCGGGAGGCGGTGATGTCCTCTCCGTTGAACGTGATCGTGCCGGCGTCCGGCCGCAGGATCTTCGTGATGAGCCGCAGCAACGTGGTCTTGCCGGCGCCGTTCGGGCCGATCAGGCCGACGATCTGGTCCCGCCTGAGCTCGAAGCCGACCTGATTGACCGCCACCAGGCCGCCGAAGCGTTTGGTCAACCCGTCGATGCGGAAGAAGGGCGCAGGCATCTCGCTAGAATACCTTGTGTCCGAAAATGACGACGCGCAGGCCGACCTCACCGATCCGGGCCTCGCCGGCTGGTCCCGTCCGGCGGAGCGGCTGAAGCAGGCGCTCGACAAGGACGAGTTCGCTCTCTACTGCCAGCCAATGCTCGCTCTTAGCGAACGGTCGGCGGCGCGCTTTCCCATCGGCGAAGTGCTCGTGCGCATGCGCGAGGAGGAGCAAGCCATGCTGCCCCCCGGGGAGTTCCTGCCGATCCTCGAACATTACAAGATGATGCCGCAGCTCGATCGCTGGGTCGTGCGGCACCTTGCGAAACGCCTGGCAGTCGGCGCCCGGCTTCCGGCCTTCACCATGAACCTCTCCGGCCAGACGCTCGAAGATCCGGAATTCCCGAAGTACGTGGCCGGGGTCGCCAGGGCAGCGAACCTGAAGCCCGGGAGCCTCGTCTTCGAAGTCGAGGAATACGAGCTTCTCCTGCGGCAGGGCAGCGTCGCGGCAATCGGCGCGGCGCTGAAGGCCGAGGGCGTCGGCCTGCTCATCGACGGCTACGGCCGCAAGTCCGTTTCCTTCACGCCGCTGAAGAACGTGCGGCCGGACTACGTGAAGGTCGAGGGCTCCATCGTCCGCAAGCTGCTGAAGAGCACGCTGGCGCGCACGAAGCTCGAGGCGATCCTGCGCGTCGCGCAGCCGATGGGTATCCAGGTCGTCGCCGAATGCGTCGAGGAACCCGAAATCCTCGAGCAGCTGCGCGCGATGGGCGTGCCCTACGCCCAGGGCTTCGGCATCGTCCAGCCGCAGCCCATCGACGACATCCGGCTCTAGGCAGCGGACTCCTCGCGCAGCTCGCGGCGCGAGACCTTGCCGACGTCGGTCTTGGGCAGCTCGCCGCGGAACTCGACGATGTGCGGCACCTTGTAATCCGCGAGCTGGTCGCGGCAGTAGGCCTTGATCTCGTCTTCGCTGACCTTGCCGCGCGCATCGCCCTGGAGCACGACGATCGCCTTGATGCGCTGGCCGACGGACGGATCCGGGACGCCGATCACGCCGGCGGCCTTCACCTGCGGATGCCCGTACAGCACGTCCTCCACGTCCTTGGCGAAGATCGAGTGGCCCTTGAACTTGATCAGGTCCTTGGTCCGATCGTAGAAGTGGAAATAGCCTTCTTCATCCATGCGCACGATATCGCCGGTGCGCATCCAGCGCATCCCTTCCCGCTCCAGGAAGACCTTGGCCGATTCGTCCGGCTTTTTCCAGTAGCCCTGCATGACGCTGGGACCGGACAGGACGAGCTCCCCGACCTCGCCGGCGGGCAGGAACTCCAGCGTCTCCGGGCTCATCACCGCCGCCGTCATGTTGGGAATCGGGCATCCGAAGGACCCGGGCTTGGGGCGATGGATCGGGTTGACGTGGCTTGCCGCGCAGGTCTCCGACAGGCCATAGCCTTCGGTGATCCTGGTGCCCGTGCGGCGCTCCCAGCCGCTCATGGTCGACTCGTGCAGCGTGTCGGCTCCCGAAAGCACGAGCTTCAAGCGCTTCCAGTTCGCCTTGTCGGTGTCCTTGTGGTCCTTCAGGTACTCGTAGAGCGTTGGCACGCCGTAGAACACGGTCGCCTGGTATTTCTCCATCGCGGCGAGAATCTCTTCCGTATCCGGCGTGGTGAAGAGCACGAGCAGGTTTCCCTGCAGCAGGCCGTTCAGCATGATGACGACCTGGCCGTAGATGTGGAAGAACGGGAGGAAGGCGAGGATGACTTCCTTGCCAGCCTGCATGCCGGCAAACGCGCTTTGCGATGCGGTATAGGCGGCCACCAGGTTG
>DASPMF010000295.1:0-3849 GCA_035627155.1 Burkholderiales bacterium | reverse complement strand
GCCCAGCCGGCGGTCTTCACCACCTCGACGTCCAGGCCGTGCTTCGCGTAGAAGCCCATCGGCTGCGCCATGATGATCGGCGTGCCGCAGGTGATGGGGATGAAGCCGACCTTGAGCGCCTTCTTCTCCAGCTTGCCGCCGCCCTGCGCGAAGGCCTCCTTCGCCGCGCCGAGGGGGAAGAGCGTCGAGAGCGCCGCGAGCGCGGTGCCCGAGCCCACCGCCTTCAGGAATCGTCTCCTCAGGGCGCCTTCGGGAAAGACGGCGCGCAGCACCGCCTGCTCGACGAGTTGCTCTTCAGTGCGTGCCGCCTCGTGCTCGGCCTGGGATCCGTGCGCGCCGCACGAGCAGTTCTTGTGAGCCATGGTGCCCCCCGCGTAGTTGAGTCGGGGGCATCCTTTGCACCAACCATGCCAGCGGCCTTCTCCTAGGAGAAGGCCCCGGAATCGATCGCACGCGGCACGCGCTTGGTGCGCGGAACTCGCCGGCGCACCAACGCAATGCACCGGAGATCGGGGTCAGGCACCGATCTCTGGGGTCAGGCACCGATCTCCGCCTTTCGAGATCGGTGTCTGACCCCGATCTACGACTATCGGCTGTTGCACCCCCACGCCCGCACCTGGCAGGCGCGGCCGCCGCGCGAGCGGCATTCGTTCATGGCACCGTTTTGCGCGGAGCCGCCGGAGTTTGCCTGGTACCAGCCGTAGATGCTCGAGCCGCGCGACTGGTCGGCGGCGTAGGCGGCGCAGCCGGAGCTGAAGCGCAGCACCACGTTGCAGCCGCTGCCGCACTCGCCGAGCGCCCGCTGCTCGGCGGCGCCCATCGACGGATGGTTGTAGGAGAACCCGTACTGGTCGCCCTGGTTGCCGTCGATGGCGAGGGCGCCGTTGGCGAGGGCGGTGCCTTGCACGGCGAGGGCAAGCGCCGCGGCGAGGCCGAGCTTCACGAAGAGCTTTCTTTGCACGTTCTTTTCCTTTGTCGTTACACGTTGCGCCGGCTCATTTTCCAAACCGCCGGCGCGCGGATTATGCGTGCGGCGCGAGGCGGTGCTGCGAAACGGCGGTTAACATTTGTCGATGGATTCCACGTACCTGCAGCTGCGCGACGCGATCCGGCGCTACGTCGAGAAGGAGATCGTCCCCAACGCCGCGCCCTGGGAAGAGCAGGGCTTCGTCCCGCGCGAAGTGCTGCGTGAGATGGGGAGCCTCGGCTTCCTCGGCCTGCGCTACCCGGAGGAATTCGGCGGCTCGGCGCTCGACGCGCGCGCCACTGCGCTCCTCGCCGAGGAGCTCGGCCGCTCGAGCTTCGGCGGCTTCGCGATCACGGTGCTGGTGCATACGGACATGGCCTCGCCGCACCTGATGAACGCCGGATCCGCTTCCCAGAAGGAGCGGTATCTGAGGCAGGTCATCTCCGGCGAGAAGATCACCGCGGTGGCGGTCACCGAGCCCGACGCCGGCTCCGACGTGAAAGGAATCCGCACCCGCGCCGCCAGGGAAGGCAATCACTACGTATTGAACGGCTCGAAGATGTTCATCACCAACGGCGTGCACGCCGACCTCTACTTCGTCGCCGCGAAGACCGACCCGTCCGCCGGCTCGAAGGGCGTGACGATGTTCATCGTCGAGAAGGGCACGCCGGGCTTCTCCGTGGCGCGCCCGCTCGACAAGCACGGCTGGCGCTCCTCCGACACCGCGGAGCTCGTGTTCGACAACTGCAGGGTGCCGGCGGAGAACGTCCTCGGCGAGGAAGGCCGCGGCTTCTACGCCATCATGAAGAACTTCCAGAACGAGCGCATCGCCATCGGCGCGATGGCGATCGGCGAGAGCGCGAAGGCCCTCGAGCTCACGCTCGACTACGTGAAGACGCGCAAGGCCTTCGGCGCGCCGCTCTGGGACAAGCAGGCCGTCCGCCAGCGCCTTGCGATGCTCGCGGCGAAGGTGGAAGCCGGCCGCCAGCTCGTCTGGCACGCCGCCGCCCTCGACGCCGAAGGCAGGGACTGCGTCAGGGAAGTCTCGATGGTGAAGGCCTACTGCGGCGAGCTCGTGAACGAGGTGATGTACGACTGCCTCCAGTTCCACGGCGGCATGGGCTACATGCGCGAGTCCCCCATCGAGCGCATGACCCGCGACGCGCGCGTGCAATCCATCGGCGGCGGTGCGACGGAGGTGATGCTCGAAGAGGTCGCTAAGCGCCTCTAAGGCAGCAAAGTTATCCAGATGTCCTGATTGGGCGGCGAGGAAGGCGGGATCCTTGTTACTGCGCGCCAGCGTTGGTACAACCACATCGCGCCGATAGGGCGGCGCGTAGGGGGGAGAAATGCGCAAATGTGTCTGCTTGGCGGCTGCACTGGCGGCCGGCCTGTTCCTTTCCGTACCTGACTCTCGAGCACAGGACGCGCCGGTTCTCAGCGTGCGGGTGCTGCCGCGGATCGGGTTGTTCGACTCGCTCGACTACCGTAGCAAATACCTGGAACCCCGGTCCGTCGTAACCGACCGCCTCGACGGATTCCGCATCGGTCCCGACTGGAAGCCGCTCAACGAGGATGCGTACGCGGGCGACTTGCCCGATGCATTGCGAAGCCTCTTTCCAGGCGAGTGGCAGCTCCTCACGACCGAGGGTCAGTGGTCCTCCGTCATGCCCGCCTACCGGGAGCGCTTCTTCAACGTAAGTCTTCGACCCGACCTTCGCGGTCGTGCGACGAACTGCCGGCTGGCGATTCCCGGGATCAGGGATGCATACGTGCGACAAAACTGCACGTACGGGAAGTTCGCCGTGGCGACCAATCGGTCGCTTCGAATCACGCTCACGTATGACGTCGACGGACAGACCGACCTGCAGGCCAACGCTCTGGTGCCGGAGGACTTCCTGATCGTGGTCTTGGGCGACTCGTTTGCCTCGGGCGAGGGCAATCCAGACGTCCCCGACGGATTCTTCAGCGACGTGCGCTGGAAGGATCGCCGCTGCCACCGTTCCGCTTGGGCGGGTGCGACCCAAGCTGCGTTGAAGATGATGCGGAGTGGCGAAGCTCGGTTTCAACATGGCGCCTTCACGCTCATCAATATCGCCTGCTCCGGCGCACAAATAGAAACGGGGCTGTACGCGGACTATGAAGGCGCAATCGGCTTCCAGAAATACCTGCAACACCTTCCGCTCGGCGTCGAGAAACCCGGGACGCCGTTCCTGGACGCGGCCAAGACCATCCCGGCGCAGATGGAAGTGCTACGAAAGCTTCTGGATGGGCAGGTCGCCGAGGCGGCGAAGCGCACGGTAGACGCCATGGTGGTTTCCGGCAGCGGCAACGATCTGTACTTTGCGCCGCTGCTCACGAGCTTCATCACGCACCGAAAGCCGGATCCGGGCACGTGGAAAGCGTTTGCAAAGCAGAACGAAGCACGCTTTGAGCAACTCAGCCGCCACGTTTATCCGCATTTCCGGTCGACGCTTCGGCGGTTTCAGGGGTTCGACGGCGCGCCAGCGGAGGTGCGGCCGTTCTACGCGATCGAGCATCTGCTCGTCACTGAATACCCTGATCCTGTGCGAAAGGTCGAGAATCCGTCCGCTCTTGCCGACTTCTGCGCCTCGCGGGCGATCGACTGGCTTCCGCTGCCCAATGTGCTGGCGATTTCCCCGGAGGAAAGCCGCTGGGCGTACGAGAACGTGGTGCTCAAAGTGAACGAGCACGTGCGGCGTGGCGCAGAGAGCATCGGAGGCGTCTACGTCGGCGGAATTGCCAGCCAGTTCGTGGGCCGGGGCCTTTGCGCCGAGCCACCGCGCGGCGCGTACGCGGTGGCGGACCGCTATTTCCGCTCGGCATCGGAATCTCTCGATGTGCAGGGCAACGTCAACGGG
>DASPMF010000294.1:0-8565 GCA_035627155.1 Burkholderiales bacterium | reverse complement strand
TTCGGCGTGAGCCAGGGCGCCTCGGTGTAATACATGTTCGTGACCACCAGCACCGTGGCCGGGTGCTCGAATTCGAGCACCCGGCCACGGTGCTGGTGGTCACGAACATGTATTACACCGAGGCGCCCTGGCTCACGCCGAAGAACGTCGCCGCGGCGACCTCGATGGTCTGGCACGAAGTCGGACTGTCCGGCACCACCGCGCACGAGTTCGACGAGCAGATCGCGGCGCTCGACCCGTTCCTCGCCAAGAACTGGCAGGCCAGGCCCAACCCCAAGTCCGGCAACCCGATGTACGAGCACCCGGTGGCGCTCGTCATCTACCGCGAGGACTACCGCTTCCTCCTCGACAAGGTGATCCCGCGGCGCGGCGAGGGGCGCGCCGACTACGACATGGTCATCGCCTCGCAGCCCTACCGCCTGCGCGCGCCGCTCGAGTTCAAGGCGGAGAAGGTGGTCGGGCCGCTGGTGCGCGCGCTCGGCAAGGGCGGGCGGCTGCTCGGCATCCATTCCTACGGGCGCGACCCGGGCGTGGAGATCGTGCAGCGCGTATGGCCGGGCGAGGACCCCTTTACCTGCAGCCGCCACGACATCGTTCGCGCGACCAAGAGCGCGCTCGGCAAGGAAGCGCGCCGCTACAACTTCAACGCGTACGCCGACGCGCGCGCGGTGTTCCGCTACGACATGCACACGCTGCCGACCGAGATCGCCTCGAGCATCGGCACCTCGACCCTTTTCGCAGCCTGGAACGCGGCGATCTACGTCGCCCAGATCGACGATGCGCGCCTCGCTTCCGTGCTCGGGGACAAGCGCTACCTCGAGGCCACGCGCGAAGTCCTGCAGAAGCACGGCAGCCTCTGGTTCCTGGATGAATCCTATGTCGTTTCCCGCAAGCGCGACTGAGCGCCCCATGGCGTCGGCCAGCGCCGCCGAGCTCGTCGCGGCCTCGTCGCTCGAGATCTCGCCGCGCGAGCTGCACCGCGCGCCCGCGGTGGCGGCGCTGCTCCCCGCCGACAGCTGCGTCTACATCCCTTCGCTTCCGGGGCTGCCGCTCATGCGCACGCTCGACGCGATCGCCGCGGTGCGCGCCGCCGGGCTGGACCCGGTGCCGCATGTCGCGGCGCGGCGCATCGCGGACCGGGCGGCCTTCGGGGAATTCCTCGCCCGCGCGGTCGGCCAGCACGGCGTGCACCGGGTCCTCCTCCTCGGCGGCGACGAGCCGAACCCCCGCGGGCCGTATCGCGACAGCCTGCAGGTGCTCGAGGAGGGCGTCGTTTCCAAGGCAGGCATCAAGGAGATCGGCATCGCCGGCTATCCGGAAGGCCACCCGCGCGTCCCGGCGGCGGACGTCGAGCGCGCGCTGGAGCGCAAGATGGCACTGACCCGCGAGCAGGGCCTCGGCGTCTACATGGTCACGCAGTTCTCCTTCGCGCCCAAGCGCGTGGTCGAGTTCTGCTCGGAGATGGCGCGTCGCTGGCCGGACCTTCCGGTCTACGTCGGCGTCGCCGGCCCCACCGATCCTGCGGCGCTCGCCCGCTACGCGGCGCGCTGCGGCGTCAGCGCGTCGTTCCGCGCGCTGCGCAACCTCGGCACCGGCATCGCGCGCCTCGTGACGCACGACGACCCCAACGAGCATGTGGCCGCGATCGCGCGCTACTGCGCGCAGCGGGACGGGTGCAACGTGGTCGGCATGCACGTCTACAGCTTCGGCGGCGCGATCCGGACCGCTGCCTGGATGAAGGAGCTGCTCGATCGCCCTTAAAATCGGGCGATGGCGGACAAACCGAAGCATGGCCTCGCGAGGGGCCTCACCAACTACGGCGACGCGGGGTTCTCGCTCTACCTGCGCCGCTCCTTCGCCAAGAGCATGGGGTACTCGGGCGAGATGCTCGAGCGCCCGGTGGTCGGCATCGCCGACTCGAGGAGCGGCTTCAACAACTGCCACCGGCACTTCCCGGAGCTCATCGACGCGGTGAAGCGCGGCGTGCTCGCCGCCGGCGGCCTGCCGATCGAGTTCCCCACCGTGTCGCTCGGCGAGGTGTTCCTCTCGCCGACCTCGATGATGTTCAGGAACCTCATGTCGGTCGACGTGGAGGAGATGATCCGCGCCCAGCCGATGGACGCGGTGGTGCTCGTCGGCGGCTGCGACAAGACGGTGCCGGCGCAGCTCATGGGCGCCGCATCGGCCGACCTGCCGGCGGTGCAGCTCCTCGCCGGCCCGATGATGCCCACCTCCTTCCAGGGCGAGCGCCTCGGCGCCTGCACGGACTGCCGGCGCTTCTGGGCGAAGCACCGGGCCGGCGAAGTGAGCGCCGCGCAGATCCAGGTGATCGAAGGCAACCTCGCCACCACCGCGGGAACGTGCGCCGTGATGGGCACTGCGTCCACGATGGCGGCGATCGCGGAAGGCCTCGGCATGGCGCTGCCCGGTACCGCCGCGATTCCGGCCGTCCACGCCGACCGGTTGCGGGCCGCGGAAGCGAGCGGCCGCCGCGCCGTCGAGCTCGCGAAGGCGCCCATCCGGCCGTCGCAGGTCATCACGGAGAAGTCGGTCGAGAACGCGCTGCGCGTCCTGCTCGCCATCGGCGGCTCGACGAACGCGATCGTCCACCTGACGGCCATTGCCGGGAGGGCGGGCGTAGTCGTCGACCTGAAGAAACTCAACTCGATCTCGGATTCGACCCCGGTCCTCGTGGACCTGAAGCCGACCGGGCAGTACTACATGTCCGACCTCTATGCCGCGGGCGGCGTGGGCGCGATCCTGCGCGAGATCCGCGACCTGCTGCACCTCGATTGCTTGACCGTCACCGGCGAGACGCTGGGCGAGCGCCTCGACCACGAGCAGGGCGCCTGGGTGGACCGCGCCGTCGTGCGCGAGCGCTGCAAGCCGATCTACGAGCAGGGCGGCCTGGTGGCGCTCTTCGGCTCCCTTGCGCCGAACGGCGCCATCCTCAAGCGCTCGGCGGCCGATCCGTCGCTCTTCGAGCGCGAGGGGCGCGCCGTGGTATTCACTTCGCTCGACGACCTCGCGGCGCGCGTGGACGACCCGGATCTCGACGTGAAGCCCGACGACTTCATGGTGCTGCAGAACGCCGGCCCGAAATCCGGCTATGCGATGCCGGAGGCGGGCTACCTGCCGATTCCGCAGAAGCTGGCGCGCGCCGGCCTGAAGGACATGGTACGCATCTCGGACGCGCGCATGAGCGGCACCGCGTACGGGACCATCGTGCTGCACGTTTCCCCCGAAGCCGCCGTCGGCGGGGCGCTCGCGCTCGTGCGCAACGGCGACCGCATCAAGCTCTCGGTGAAGGAGCGTCGCATCGACCTCCTTGTTTCACCGGAAGAAATCAATCGCAGGAAAAGCGATTGGAAACCCCCGGTAGCGCCTCCGACCCGGGGCTACGCGAAGCTGTACATGGACCACGTGCTGCAGGCGGAGGACGGCTGCGACTTCGACTTCCTCCGCAAGGCCTAGCTACTTCTTCTTCGGCGCGGGGTACTCGAAGGTGAGGTCGTAGGTGCCGTCGTTGCGGATGATGAGCCGCGCGGCGGTCCATGCCCGGCGCTGGGCGTCCTGGTGCTTGCGCAGGTCGAGGAGCGTGCGCGCGGCCTTCTTCTCGTCGCAGGGGCGGAACGGCTCGAACTCGCCGCCTGAAAGCGCGCGGCGGGTGATGTAGCTCACCTGGCCGGATTCCGCGCCGGGCTTCTTCAGCTCCACCTTCATCTCGGCCGTCTGCCAGTTGGGCGGCAGGCCGGCCTGCAGGCACTGTGCCACCTCGCCGACAATGCGGTTCTGGGCTTCGGATGCCTTTTGCGCGCCCGCGGAGGGCGAAGCCGCGAGCAGGGCGATAATGAGCAGTCGTTTCATCCGCCAAGTTTCCCATATCCGCATGAAGCCCCCGCCGAAGCTCGTCTGCCTGGAGTCGTACTGGAACGAGCGCCTGTTCCAGACGTTTTCCGTGAAGGGCTTCTTCGACGCGATGGCGCCGCTCGTGCACCCGCCCCTCGTGGTCGCGCACCGCTTCATCGAGTCGGAGAACGGCCTCGCGCACTACGCGAAGCGCGGCGGCGTGCTGTGGCGGCAGAGCGAGGCGTTCGACGCGCCGGTGTTCTACCTCGCGTTCCACGGCGCGCCTGGCGCGGTGCGCTCGGTGCTCGGGCGCATCGGCGCCGACCGGCTGTGCGAGGCCTTCGAGGGCTACGGCTCCAACGGCTACCGCAACCTGGTGTACTTCGCGGCGTGCAACGTGCTGCGCGGCCGCGAGGGCACGGCCTTCGCGAAGCGCTTCCTGAGGGAAACGGGCGTGCGCGCGGTCATCGGCTACACCACGACGGTCGACTGGATGGCGAGCCTCGTCGCCGACATGCTGTTCCTGCACCGCTTCTACAGCGACCCCTCGCCGTGGCGCAACCTGGAGCGCATCTTCGCCTCGGTGCAGAAGGACTACCCCCGCGCGAGGCGCCTCGGGCACACGCTGCTGACCCGCGATTGACAGCCGAAATGCTTCAAGCCTAATCTATTTAGGCTTGGAGGAAGCATCATGAACGGCCTCGCGGACCGGGAGACCATCGCCCGGTCGGACGACCACCGCGCGCTGCGCATCTGGCTGCGCCTGCTCACCTGCACGCAGCTCGTCGAGCGCGAGGTGCGCTCGCGCCTGCGCGGGCAGTTCAACACCACGCTGCCGCGCTTCGACCTGATGGCGCAGCTCGACCGGCACCCCGAGGGCCTGAAGATGAACGCGCTCTCGCGCATGCTCATGGTGACCGGCGGCAACGTGACCGGCATCGTCGACCAGCTCGAGAAGGAAGGGCTGGTCGAACGCCTCGACGCGCCGGACGACCGCCGCGCGTTCCGCATCCGGCTCACCCGGGCGGGCGAGCGCGCCTTCGCCGAGATGGCGCGCGCGCACGAGGAATGGATCGTCGAGCTCCTCGCCGGGCTGACGAAGAAGGAGCACGAGGAGCTCCTCAGGCTCCTCGCCAAGCTGAAGACCCGCGCCGTGGAGACCCTGTCATGAAAGAGCCGAAGCACTTCCTGTGGCGCGTAGCGGACGGAACTGCGGGCAAGGTCGGCGTCATCACGCTGAACCGCCCCGAGAAGAAGAACCCGCTCACGTTCGAGTCCTATGCCGAGCTGCGCGACTTCTTTCGTGATCTGCGAAATGATGAGTCTGTAAAGAGCATCGTCGTGACCGGAGCGGGCGGCAATTTCTGCTCGGGCGGCGACGTGCACGAGATCATCGGCCCGCTCACGAAGATGGCGATGCCCGAGCTCCTCGCCTTCACGCGCATGACCGGCGACCTCGTGAAGGCGATGCGCCATTGCCCGCAGCCGGTGGTCGCGGCCGTCGAGGGCGTGTGCGCCGGCGCGGGCGCGCTGATCGCGCTCGCCTCGGACCTGCGCTACGCGGCGCCGTCCGCGAAGACCGCCTTTCTCTTCGTCCGCGTCGGTCTCGCCGGCGCCGACATGGGCGCGTGCGCCATGCTGCCGCGCGTGATCGGGCAGGGGCGCGCCTCGGAGCTCCTCTACACCGGCCGCTCCATGACGGCGGACGAAGGCCTCGCATGGGGCTTCTTCAACGGCCTATCCGCTTCTCCCCTGGGAATTGCAATGGAAAAGGCAAAGGAGATCGCGGAAGGACCGACCTTCGCGCACGCGGTCACCAAGAAGATGCTGCACCAGGAATGGAACGCGGGCGTCGACGAGGCGATCGAGATGGAAGCGCAGGCGCAGGCGATCTGCATGCAGACGAAGGATTTCCGCCGCGCCTACGAGGCGTTCGCGGCGAAGCAGAAGCCGAAATTCGAGGGCAACTGAGCCGATGGACCGGTTCGCGCACTACGCCTGGCCCTTCTTCGAGCCGAAGCACGCGGCGCTCGCCCGGCAGGCCGACGACTTCGCTTCGCAGAACCTGTCGTTCGCGCACGGCGAGGACGCGGACGCGGTCTGCAGGCGCCTGGTCCAGGACCTCGGCTGCGCCGGCTACCTGCACCACGCCGCTTCCCCGACGCCCGACGTGCGCTCGATCGCGCTCCTGCGCGAGGTGTTCGCCTACCACGCCGGTCTCGCCGACTTCGCGTTCGTCATGCAGGGGCTCGGTTCCGGCGCCATCTCGCTTGCCGGCACCGAGGAGCAGAAGAAGAAGTACCTGAAGAAGGCCGCCGACGGCGAGGCCATCGCGGCATTCGCGCTTTCGGAGCCGGACGCGGGCTCGGACGCGCAGGCCCTCAGGACCACGGCGAGGCGGGATGGATCCGGCTGGGTCCTCGACGGCACGAAGACGTGGATCTCCAACGGAGGCATCGCGCACTTCTACGTCACGTTCGCGAAGGCGGAAGAGGGCATTACCGCCTTCGTCGTCGATGCGAAGGAGGTGGACGCGTCGGAGAGGATCGACATCGTGGCGCCGCACCCGATGGCGACCCTGAAGCTGAAGGCTGCGAAGGCGGAGCTGCTGGGCGAGCCTGGGCAGGGGTTCAAGCTGGCGATGCGCAACCTGGATATCTTCCGCACCACCGTCGCGGGCGCGGCTCTGGGGTTCTCGAGGCGCGCGCTCGACGAAGCGATCGGGCGGTCGAAGGAAAGAAACATGTTCGGCCAGCACCTGTCCGACTTCCAGATGACGCAGGCCAAGCTCGCCGACATGGCGACCTCGATCGAAGCCGGCGCGCTCCTCGCCTACCGCGCCGCGTGGGTCCGCGATGTGCGGAAGGAAAAGGTGACGCGGCAGGCTGCCATGGCGAAGATGTTCGCCACGGAAGCCGCTCAGCAGGTCGTGGACGATGCCGTCCAGGTCTGCGGCGGCCTCGGCGTCATGCGCGGCCATCCGGTGGAGAAGCTCTACCGCGAGGTGCGGGCGCTGCGCATCTACGAAGGCGCGACCGAAGTGCAGAAGCTCATCATCGCCCGGGAGCTTTTGAGATGAGATACACCGCCCACGCCGACACGTTCGTCCGCGACAACCTGCCGCCGCGCTCGCAATGGCCGGAGTTCCTGTTCGAGCTGGCGGAGCTGCAGTATCCGGGGCGCCTCAACTGCGCCACCGAGCTCCTCGACAAGCCGGTGACGCGCGGCCACGGCCACCGCATCGCGCTGCGCGCGCCCGAGGGCGAGTGCACCTACACGCAGCTCTTCACGCAGGCGAACCGCCTCGCCAACGTGCTGGTGCGCGAGATGGGCCTGAAGCCCGGCAACCGGGTGCTGCTGCGCGGCCCGAACAACCCGATGATGGCTGCGTGCTGGTTCGCGGTCATGAAGGCGGGCGGCGTGTGCGTGGCCACCATGCCGCTCCTGCGCGCCAAGGAGCTCACCGAGATCATCCGGAAGGCGGAGGTCACGCACGCCCTGTGCGACCTGCGGCTCGCCGCCGAGCTGAAGAGCGCGCAGGCGAACTGCCCTTCGCTCAAGGATGTGCGCTACTGGTACGACGACCGCGCGAATTCGCTCGACCAGCTGGCGCTCAAGCAGCCGCTGTGGTTCACCAACGTGCCGACCGCGGCGGACGACCCGGCGCTCATCGCCTTCACCTCCGGCACTACCGGAAAGCCGAAGGGCACGGTGCACTTCCACCGCGACGTGGTGGCGATGTGCGACGCGTTCCCGCGCTCGATCCTGCAGGTGCAGAAGGACGACATCTTCTGCGGCACGCCGCCGGTGGCGTTCACCTTCGGCCTCGGAGGCATGCTGTGCTTCCCGCTGCGCTATGGCGCCTCCACCGTGCTGGTGGAAAAGCACACGCCGGAGACTCTGCTCGAGACGATCCAGCGCTTCAAGGCCACCGTCTGCTTCACCTCGCCCCTCATGTACCGGCAGATGGCGCCGCTCGCTTCCCGCTTCGACATCGCCTCCCTGAAGAAATGCGTTTCCGCCGGCGAGGCGCTGCCCGACGCGACGCGCCAGCTCTTCAAGGAGGCGACCGGGATCGAGATCATCGACGGCATCGGCTCCACCGAGATGATCCACATCTTCATCTCGCACACGCCGGACAAGGTGCGCCGCAACGCGACCGGCTACGCGATCCCGGGCTACAAGGCGACCGTGCTGAATGAAGACGGCCGGCCCTGCGCGCCCGGCGAGGTCGGCAAGCTGGCGGTGAAGGGACCGACCGGCTGCCGGTATCTCGCGGACGAGCGCCAGAAGAATTACGTCAAGGACGGCTGGAACGTCACCGGCGACGCCTACTCGATGGACGAGGACGGCTACTTCTTCTACCAGGCGCGCACCGACGACATGATCATCTCCGCCGGCTACAACATCGCCGGCCCGGAGGTCGAAGGCGCGCTCCTTGCCCATCCTGCGGTGGCCGAGTGCGGCGTGGTCGGCGCTCCGGATGCCGAGCGCGGCACCATCGTCAAGGCTTTCGTAGTCCTGAAGGGCGACGTTCCGAAAAGTGACGAAACCAGGAAGAAGCTCCAGGACCACGTGAAGCAAGCGATTGCTCCCTATAAGTATCCGAGGGAAATCGAATTCGTGGACGCGCTGCCGCGCACCGAGACCGGCAAATTGCAGCGCTTCAAGCTGAGGAGCCCATGATGATGCAGATCCTGCAACCCCCGGGCTGGG
>DASPMF010000293.1:0-3232 GCA_035627155.1 Burkholderiales bacterium | reverse complement strand
CCCATCTTTCTCGACGTACGCATTGGCGAACGCCCTTAGCCAAGTACTCCGCTCCGCGGCGTCAAGTTGCGGCGTCTTGCGAACGTACGCGATGCGATGCACGCCGTCGTTGCCCTTGAGTAGGCGCGCGACCTCATGCTGATCCGAATGCCCCGCGCAGCCAGATAGAGACCATTCATAGGTCACGGACGTCGAGTCTTGGTTGACCACGCGCCATTTGGCGCCCGGACACCTAGCGCGCATTTGGGATTCCAGGGTCTTCATTACGGTGTTAGGCGACCCTCTCTCGCCCTCAAGGAACTGAATCGTGAACATGCGGGACCAGTTTCCGATCGATTCCGTCGTGGGGATGAACTCCATAAGCGTGCCTCCCGCGCGGTTGGAGCCGCTACCCACCTTCCAGCCTTTGTTTTCGGCTGGAACGTACACAGTCTCAAGCGTGGTAGCGCACGCGCTTAGTAGAACCAGCAGGCCAGCAATAACGGTATGTCGCATTGTTTGCTCCCTAACGTCCAATAGTCAGAAACATGTCTGGCTATCTTAGACGGGCGGTGGAGTTCGGGCGAGTCAACGTGTTTGGGATCATGGCGTTAGATGGTGTATGGATGTTCAGCGCGGGATGTTATCCAGATGAAAACGGATCAACTGCCTGTCTTGGTTAAGGAAACCGCCGGCGCGCCGGACAGAAAGGAAAGGCGCCTCATCGAGCGCTTTCGGGAGGCGATCCGCTCCCGGCAATACAGTCGAAGGACGGAGAAGACGTACTGGTACTGGATCCGCTACTTCGTGTTTTTCCACGGCAAGCGCCATCCCGCCGGGATGGGCGCGGAGGAGGTGTCGGCGTTCCTCAGCTGGCTCGCCACGCATCGGGACGTGGCGGCGGCGACGCAGAACCAGGCGCTGTCAGCGCTGCTGTTTCTCTACAAGCACGTGCTCGGCGTCGATCTGCCGTGGATGAAGGACCTGATCCGCGCGCAGCGGCCCGTTCGCCTGCCGACGGTGCTGAGCGAAGCGGAGGTTCGGAGGATGCTCGAGCCGCTCGAAGGGAGCGCGCGCCTGATGGTCGGCTTGCTCTATGGCGCCGGGCTGCGCCAGGTCGAGTGCCTGACGCTGCGGGTGAAGGATGTCGATTTCGCCTACCGGCAGATCGTCGTGCGCGACGGCAAGGGCGCGAAGGACCGGGTCACCATGCTGCCGGAGAACCTCGTGCAACCGCTGCAGGCGCACCTCGGGAAAGTGCGCGCGCTGCACGGGCGAGATCTGAAAGACGGCTGCGGCGAGGTCTGGCTTCCGCACGCCCTGGCGCGCAAGTATCCGCGCGCGCCGCGCGAGTGGGGCTGGCAGTTCGTCTTTCCCTCGTTCAATCGCTCCGTCGACCCGGATACTGGGGTGATCCGCCGGCATCACTTGCATCCGGACACGCTTTCGCGGCTCGTGAAGCGGGCCGCGAAGGCGGCGGCGATCATCAAGCCGGTGAGCTGCCACACCCTGCGCCATTCGTTCGCGACGCACCTGCTCGAGCGCGGCTACGACATCCGAACGGTGCAGGAGCTGCTCGGGCACGCGGATGTGTCCACCACGATGATCTACACGCACGTCATGAACAAGGGCGCGCGCGGGGTGAAGAGTCCGCTCGATCGGCTGGAGGAGGCGAGCGCCGCTTACGCGGCCTGAGGGAAATGGGCCCCCGCCTGCGCGGGGGTGACAAACCGGGTTAAGGGCGCGACGAGGCCTCGTCTAGCCGCGGCCGACGAAGGGCATCTTCGTGGCCATGATGGTCATGAACTGGACGTTGGCGTCGAGGGGGAGGTTGGACATGTAGAGGACGGCGCTGCCGACGTGGGCGACGTCCATGCGGGGCTCGACGGCCATTTCGCCGTTGGCCTGCGGCACGCCCTTGACCATGCGGTCGGTCATCTCGGTGGCGGCGTTGCCGATGTCGATCTGGCTGCAGGCGATGTCGTTCTTGCGCCCGTCGAGCGAGATGCACTTGGTGAGGCCGGTCACCGCGTGCTTGGTGGCGGTGTAGGGGACGGAGTAGGGCCGCGGCGCGTGGGCGGAGATGGAGCCGTTATTGATGATGCGCCCGCCCTTGGGCGACTGCGCCTTCATGATGCGGATGGCTTCCTGGCAGCAGAGGAACATCGCGGTGAGGTTGATGTCCACGACCTGCTTCCACTGCTCGAAGCTGAGGTCTTCCATCGGGATCGCCGGGGCGCCCATGCCGGCGTTGTTGAAGAGCACATCCAGGCGGTTGGCCCACTTCGACTTGTGCTCGGAGAAGACGCGCTTCACTTCCTCGGGCTTGGCGAGGTCGGCGGCGACGACGAGGGTGCGATCCTTTGCATTGGAGTCCGAGGCGGTCTTTTCGAGCAGCTCCTTCCTGCGCCCGACCAGGGTGACGGCGTAGCCGTCCTTCAGAAGCGCGAGGGCGGCGGCCTTGCCGATGCCCGTGCCGGCGCCGGTGATGAGTGCGACTCTTGTCATGGGGTCTCCTGTGGGGGCGCCATGTTAGCGTATCCTCAATCAGGAATTCCCCTATAGAAAGCGCCCCGTTTCGCGGGGACGATCCGCCTCAATGAAGATCGAGCCCCCCATCGGCGAGTCCCCGATCCGCCACGCGGCGCCGCCCGGCGCCGTGCGCATCCTGCTGGTCGAGGACGACCTCGACTTCGCGGGCCTGGTGTGCGACAGCCTGGCGCGCGCCTCCGGCGGCGAGCTGGCGATCGAGCACGCCGGGACGATCGCCGAGGCGCTGGAACGCCTGGAGGGGCGCTCGTTCGACCTGATCCTCACCGACCTGAACGTTCCGGACTCCAAGGGCCTCGACACGCTTGCGACGCTCGCCGCGCCGGGCGACCGGCTGATCTGCGTGCTCACCGGGGAGGACGACGCGGGCCTGCGCGAGGCGGCGATCGCGCTCGGCGCCTACGACCTCCTCGGCAAGGACGACCTGCATCCCGCGGAGCTCGACCGCCTGGTGCGCCTGGCGGTCATGCAGGCGCGCACCACGGGTTCCGTGCGGCGCAGCGAGGCGCGCCTGCGCGCCATCGTGGAGGCGGAGCCCGAATGCGTGAAGCTCCTGGACGCGGACGGACACCTCATCGAGATGAACCCCGCGGGCCTGCGCATGATCGAGGCGGAGAGCCTCACGGCGGTGCGTGGCCGCTGCCTGCTCGATCTGGTGACCGAAGCGCACCGCGAGCCGTTCGCGGCGCTCACCCGGCGCGCG
>DASPMF010000292.1:0-2071 GCA_035627155.1 Burkholderiales bacterium | reverse complement strand
CGGCAGCGCGGGCGCGGGCGGCGCAGCCGGAACGGGCGGGCTCGGTGTCGGTTGCGTCTGCGAGGAGGAGGCAACCTCGACCGGCGCCGGCCTCGCGTCGTCCATCTTGCTCCACACCCTGCCGGCAACGTACGCGCCGATCAGCACGACGGCGGTCAGCGCGCCGTAGCGCACCGTCGGGCTGCCGAGGAACTCGCGCGCCCGGCTCGCCCACGCCTGGGCCTGGGTCTGGCCGTCGAGGTCCCGAATGGCGGCGTTCATGAGGGATGCGGTGATGCGATCCTTGCCTTCGGCGAAGGCGATCATCATCGCGTTGTCGCAGATGACGTTGATCACGCGCGGGATGCCCTGCGCCGCCTGCCAGCACCGCATGAGGGCTGCGCTGGTGAAAAGCTCGGCCTTTTGCCCGCCGGCCGTGCGCAGGCGTGTTTCGACGTAGGCGCGGATCTCGTCGGCGCGCATGGGCTTGAGCGTTGCGCGCACTCCGATGCGCTGGCGGAGCTGGCGGAGGTTGGGCCGCCTCAGCTTCTCTTCCAGCTCGGGCTGCCCCGAGAGCACGATCTGGAGAATCTTCTCTTTGGACGTCTCGAGGTTGGAGAGCAGGCGCAGCTCTTCGAGGACGTTGTCTTCGAGCGTCTGTGCCTCGTCGATGATGACGACGACGTTGACGCCTTCGGTAAGCTGCTCGAGCAGGAACTTATTGAGCCGCTCCAGAAGATGCAGGCGACCGCGCGACTCCGTGCGGATGCCCAGCTCCATGCAGATGTACTCGAGGAGCTCGTCGAAGGAGACGCCGGGATTGAAGACGAAGACGACGCGCGTTTCCCCCTCGATCTCGTCGACGATGCGGCGGAGCATCGTCGTCTTGCCGGTGCCGGCCTCGCCGATCAGAGTCAGGAAGCCCTTGCGAGACTTGATCCCGTACATCATCGACGCCAGCGCCTCGCGCGTAGACTCGTTGACGTAGTGGAACTTCGGATCGGGAGTCAGATTGAAGGGATTTTCCGAGAGATGGTAAAAGTGTGCGTACATCCTGCGCCCTGTGTGGCCCGCTCCGCCGAGCCGCGCCATCCCCACGTTATCTCACGCGGCGAGACCGATCCCAACAGACAATGCCTGCGAGACGGCGCCGGCTGCACCTCCTCCCGAGGCCGGAAGGAGCGCGGCGCGTCCTCTCCCCCACCGGCCTGCGTCAGACCGGCTCGGCCTCGCGCATCGAGCGGCGGAACTCCTCGCGCCTCAGGCCATGCTGCTTCATCTTCCGGTGCAGGGTGGCCGCATCGATCATCGCGTGCTTGGCGGTGGCGGCAATACCGCCCCTGGCGCGGCGCAGGACCGCTGCCAGGTATTCCTTCTCGACGCGCTTGAGGAACTCCTTGAGCGGAAGCTCGTAGTCGCGGCCGCGCGAGGTGCCCACGGGCGCGGTCGTGCTGCCGGAGTTGGGCAGATCGACCTCCTTGATCACCGGGCCGCTCGTCTTGAGGATCGATCGCTCCACCACGTTGCCGAGCTCACGGACGTTGCCCGGCCAATGGTAGGACATCAGGCTCTGCAGCGCGCGGTTGGAAACGCGGGAGATGTTGCGCTCGCGCGCGAGCGGATTGTTCTTGAGCATCTCAGCAACCAGCAGCGGGATGTCCTCGATGCGGTCGCGCAGCGGCGGAATGTGGATGGGCACGACGTTGATGCGGTAGAAGAAGTCCTCACGCATCTCGCCGCGCGCGACCATCTGCTCGAGGTCGCGGTTGGTCGCCGCGATCACGCGGATGTTGACCTTGACCAGCTTGTTGCCGCCGAGCTTCTCGATCTCGCGCTGCTCGAGCACGCGCAGCAGCTTGAGCTGCATCGACAGCGAAATGCTTTCGACTTCGTCCAGGAACAGCGTGCCGCCGCTGGCCAGCTCGACCTTGCCGACACGGTCCTGGACTGCGCCGGTGAAGGCGCCGCGTTCGTGGCCGAACAGCTCGGCTTCCAGCAGCGTATCGGGAAAGGCGGCGCAGTTGATCGCTACGAAACGTCCGCTCTTTCGCCGGCCCTGAAAATGGATCGCGCGCGCCGCCAGCTCCTTGCC
>DASPMF010000291.1:0-19152 GCA_035627155.1 Burkholderiales bacterium | reverse complement strand
CATCTGCTTCACGTCGGCCAGCGTGATGTAGCTCGACGTCTTGGTGTCGTAGAGGCGCCGGTTCGGGTACTTCTTGATCAGGCGCTGCGCGCCCTCGGGCTTGGCCTCCCGGGCGTGCGGGGGCTCCTGCGGTGTCTGCGGTTGCGACGCCATGCGGGCAGTCTACTCCTTAATACATGTGCTGGCCGCCGTTGATGGAGATATTGGCGCCGGTCACGAACGCCGCCTCCTCGGAGCACAGGTAGATGATGAGGCCCGCCACCTCGTCCGGCTTGCCCAGGCGGCCGACCGGGATCTGCGGCAGGATTTTCGAGTCGAGGATCTCCTTCGGGATGGCGGTCACCATCTTCGTGCCGATGTAGCCCGGCGAGATCGTGTTGATCGTCACGCCCTTCTTCGCCACTTCCAGCGCGAGCGCCTTGGTGAAGCCATGGATGCCGGCCTTCGCCGCCGAGTAGTTGGTCTGGCCGAAGGCGCCCTTCTGCCCGTTGACCGAGGAGACGTTGATCACCCGCCCCCAGCCGCGCTCCACCATGCCGTCCATGACCTGCTTCGTCATGTTGAAGCAGGAATCGAGGTTGGTGCGCATCACCGCGTCCCAGTCGGCCTTGGTCATCTTCTTGAACGTCATGTCGCGCGTGATGCCGGCGTTGTTGACGAGGATGTCGACCGGGCCGCATTCCTGCTGGATCGCGCCGATCTTGCGCGCGCAGTCGTCGTAGTCGACCACGTCCACCGGGTACGCGGAGAAGGAATAGCCGCGGCCCTTCATCTCCTCGAGCCACTGCTTGTACTTCGTGTTCGACGGCGAATACGTGACGACGACCCGGTAGCCCGCGTCGGCCATCTTCGTGGTGATCGACTCGCCCAGTCCGCCCATGCCGCCGGTGACGACGGCGATTCTCTTGCCGGCCATGTCTCCTCCTCAGGGGATGGCCAAATGCTACATCATGTGCATTCCGCCATTCACCGAGATGTTCGCCCCGGTGATGTAGCCCGCCTCCTCCGAGGCGAGGAAGGCCACGACGGCGGCGATCTCCTCGGGCTTGGCGAGCCTCCCCATCGGGATGGAGGCGACGATCTGCTCGCGGATCTCCGGCCGGATCGCCATCACCATGTCGGTCTCGACGTATCCGGGCGACACCGTATTGACGGTGACGCCCTTGCGCACCACTTCCTGCGCCAGGGCCTTGGAAAACCCGGCCATGCCAGCCTTGGCGGCGGAGTAGTTGGTCTGGCCGAACTGCCCCTTGATCGCGTTGACCGAAGAGATGTTGATGATGCGGCCCCAGCCGCGCTCGCTCATGCCGTCGATGACCTGGCGCGTCACGTTGAAAACGCTGTTCAGGTTCGTGTTGATCACCGCCATCCAGTCCTGCTCGGTCATGCGCTTGAAAACGGAGTCGCGCGTGATGCCGGCGTTGTTGACCAGGATGTCCACGGGACCGACCGAGGCGCGCAGGCCGTCGAACATGGCGGCGCAGGACTCGAAGTCGGAGACGTCGCCTTCCGCGGCGTGCACGCGCAAACCTTCGGCGCGCATGCCGCTCAGCCATTCGTCCTTCTTCTCGTAGCCGGGCAGGCAGCCGGCGATCACGGCGTGGCCGGCGCGGCCGAGGCGCCGGCAGATCGCGGTGCCGATGCCGCCCATGCCGCCGGAGACGAACACGATGCGCTTCACCACCGGGATGTCGGATTCCGCGTGGCTCCTGGGTTTCTCGAGGACGCTCGACATCAGCGCTCCACCGCGAGCGCGACGCCCATGCCGCCGCCGATGCACAGGGAGGCGAGGCCGCGCTTCGCGTCGCGCTTCTGCATCTCGTGCAGCAGGGTGACCAGGATGCGGCAACCCGAGGCGCCGATCGGATGGCCGAGCGCGATCGCGCCGCCGTTCACGTTCACCTTCTTCGTGTCCCAGCCCATCTGGCGGTTCACGGCGATCGCCTGCGCGGCGAAGGCCTCGTTGATTTCCATGAGGTCGAGGTCCTTTGGCTCCCAGCCGGCACGCGACAGGCAGCGTTTCGATGCGGGAACCGGCCCCATGCCCATGTACTTCGGATCGACGCCGGCCGAGGCGAAGGCCTTGATCCTCGCAAGCGGCTTGAGGCCCAGCTCCTTCACCTTTCTCGCGGAGGCGAGGACCACCGCCGCGCCGCCGTCGTTGATGCCCGAGGCATTGCCTGCGGTCACCGTGCCGTTCTTGTCGAATGCGGGCTTGAGGGTTTTCATCGCATCGAGGGTCGCGCCATGGCGCGGATATTCGTCGGCGGCGAACACCACCGGGCCTTTGCGCGAGGCGATCTCCACGGCGACGATCTCGTCATTGAAGCGCCCCGCCTTCTGCGCCGCCTCGGCCTTGTTCTGGCTCGCCACCGCGAACTCGTCCTGCTCTTCGCGCGTAACCGCGTATTCTTTCGCCACGTTTTCGGCGGTGACGCCCATGTGATACTGGTTGAAGACGTCCCACAGGCCGTCGACGATCATCGTGTCGACCATCTTCGCGTCGCCCATGCGGAACCCGTCGCGCGAGCCCATCAGGGCGTGCGGCGAGAGGCTCATCGATTCCTGCCCGCCGGCGACCACGATTTCGGAGTCGCCGTTGGCGATGGACTGCGCACCCAGCATGGCCGCCTTCAGCCCCGAGCCGCACACCTTGTTGATGGTCATGGACGGGATCATGTGCGGCAGGCCCGCCTTCATCGCCGCCTGCCGCGCCGGGTTCTGTCCCACGCCGGCCGCGAGCACCTGGCCCATGATGACCTCGGAGACCTGCTCGGCCGGAACGCCCGCCCGCTCGAGCGCCTTGCGGATGACCAGCGCGCCGAGCTCGGCCGCCGGCGTCTTCGCGAGCGTGCCGCCGAACTTGCCGATCGGGGTCCGCGCTGCGCCGACGATGAAGATCTCTTCCATGGGTGTCTCCTGTGGATTCGCTGCTTTACCTAGTGGATTCGCTGCTTTACATAGCGGCCGGGGGCCGCTTCGATCGGTCGGTGTTGGACATTGCCGGGCACCGAAGGTGCCGCACGCTCGCCGCCGCGATGCCGGTCCAGCCAGTGCGACCAGGCGGTCCACCAGCTGCCGGCATGCTGGTCCGCGGCCGCCAGCCAGGCGTCGGCGTCCTCGGGATAGGGCTCGCCGGTCCAGTAGCTGCGCCGGTTCTTCGCGGGTGGATTGACGATGCCCGCGACGTGGCCGCTCGCCCCGAGCACGAAGGTCTTGTCGCGGCCGCCCATCGCGTGCACCGTCCGGTACGCCGAGCGCCAGGGCACGATGTGGTCCTCGCGCGTGGCGAGGACGAAAAGCGGCAGCTCGACCTTGCCGAGGTCCACCGGCACGCCGCAGTTCACGAGCGCCCCCGGGCGGCACAGCTTGTTCTCGAGATAGGTATTGCGTACGTACTGGCAGTACATCGGGCCGGGAAGGTTGGTGCTGTCGGCGTTCCAGAACAGCAGGTCGAACGCCGGCGGGCGCTCCCCCTTGAGGTAGTTGTTCACCACGTACGGCCACACGAGGTCGTTCGCGCGCAGGCTCGAGAACACGAACGCGAGCTCCGACCCGGGAAGGATTCCGCCGCGGCCGATCTGCGATTCACGCGCCGCGACGCTCGCCGCGTCGATGAAGAGGCCGATCTGCCCGGTGTCGGCGAAGTCATGCAGGGCGGCGAGGAAGGTCGCGCTCGACACGGCGTCGTCGCCTTTCTGCGCGAGGACGGCGAGCGCAGCGCCGAGCAGCGTCCCGCCGACGCAGAAGCCCAGCGCATTCGCCTGTTCCGTCCCGCAGACCTCGCGCGCCACGCGCAGCGCGGTGAGCACGCCCCTTTCCACGTAGTCGTCCCAGGCGAGATGGCCCTGCTCCGGCCCGACGTTGCGCCAGGAAAGCATGAAGACCGTGTGCCCGCTCGATACGGCGTGCGCGACGAGCGAGCGGTCGGGACGCAGGTCCAGGATGTAGAACTTGTTGATGCAGGGCGGGATCATCACCAGCGGCCGCCTGGCGACTTTCCCCGTCGTCGCCCGGTACTGGATGAGCTGGATCAGCTCGTTCTCGAACACCACTTCCCCGGGGGTGACGGCGACGTTGCGGCCAACCTCGAACGCGCTTTCGTCGCTCTGGCTGATGCGGCCCTTGCGCGCATCCTCGAGAAGGTGCGCCAGCCCCCGCGCCACGCTTTCCCCGTTCGATTCGATCGCCTCGCGCAGCGCCTCGGGATTCGTGGCGGCGAAGTTGGCCGGGCTCATTGCATCGAGCCATTGCCGGGCGGCGAAGCGCGCCCGCGCCTTCGCGAAGGGCTCGAGCTCGCTCGCTTCGATCATCTCCTCCACGTAGCGCGCCGCGAGGAGATAGGACTGCCTGAGGTAATCATAGTAGGCGTTGTCTCGCCATGCCGCGCCGGAGAACCGGCGGTCGCCGGGCTCGGCTTTCGCCACCGGCTCACGGTTACCGGTGAGGAGCCCGCTCCAGAGCTGCGTCTGCTTCTCGACGTAGGCCGCCTGCAGCGCCGCGACCCGCTCACCGCCGCGGCGCAGCGCCTCGATCCACGGCGGAAGCGCTCCGGCAGGCGCGGCGCCCGCTACGAGGCGCATCCAGCCCTGCGTCATTTCATTGCTGGATTGGGCGATCGTTGCGAGCAAGGCCTCCGGCGTGCCTTGGGCGGGCTGCATCGCGGCCGATTCTGCGCCGCACAAGCAGGCCCGTCAAATGGTTTTAAGCCGCTGAAAAGTAGTTCTTTTTACCTAGTGCCGCAGCAGCATTCCGACGAGCGCGATGGTCGCGATGCCGAGCGCGATGAGAAGCGCCTGGAAGGCCGTGTCGCGCAGCTCCGGACGGCGGTGCAGCCCCGGGATCAGGTCCGCGACCGCGACGTAGATCATGCTCGCCGCGACGACGCCGAGAAGCACCGTCTGGAGGCCTTCGAACGCCGCGAGGGCGAAATAGCCCAGCACGCCGCCCACCACCGTCGCGACCGACGAAAGCACGTTCATCGCGAGCGCGCGCGCGCGCGAGTAGCCGGAGTGCAGCAGGATCACGAAGTCGCCGACCTCCTGCGGAATCTCGTGCGCGATGATGGCGATCGCCGCGACGATGCCGAGCTCGGTGCTCTGCAGGAAGGCGGCGGCGATGAGCACGCCGTCGACGAAGTTGTGCACCGAGTCGCCGACGACGATCAGCAGTCCGCTGCGCCCGTGGTCGTGCGGGCCGTGCGCGTGCCCTTCGTGCGGGTCGTGCACCTCGCAGTTCTCGGTATGGCAGTGGCGCCACAGGAGCAGCTTTTCCAGCACGAAGAACGCGAAGATGCCACCCAGGATGGACGCCGCAGCGACGTGCGGCCGGCCCTGCTCGAAGGCATGCGGGATCACTTCGAGGAACGCGGCGCCCAGCAGCGCGCCGATCGCGTAGGAGACGAGGATCGGCACCCACGTGGCGCGCAGGGTCAGCGCGAGCGCGGCAAGTCCGGCGGAAAGCGTCCCGCCCGCCACGCTTGCCGCAACGATCCAGCCGAGGGTCATGGGGCCGGGGATTCTAGGTCAACCAGATGAGCGCCGCCATGCGGCTTTTCGTGCGCTCGCGCCGATAGGAAAAGAAGCGGGCGCTCTCGCCATAGGTGCAGAAGCCGCCACCTTGCACGCGCTGCACGCCGATCGCTTCGAGGCGCTGTCGTGCAACCGCGTACAAGTCGAGCAGCCAGTGGCCGGCGCGGTTCTCGGCGAACGCGCTCGCCGCGCGCGGGTCGCGGGCGATGAAGGCGTCGCGCACTTCCGGCCCGACTTCGTAGGCCTGCGGACCGATCGCCGGCCCGAGCCAGGCGAGCACGCGCCCCGCGGGCACCTGCATCGCTGCCACGGTCGCCTCCAGCACGCCTGCGCACAGGCCGCGCCAGCCGGCATGCGCCGCAGCGACCCCTCCGCCCCCCGTGTCGGCGAAGAGCACCGGCATGCAATCGGCCGCCATCACCGCGCATACGCGGCCTTTCCCGAATGTGTAGCTCGCGTCCGCTTCGGGCCGCTCGGGGAGCAGCCGTGCCTCGACGACGCGGGTTCCATGCACCTGCTTCAGCCACGCCGGCTCGGCGGGCAGGATCGCCCGCAACGCGGCACGGCCGAGCTCGCTCGCCATGTCGCCGGCCGCGCGCGTCGTGACGAATGCGCGCACGTTCGGCGGCGCGTCCCAACCGGGCGTGATCAGATCCATCTTTCCTTGCGCAGGGTCTCGATCAGCTGGCGGAAGTCGCGGGGCGGCGCGGCGCTCCAGGACATCTCCTTGCCGGTGCGCGGATGCACGAACGCGAGCTCCGCGGCGTGCAGCGCCTGGCGCGGGAACGCAATGCCGTGGCGCGTGCCGCGCCGGTAGACCGTGTCGCCGACCAGCGGATGGCGGATGTGCTGGAAGTGCACGCGGATCTGGTGCGTGCGGCCGGTCTCGAGCCGGCACTCGACCAGCGCCGCCTGGCCGAACCGCTCGATCACCCGGTAGGCCGTGCGCGCCGGCTTGCCGCGGGCATGAACGGCCATCCGCGTGCGCGCGCGCGAATCCCTGCCGACCGGCGCATCGATGGTGCCGCTGGCCGGCGGGTCGCCCTGCACCACCGCGAGGTACACCCGGCGCACGCTGCGCTCGGCAAGCTGCTTGACGAGGTTGGCCTGCGCGATCACGTTCTTCGCCACCACGAGGAGCCCCGAGGTGTCCTTGTCCAGGCGATGCACGATCCCGGCGCGCGGCACGCCGGCGAGCGCCGGCGCGTGCGCGAGCAGCGCGTTGAGGAGCGTGCGGTCGGGCTGCCCGGCGCCGGGATGCACGACGAGGCCGGCGGGCTTGTCGAGCACGATCAGGTCGGCGTCCTCGTGAATCACCTTGAGCGGCATGCGCTGCGCCCGGGGCGCGGCGCCCGCGGGCGGCACGGGCGGCGCCAGGACGATCGCCTCGCCGCCGGCCACCGCGTCATTGCGCCGCGTCGCCTCGCTGCCTTTGACGCGGATGTGCCCGGATTCGAGCCACGCCTGCAGGCGGTTGCGCGAGTACTGGGGAAAAAGCCGGGCCAGTGCCTGGTCGAGGCGCATGCCGCCAAGCTCCTGCGGCACGACGGCCGTCATGGGCGCGACGAAGGCCGCATCCCAATCGCTATAATCCTCGCGTTCCTTGCCCGAAGGCCTGCGTTTCATGCTCCCAAGTGTACTGGCCCGGTCGATCCGGACTCTCGCGATCGCGTTCCTCGGCACCGTGCTCCTCGCCGCCTGCGCGAGCGGCCCTGCCGACGACGAGACCGCGGGTTGGTCCGCGCAGCGCCTCTATGGCGAGGCGAAGGACGCGATGACCGCCAAGGAATGGAACAAGGCGGTGAAGTACTTCGAGAAGCTCGAGGCGCGCTATCCGTACGGCCGCTACGCGCAGCAGGCGCAGCTCGAAGTCGCCTACGCGCACTGGAAGGACAACGAGCGCGCTTCGGCGATCGCCGCCGCCGACCGATTCATCAAGCTCTATCCGAACCATCCGCACGTCGATTACGCCTGGTACCTGAAGGGCTTGATCAACTTCAACGAGCTCACCGGGTTCCTCACCTGGATGACCTCCCCGGACATGACGGACCGGGACCCCAAGTCCACCCGCGAGGCCTTCGAAGCCTTCCGTGAGGTGGTGACCCGGTTCCCCGAGTCGCGCTACGCGCCGGACTCGGCGGCGCGCATGCGCTACCTGGTGAACGCGCTCGCGTCGCACGAGGTGCATGTCGCGCGCTACTACATGCGCCGCTCCGCCTACGTCGCCGCCGCCAACCGGGCGCAGTACGCCGTCCAGCACTACCCGCAGTCGCCGGCGATCGAGGAGGCGATGTTCATCCTGGTCAAGGCCTACGACGCGCTGAAGATGCCGCAGCTGCGCGACGACGCGGAGCGCATCATGCGCAAGAATTTCCCGGACAGCGAGTTCTTCAAGCCCGGCGGCCCGAAGCGCGACGCGCCGTGGTGGCGGATCTGGGATCCCAACTGGTGACGAACGTCCTCGTCATCGGCGCGGCGGGCATGATCGGCCGCAAGCTGACCGAGCGCCTTGCGCGCGACGGCGCACTGAATGGCGCGCCGATCGCGTCCATCACGCTGCACGACGTCGTCGAAGCGAAGGCGCCGGCCGGCCTGCCGGCTCGGATCGTCGTGTCGGATCTTTCGGCGCCCGGCGAAGCGGCGCGCCTGCTCGCCGGCCGCCCGGACGTCGTCTTCCACCTCGCCGCCATCGTATCGGGCGAGGCCGAGGCGGATTTCGAGAAGGGCTATCGCATCAACCTGGACGGCACGCGGCAGATCTTCGAGGCGATCCGCGCCGTCGGCGACGGCTACCGGCCGAAGGTGGTGTTCACCTCCTCCATCGCGGTGTTCGGCGCGCCGTTTCCGGATGCGATCGGCGACGAATTCCTCTCGGCGCCGCTCACGAGCTACGGCACGCAGAAGGCGATCGGCGAGCTGCTCCTTTCCGACTACAGCCGGCGCGGCTTCTTCGACGGCGTGGGCATTCGCCTCCCGACCATTTGCGTGCGACCGGGCAAGCCGAACAAGGCGGCGTCGGGATTCTTCTCCGGCATCCTCCGCGAGCCGCTCGTCGGCCAGGAGGCCGTGCTCCCCGTCCCCGATAGCGTGCGGCACTGGTTCGCGTCGCCGCGCGCCGCGATCGAGTTCCTCCTGCATGCTGCGAAGCTCGATACCGCGCAGCTCGGCCCGCGGCGCAACCTCTCGATGCCGGGGCTTTCCGCGACGGTGGCCGAGCAGATCGCGGCGCTCGGCCGCGTGGCCGGCGAGAAGGCGACGCGGCTCATCCGCCGCGAGCCCGACGCGACGATCCAGCGCATCGTGGAGGGCTGGCCGCGCAACTTCGACGCGAAGCGGGCGCTGGCGCTCGGCTTCCGCCCGGATCCGAGCTTCGACGCCATCATCCGCTACCACCTGGAAGACGAGCGGGCGTAGCGTCCGCGGGCGCGAAGAAGCGCTCCACGTCGCCGAGCTCCCTCGTCAGCTTCATCGGCGGCAAGCTTTGCAGCACCCGCCGCCCATACGGGCGCGAGACCAGCCGCGGATCGCACAGCATCAGCACGCCGCGGTCCTTCTCGTCGCGGATGAGCCGCCCGGCGCCCTGCTTCAGCTGCAGGACCGCCTGCGGGAGCTGCAGCTCGTTGAACGGATTGCCGCCCTTTGCGCGCAGGCCCTCGATGCGCGCCGCCAGCACGGGGTCGTCCGGCGGCGCGAATGGCAGCTTGTCGATCACCACGACCGAGAGCGCTTCGCCGCGAACGTCCACGCCCTCCCAGAAGGACTGGCTGCCCAGGAGCACGGCGTTGCCGAGCGCGCGGAAGCGCTCCAGCAGCTCGCTGCGCGAACCCGTCCCCTGCACGAGGAGCGGATAGCCGATGCGCTCGCGCAGCAGCTCGTGCGCGCGCCTCAGCGCGCGTAAGGTCGTGAAGAGCAGGAAGGCGCGTCCGCCCGACGCGCGCAGGACCGGCAGCGTCACCTCGACCACCGCCTGCGTGAAGCCCGGATCGTTCGGGTCGGCCGGCAGGCCCTTCGGGATGTAGAGCAGGCCCTGGCGGGCGAAATCGAACGGGCTGGGCCACTGCACCGAGCGGGCGTCGGCAAGGCCGAGCTCGCGAGTGAAGTGACCAAAGTCCCTGCCCACGGCCAGCGTCGCGGAGGTGAAGATCCACGCGCGCGGATGGTCCGCCATCTGGCGCTGGAACTGCTCCGCGGACGAAAGCGGGGTGACGTGCAGGTGCACCGCCTGGTTGAGGACCTCGAGCCAGCGCACTTCGTCGGCCGCTTCGTCGCGCGAGAGGCGCGAAAGCATCGCGTGCGCTTCGCCTGCCCGCCTAGCGCACGCGGCGAGTCCTTCGGAAGCCGCGGCGTGGGCCGCGAGGGCGACGCCGAGCTGCTCGAGGGAGCCGTCCAGGCGCGCGAGCGCCGTCTCGAACGAAGGCAGGCGCCGGGCCTGCGTCCAGGCCATGCGGCCGGTCTCGCCGAAGGCGAGCCGCAGGTCGCGCGCCGCCTTGTCGACGCTGCCGGCGAGCGCATCGAGCTCCGGCGACACGCCGCCCGCGGCGCGCAGCTCGAGCCGCGCGTCACGCGCGATCTCGACGAGCTGCGTCGTGGAAAGGCGCTCGCCGAAGAAGGCGCGCGCCGTCTCGGGCAGCTGGTGCGCCTCGTCGAAGATCAGCGTGTTGCACGCCGGCAGCAGCTCGGCGATGCCTTCGTCCCGCAACGCCACGTCGGCGAAGAAAAGGTGGTGGTTGACCACGACGACGTCTGCGGCAAGCGCGTTGCGGCGCGCGCGCATGACGAAGCAGTCCTTGTAGTCGGGGCACTCCTGCCCGAGGCAGTTCTCGCGTGTCGAGCTGGCGTGGCTCCAGACCGGCGCGTCCTCCGGGACGTCGCCCAGGTCGGCGCGGTCGCCGGTGTCAGTGACGGCGGCGAAGCGCTCGATGCGCTGCAGCTGCGCCGCTTCCTCGCGCGAGCCGAGCCGCGCCTCGGATACGGCACGGCGCAGGCGGTACAGGCACACATAGTTGGCGCGGCCCTTGAGCAGCGCCGCGCTCGCGCCCGTGGCGAGCGCCTCGCGCACGGCGGGCAGGTCGCGGTCGTAGAGCTGGTCCTGCAACGTCTTGGTGCCGGTCGAGATGATCACCTTGCCGCCGGCAAGCAGCGCCGGCACGAGGTAGGCGAAGGTCTTGCCGGTACCGGTTCCGGCCTCCGCAACGAGCACGCCGCAGGATTCGATCGCGTCATAGATCGCCTCCGCCATCTCCATCTGCTGCGGACGGACGCTGAACCCCTCGATCCTGGAGGAGAGCGCGCCGCCCGGGGCGAACGCGCCGTGCAGGTGGCGCTTCAGCTCTCGCCCCGCGTCAATTCGCCACCTCGTCCACTCGGACCCAGATGCGACGCGATTCCGCCGCCCGAACGCTGCCGGCCGACGCCATGCCGCTGCGGTTCGACAACGCCTGCGATACGGCGCCGCCGATCTCGACCCATTCGCCGAGGGGCGCGGTGACCGTCGTGGCGACGCGCTGCGCGTCCACGGCGCCGGTGGAATCGGCGAAGCGCTCGCGCTGCGGCGCAACCGCCAGCTGGACGGTGCGCCCGGCGAGCTGCGGCACGACTTCGAAGCCGCTCATCGCTTCGCGCACGACCAGCGCGTCCTGCCCGACTGGGCCCGCGGGCGTCTGGATGCGCTCGCGCACGAGCTGCGGCCGCGATTGCCCGAACAGGATGACGGCCCGCGAGCCTTCGAGCACCTGGACCCGCTGGTCGATGCGACTTTCCGAATCGCGCCGCGCGTCCTGCGCCCGTATCTCGGCTTCGGCGCCGCCGTTGCCGATGCGACCGCGCGCCTCGAAGCCTCGCCGCGCCACGGACGAGCCGTCGTCGAAGCGCACGGAGACCTGCAGCCGGCGGCGCGGGCGGTCGATGGACTCGAGCACCCGACGCAGCTCCGCGATGTTCGACGGGGTCGCACGGACGACCAACTGGCTGTACTGGCCGGTCAACATGCCCCCCGGTTCGAGGAACGGTCGCAGCGCCGGCAGCACCTGCTCGGCGGTCGAATGCCGCAGCGGAATGACTTCGAAGGTCTGCTGAGCGCCCGCCCCTGCCGAAAGGCAGGTGGCCAGGAGGGCTGGAAGGAAGCGCAATCGGTCCATGGGATGACAACGCGCCAGTTCGGCGCGCGCCGACCCATTATGGCCCGGCGGACCACTGCTGAATGATAGCCATTCTCATTGACAACGACAATGAGAGTCATTACCGTCTGGCCTCGAAGCCCATCCACCCTGGAGACTTAGATGCTGCGCCTTGCCCTGCTCCTGTGTTCCGCCCTGCTCGCGTTTCCCGCGACCGCGCAGGAGCGTGTCCTCAACGTGTACTCGTCGCGCCACTACCAGACCGACGAGGCGCTGTACGGCAACTTCACCAAGCAGACCGGCATCAAGATCAACCGCATCGAAGCCGGCGACGACGCCCTGATCGAGCGCCTGAAAAGCGAGGGCGAGCGCAGCCCCGCGGACGTGATCATCACGGTCGATGCGGGCCGGCTGTGGCGCGCCGAGCAGCTCGGCCTGTTCCAGCCAGCCAAGTCGGCGACGCTGGATGCGCGCATTCCGGAAAGCTTCCGCGACCCGCAGGGCCGCTGGTACGGCTTTTCCCTGCGTGCGCGGGTCATCGCCTATGCGAAGGACAAGGTTAAGGCGGAGGAAGTGCAGAACTACGAGGACCTTGCGGACCCGAAGTGGAAGGGCCGCATCTGCATGCGCTCCTCCACCAACGTCTACAACCTTTCGCTCATGGGCGCCTTGATCGAGCACCTGGGCGAGCAGAAGGCCGAAGCGTGGGCGAAGGCGGTGCAGGCCAATCTCGCGCAGGAGCCGAAGGGCGGCGACACGGATCAGCTCAAGTCAGTGGCGGCCGGCCGCTGCGACGTGACGATCTCGAACCAGTACTACTACGCACGCCTCGCGCGCTCGGACAAGCCCGACGACAAGCGCGTCGCCGAACGGCTCGGCATCGTCTTCCCGAACCAGAAGACCTGGGGCACCCATGTCAACATTTCCGGCGCCGGAGTGGCAAAGAACGCGCCGCACCGGGACGCGGCGGTCCGTTTCCTCGAGTACCTGGCGAGCGACGAGGCACAGCGCTATTTCGCCGACGGCAACAACGAGTGGCCGGTGGTCGCGAGCGTGAAGCTGGACAATCCGGTGCTCTCGCGCTTCGGCGAGTTCAAGCGCGACCGCCTCAACGTCGCCGTGCTCGGCCGCAACCAGCCAAGCTCGCAGAAGATTTACGACCGCGTGGCCTGGAAGTAACGGCGGGAGGCCATCACCACCGGAACGAGGGCGACGGCGACGATGACCAGCGAAGGCGCCGCCGCCTCGGCCAGCCGCTCGTCCTTGGCGAGGTTGTAGGCCTCGATCGCGAGGGTATCGAAGTTGAAGGGACGCAGGGCAAAGGTGGCGGGCAGTTCCTTCAGCACGTCCACGAACACCAGGAGCGCGGCGGTCGCGAGGCTCGACCTGAGGAGCGGCACATGCACGCGCCGCAGCGTCGCGCCGGGCGTCAGGCCCAGTGACCGGGCGGCATCGCCCATGCTCGGCGTGATGCGGGCGAGGCCCGCCTCCGTTGTCTGCAGCGCGACGGCGAGCAGCCGCACCAGGTAGGCGAAGATCAGCGCGGCGATGGTCCCGGTCAGGAGCAGGCCGGTGCGCTGGCCCGTCGCAGCCTCGATCCATCCGGCGACGACGTTGTCGAGCACGCCGAGCGGCGCCAGGATGCCGACGGCGATCACCGCCCCCGGCACGGCGTACCCGAGGCTCGCGACGCGGTTCGCCGCCGCCACCGCTCCGCTCTTCGTCAGGCGCGCAGCATAGGCCATGGTCGTGCCGAGCGCCACGGCGAGGACCGCGGTCAGCGCTGCCGCTCCGAAGCTGTTCGCGATCAACGCCGGCAGGCGAGCCGCGCTGTAGGCGGCGCTGTCGATCGCCAGCCAGCCCAAGAGCGCTGCGGGAAGCAGGAACCCGAACAGCACCGGCGCGCCGCAAAGGAGCAGCGCCGTCGCCGCGCGGGCGCCGTGCAGGCGGTGCGGCGGCGCGGCCCGGCGCGGCTGGTACTCGTGGTATGCCGCGCGCCCGCGGCTTGCCCGCTCGAGGGCAACGAGCAGCGCGACGAAGAGCAGCAGGCAGCTCGAAAGCTGGGCCGCGGCCACGCGGTCGCCCATCGAGAACCAGGCCTTGAAGATGCCGGTGGTGAACACCTCCAGGCCGAAGTACGAAACCGTGCCGAAGTCGGCAAGCGTTTCCATGAGCGCGAGCGAGGTGCCTGCGGCGATCGCCGGCCGCGCGAGCGGAATGCCGACGCGGACGAAGGTCTGGCGGCGCGTGAGGCCGGCGAGCCGCGCCGCCTCGAGGGCGCTGCGCGAAAGCTCCGCAAAAGCCGAGCGAGCGACGATGTAGACATAGGGGTACAGCGCCAGGGCCAGGATCAATGCTGCACCCCAGAGGGAGCGAAAGTCGGGGAACCAGTAGTCCTGCGCGCCCCACCCGGTCCAGGCGCGCAGCGCGCTCTGCACCGGCCCGGCGAACTGCAGCCAGTCGGTGTAGGCGTACGCCATCACGTAGGCCGGCATGGCGAGCGGAAGCACGAGTGTCCACTCGAGCACGTCCCGGCCGCGAAAGCGGTACATCGTGACCAGCCAGGCGGTGATGACGCCCATGGAGACGACCCCGAGTGCAACGCCGAACGACAGCACCAGCGTCGTCCACGCATAGCGCGCCAGCAGCACCGAGGCGATGTGTCGCCACGCGTCGCCGCCGCCGCTCGCGACGCTCGACAGCACGGAGAGGACGGGCAGCGCCACCACGGCGGAAATCACGAGCGCCGCCACGCCGAGCGCCCCCAGTCGCCTCATGCAAGCCCTTGAAATTTAAGCTGCCGGCATTCTACAGAGAATGAGAATGGTTCTTACTCGCCGCTATACTCGCCGCCATGGACCTGCCGCCGCTGCTCAAGGTCGACGCACTCAGCCACGCATACGGGAACCAGCCGGTCGTGCGGGAGCTCTCGTTCTCGCTCGGCCGCGGGCGCATCGGCTGCCTGCTCGGGCCCAGCGGCTGCGGCAAGACAACCGTCCTGCGCTGCATTGCCGGCTTCGAGACGGCGCAGAGCGGTCGCATCGCCCTGAACGGGACCGTCGTCTCCGGACCCGGCACGGCCGTGCCGCCGGAGAAGCGCCGCATCGGCATGGTTTTCCAGGACTACGCGCTGTTCCCGCACCTGCGCGTACGCGACAACATCGCCTTCGGCCTGCAAACTGTCCCGCGCGATGCGCGGACTGCGCGCGTCGCCGAGCTTGCGAAGCTCGCGGGCCTCGAGGCCGTTCTCGAGAAATATCCGCACGAGCTTTCCGGCGGCCAGCAGCAGCGCGTGGCGCTCGCCCGCGCGCTCGCGCCCCGGCCCGAGCTCCTCCTCCTCGACGAGCCGTTCTCGAACCTGGACGTCGAGCTGCGCGAACGGCTTTCCATCGAAGTGCGGGAGATCATCCAGGCGAGCGGCGCGACGGCGGTGCTCGTCACCCACGACCAGCAGGAGGCCTTCGCAATGGCGGACGAGATCGGCATCCTCCACGACGGCAGGATCCAGCAATGGGCCGCGCCGTACGACCTGTACCACCGGCCCGCAAACCGCTTCGTCGCCGACTTCGTAGGTCAAGGGGTGTTCCTGCCGGCGAGAGTGCTCGCGCCGGACCGGCTGGAGATCGAACTGGGCGTGCTGCACTGCGCGGGCGAAGGCGCGCCGAGCAGCGTGCTGGAAGTCCTGTTGCGGCCCGACGACGTGGTGCACGACGACGCTTCGCCGACCAAAGCCGAAGTGCTGCACAAGGCGTTCCGCGGCGCCGAGATCCTGTACACCCTGCGGCTCGAAAGCGGGCGCCGCGTGCTCGCCCTCGTGCCGAGCCACCATAACCACGCGCTCGGCGAGCGCATCGGCATCCGGCTCGACGTCGACCACGTCGTGGCGTTTCAGCCGGAAGCCTGAATTCACCGGGGCCTTACCCGGCCCCCTGATCCTTCAAGTCGTAGATCACCGGGATTTCGATCGAGAACTCCCGCCCGCGAAGCGCCGAAGGAATCTGCACGCGCGGCTTCGCCTTCTGGATCATGTCGAGCGCCTGCTTGTCGAGCACCTGGTGGCCTGCGCTCGAAACCACGGTCAGCGACGAGGTCATGCCGTTCGCGCCGATGACGAGCCGCACCACGGCCCGGCCTTCCCAGTTGTTGTCGAGGGCGACGCGCGGATAGCGCTTGTAGTGTCGTGCCATGCGCATCAGGTCCATCCGGTACGTCGCGAGGGTCCCATCGTCGGCCGACGGCGCGGAAGGGACGCCGGGCGCCGGCTCCGTGCGCGCGACGGCGGCGGGCAGGTTCGGCGCCGGCGCCACGCTTGGCGGGGATTCGGACGGCGCGGCAGCCGGCGACGGATGGCTCGGCGGAGGCTGCGGCGCAGGCGTCGGCTTGCTGGCCGGAGCGGGGGCCGGGCTCGGCTTAGGGACAGGCGCCGGCTTCGCGACCGGCCTGGGCTCCGGCTTCGGCGGGGCAGGTTCGATTCGCGGCTTCGGGGGCTGCACCTCCGGCTTCACTTGCGGCGGCGCGACCTGCGTCTGCGGCGCAGCGAGGCGGGCGACGATCGGCGCCGGAGCGGCTGCTTCGCGCCGCGCCTGGCGCTCGAGCGAGAACACGAAAAGCAGCGACGCGTGGAACAGGAAGGAGCCGGCCACCGCATAGGCGAGCGCGCGGTTGCTTGCGCCGCCTCGCTCCCGGGGCCCGCTCATGACTGCGCTCATGAAGCGGGCCAATATAGCACCCAGGCGCCGCTCAGCCGGCGCGCAAGGCCCGCCACACTTTTTCCGCCGTGAGTGGCATCTCGAGGTGCAGGACGCCCCGGCTCGCCAGGGCGTCGAGCACGGCGTGGACCACCGCGGGCACCGCGCCGATGGTGCCGATTTCCCCGCAGCCCTTCACGCCGAGCAGATTGGTCTTGCAGGGCACCGACTCGTCGAACGTCGCATGCATGGGCGGCAGGTCGCCCGCCCTCGGCACGCCATAGTCCATGAGCGAGCCGCTGAGCAACTGGCCGCTCTGGCGGTCGTACACGACCTGCTCGAAGAGCGCCTGCCCTGCCCCCTGTGCGATGCCCCCGTGGATCTGCCCCTCGACGATCATGTGGTTGATGATGCGCCCGATGTCGTCGCAGCTGACGAAGCGATCCAGCGCCACCTCGCCCGTTTCAGGGTCCACTTCTACTTCGCAGACCTGCGCGCCGTTGGGCCATGACGGTGTCGACGGCGTCTCGGTTGCGGAGACGCGGATCGTTTTCCCGGGCTGGCGCGCCGCCAGGTCGGCCAGCCCGATCGAGCGGTCCGTGCCGGCAATGGCGAACCGGCCGCCACGGAACTCGATGTCCGCCGGGGCCGCCTCGAGGGCTTCCGCAGCGAGTTCCTTGCCGCGCGCAATGGCCTTGCGGCCGGCCGCGACGAGCGCCGAGCCGCCGACGAAGGCGGAACGCGACCCGACGCTCCCGACGCCGTTGGCGCGATCCGTATCGCCTTGGACGATTCGAATCTTTGCCGGATCTACGTCCAGCAGCTCGACCACAAGCTGGGTGTAGGCCGTCTCGAGCCCCTGTCCCATCGCCTGCGTCCCGGAGTACACGGTCACCGTGCCGTCCGCGGCGACCTCGAAATCCACCGTCTCGGTCGGCAAGGCGCCGGTCCACTCCAGGTAGGCTGAGACGCCCCGACCGCGCAGCTTTCCGCGGGCGCGCGATGCTTCCGCGCGGGCGGCGTAGCCTGCCCAATCCGCCGCTGCAATGGCCCCCTGCAGCATGCGCTGGAAGTCGCCGGTGTCGTACGTCTCGCCGACATGCGTGCGATAGGGCATGTCGGAGGGCTGGAGGAAATTGCGCCTGCGCAGCTCCACGCCGTCGATCCCGGTCTTGCGGGCGGCGATCTCGACCAGCCGCTCCATGAGGAAATTGGCCTCGGGACGGCCGGCGCCGCGATAGGCGCCGGTCGCCATGGTGTTGGTCAGCACCGCCTTGATCCGATAGTCGACCACCGGCACCCGGTAAACGGAGGTCACCACCTTCGCCACCATCATGAGCGGAATCATCGCCGAGGACCCGACCGGCACGGCGCCGATGTTGGCGAGCATCTCCATGCGCACCGCGAGGAAGCGGCCGTGCGCATCGAGCGCGAGGGCGCCCTTGAAATGCTGGTCGCGTCCCATGTGTGCAGCGAGGAACTCCTCGCTGCGATCGGCCCGCCACTTCACTGGCCGGTTGAGCTTGCGGGCGGCGTAGCAGACGAGGGCATCCTCCGGCGTAAGGCCCGTCTTCATCCCGAAACCGCCGCCGATGTCGCCGTTTACTACGCGGTAATCCTGCGGTTTGCCACCCAGCACCGCGGGCAGCAGGTCGCGCGCTGCCGTCGGCGTCTGGTTCTGGGTGTAAAGCGTGATGCGCCCGTCCTCGGGTGCGGCCATGAACGCGCGGGGCTCGAGAGCCATGGCGTTGAGGCGCTGATTGTGCAGCTCCACTTCCACGACATGTGCGGCCGCCCGGAAGGCCTCCGCGACCTTGTCTGCATCGCCGTAGCGCGTTTCCGCGGCAACGTTCCCGGGCGCGGCATCGAACAGGATCGGCGCCCCGGCTGCGACGGCATCGCGCGGATCCACGACGCAAGGCAGGTCCTCGTAGTCGACGATCGCGAGCTCGGCTGCATCCTGCGCCGCCTCGCGCGTCTGGGCGACGATCGCCGCTACCGGATGGCCGACGTAATAGACCTTGTCTTCCGCGAGCGGCGTGCGGGCGGGCGCCGCCATAGGCGAGCCGTCCGCGCGCTTGAAGATGGCCGGAAACGGGATGTGCTTCACGCCGTCGGCTCGAAGCTCCGCGATGGACCATGCCGCAACGACGTCGGGCGCCTCACGGCACGCGGACAGGTCGATCGAGCGGATGCGCGCATGCGCATGAGGCGAGCGCACGAGCACCATCCACGCCTGCCCCGGCAACGTGCGATCGTCGCTGTAGCGCCCACGCCCCGTAAGAAGCCGATCGTCCTCGATGCGCTTTTGCGAGCGCGCCGTGCCGAAGCGCGCGGCGGACGGATCAAATTGGATCTGCAGCTCTGGTATGGTCATTCGCAGCGCCACTCCCGTGGTTCATCGACCAAAACTGACAAACGCGGGAGTGGCTGAAAGGTGGCGGAGAGAGAGGGATTCGAACCCCCGGTACCGCAAGCGGTACAACAGATTTCGAGTCTGCCGCATTCGACCACTCTGCCATCTCTCCGCGGTCGAGCGTGACGGGGTGAATTTTATCAGGGCGGGGTGATTTTCTCCTGCCCGCCCATGTACGGCCGCAGAGCCGTTGGAACCACGACCGAGCCGTCCTGCTCCTGGTAGTTCTCGAGGACCGCGACAAGCGTGCGCCCGACCGCGAGTCCTGAGCCGTTCAGCGTATGCACGGGCTCGGGCTTGCCCTTCTCGTTGCGAAAGCGGGCCTGCATGCGGCGCGCCTGGAACGCCTCGAAGTTCGAGCAGGATGAGATTTCTCGGTAGGCGTTCTGCCCCGGCAGCCA
>DASPMF010000290.1:0-18936 GCA_035627155.1 Burkholderiales bacterium | reverse complement strand
CATCTCGGCCACAGCGTACGATCGGAAGACCGATAGCGGCCTGCGGGCGATGGATGCCTCCCACCTCTTCGAGCCCCGCCGGGTTCATGTCGGTATCCGGCGGGGTGGTCACATCACACGCCATGCGCTTCGGCTAATCGAGTTGTTCGCGCCGGACGTGTACCGGAGGGTCGTCGATCGATCCGCATAAGCGAGCTGAATGTCGCTGCCAGAACACCGGATCTCACAACGCTGGGATCAGTTTAAGCCGAGAAAGCGGTCCAGAATCTGAGTAAGTGTTCACCGTCCTCGGCAGGACGGACGCTCGGGCAGCTACGGCGGCGGAAGTAGTCGGTTCACTTGATCGAGGACCTTGCGATCCTCCGCGTCCTCCTGCTTCGACGGCGTGGCGAGCTTCTGGCGTAGCTCCTGTCTGGAGCGCTCCTCGTGCGCCCCTGTAGAAGTCGTCAAGGCTCATGGCAGCCCAGCATGAGCGACGAGGATGCGGGACGATGGAAGGTTGCCGTCTCGCCGATCGTTTGTCGGCTGTGCCGTAAACGTGCCGCAGCTGGCTTGATTACGCCTTGATGCAGGTGCATCGACCAAAACTGGCAAGCGTTGCGACCTTGATCTCGGCCTACGCGCCGAGCTTGGCGTATCCGCCGGGCTTGCCGTTGAACCGCTCGGGCTTGGCCCAGCTCAGGGTTTCGGTTTCGATGCAGTGGATGCGCACGCGGCGCTTGGCGGGGTCGTAGCGGATGACTTCAATGGTGCGGATCACGCGCTGGTCGCGCTCGACCCACTTGGAACCGACGGGTGGAAGTTTGGCGGGCATGGACGAGAGCTTGAATCAGGCGCGGGAAAACGGCTATCGGCTGCTCGCCCGATTTCGCATAGCGAGCGGTTCGGGCGGCGTCTTAGCCGGCGGCTTTGAGCTGCTCGACGGCGCGCAGGAGATCGATGCGATGCACGAGAAGCGATTCGGGTCCGTGGCGCCGGATCCGTTCTTCTGCTTCGGCGAAGGTCAGCCTGCGGGGCTCCTCGGCGTCGTTCGAGTACACCGGAACGAGCGAAGCGATGGCGATGGAGACTTCACGGCGGCGGTCCGGGACTTCGTAGGACCGCAGCCTGCGCGGATGGTCCACGGCCTGGTAGGCGGCAGCGGCGGCTTCCGAGAGCTGGACGAACTCCGCGTACGGCGGCAGCTTGTGCATGATTCCCATTGCCGCAGCTTGCCCCTCGCTTCGACGCCTGGCTAGACCCGTATGGGCGTACGGGCTCGCCGACAAATTGCTTGCAGCCGGCTTTCATCTGTAGCGAGCCGACGCTTGCCAGGCGGAGCGTTCGACTTATGCTCTTCATCCGGCCCTTTAGGAGCGTTCCCGTCATGGTCTTTCGTCCACTCATTGCCGTCCTGCTGCTTTCCCTTTCGCTCGGCGCCGTGGCGCAGGAGTATCCGAGCCGGCGCATCGAGATCATCGTGCCGTATACCGCCGGCGGATCGTCGGACTTCGTGGCCCGCACGATCGCCCAGAAGATCAGCGGTCCGCTTAAGCAGCCCGTGGTTGTGGAAAACCGCCCGGGCGGAAACGCGCACATCGGCACGGCGCTCGTCGCCAAGGCGGCGCCCGACGGCTACACGCTGCTCCTCGCCGGGATGACGACGCACGGGTCGGCGCCTGCGCTGTACAAGAAGCTTTCCTACGATCCGATCAAGGACTTCGCGCCGATCTCGAACGCGATCGACTCGCCGATCGCGGTCGTCGCGCACCCGTCGGTCCCGGCGGGGACGCTGAAGGAGCTGGTCGCGCATGCGAAGGCGAACCCCGGCAAGCTGAACTACGGCTCGGCGGGCGTCGGCAACACGCTGCACCTCGCGGGCGAGGTGTTCCGTTCCGTGACCGGCGCGGACATCGTGCACGTGCCGTACAAGGGCGCCTCGCAGGCGCTCGGCGACCTGCTCGGCGGGCGCATCCAGCTCATGTTCGACCTGCCGCAGACGCCGCTTTCCAACATCCAGGCCGGCAAGCTGAAGGCGCTCGCGGTCACCGGCAACGAGCGGCTCTCGATCCTGCCGAACGTGCCGACGGCGGCCGAGGCGGGCTTCCCGGAATACCGCTTCGCGACCTGGATCGGCCTGGTCGCACCTGCGGGCACGCCGGCGCCGGTGGTGCAGCGCCTGCACAAGGAGATCGTCGCGGCGCTCGCGCAGCCGGACGTGAAGGAAGCGTTCGCGCAGCGCGGCATGGTGGTCGCGCCGAGCGAGTCGCCGGAAGCCTATGCGCGCTTCATCCGCGGCGAGATCGAGCGCCTCGGCAAGGTGATCCGCGGCGCCGACATCCAGCCGGAATGAACAAGCGCGAGCGCTTCCACGCCGCGGTGCGCGGCGAGGCGGTCGACCGTCCGCCGGTCACCGCGTGGGTGCACTTCCTGTCGGACCACCTGCCGGGCGAAGAGACCGCGCGCCTGCACCTGCGCTTCCTCGAGGCCTACGACTGGGACGTGCTGAAGGTGATGAACGACTACCGCTATCCGGTTCCCGCGGGCGTGCAGACCTTCGAGGATCCGGAAAGCATCCGTGCCTTCCGGCCGCTCGGCCTGGAGGAGCCGGCGTTCGCCGAGCAGCTGAAGTGCCTGGCCGCCTTGCGCTCGGCCCTTGGCCCGGACGTTCCGCTCGTCGACACGATGTTCGACCCGTACCAGCAGATGCTGCGCAACGTCGGCTTCTCCGAGGCGGCGAACCTGCAGCGGCACGTCAAGGACACGATGCGCGCGCTGGAGGCGGTCGCCGACACGCTGGTGCGCTACATCGGCGCGGTGAAGGCGCAGGGCGTTGACGCGCTCTTCCTTTCCATCAACGGCGCCATCCGCGACGGCTTCCCGCGCGGCTCGACGCCTGAGGTGTACGACCAGTTCCAGCGCCGGTTCGACCTGGAGCTGCTGCGCGCCGCCGAGGGCATGGTGCGCATCCTCCACGTGCACGGCGTGGGCCTCGAGCCCGACCGGGTGCTCGACTATCCGTGCGAGGTGATCAGCGTCTCGGACCGCCTGCGCGGCAACCCTTCGCTTTCCGAGCTGCGCAAGCTCACGGACAAGTGCCTGATGGGCGGGATCGACGAGACGAAGATCCAGGAGCGCACGCTGCCTTCGCTCGCCGCCGAGGTGGACGACGCGCTCGCCCAGGCCGGCCCGCGCAAGTTCATCCTCGCGCCGGGCTGCACCATCCCGTCGTTCAGCCCGAGGCGCTCGCTTCGCTTCCTGCGGGAGTACACCGCTGGTGGCCACCGTTCTCCCGGTACGGCGCCTCGCGGTACAGGCTGAGCGCCTTCATCACCGGCAGGTCGTTGAAGCAGAAGAGGCACGCGTCGTCGGTGGCGGACGCGTTCGCGTGCTCGTGGAAGGTCCAGGACGGCACGCAGAAGATATCGCGCTCGTTCCAGTCGAAGCGCTTGCCGCCGATGACCGAGAAGCCGCTGCCCTTGGCGACCTGGTAGAGGAAGCTGCCGGTCTGCCGGTGCGCCTTCGTGTGCTCGCCCGGGCGCAGCATCTGCATGCTGGCGCCGATGGTGGGCATGACCGGGCCGCCGGTCGCCGGGTTGACGTAGTCCATCAGCACGCCGTCGAACGGCGAGCCGTCCGTCGTCTTCGCGAGGCGCTGCAGCGCCTCGTAGGTCGGGCCCCATTCGTACTTGAGCAGCGGCGTCTTCGAATCGTCCACCGGATGGATGACCGCCTGGTGCAGGTCCGGATGCACTTCGTAGAAGTTGGCCTCGAGCGCGTTCACGAGCGGGATGTCGAGGCCGTCCTGCCAGATGCACGGCGTGCCGTCGGCGTCGACGCCGTGCTCGTGCCACGTGCCGTTGGGCGTGAGCACGAAGTCGTTCGGGCCGAGCGTCATCTTGTGGCCGTCCACGATGGTGTAGGCGCCGCGGCCTTCCATGATGAAGCGCAGGGCTGCGGCCGAGTGCCGGTGCGTCGAGGCGCATTCGCCCGGATCCATCACCTGCAGGCCGGAGTAGAGCCAGCCGACCGCCGCCGACACGTCGCGGCGGCCCGGGTTGTCGAGGTAGATGACCCGCCGGCCGGCCTGCTCCGGCGTCACGAGCGACACGGAGCGCAGCACGTGCTCGCGCAGGTCCTTGTACCGCCACAGCACCGGAACGGAGGCGGACGCCGGTTCCCACGGCTCGATCCGGTTCGCCACCGTCCAAAGGGCCGCGGCGTTCAGCCGTTCCAGGTCGCGGTAGTAGGCGACAAGCTCCGGCGTATCCGCCACGTTCGCGCGGCCCGGCACGTCTTCGCGATAACGGTCGAATCGGTCCATCGCGCTCAGCTTACGCGCAGCAGCTCGACTTCGTAGACGAGGGTCGCGTTCGGCGGCACGGATTCCCCCAGCCCGCGCTGGCCGTAGGCGAGGTCCGCGGGAATCGTCAGCTTGCGAAGGCCGCCGACCCGCATGCCCTTCAGCCCGTCGTGCATGCCCTGGATGGCCTCGCCCATGCCGAGCGCGAAGCGCAGCGGCTGGCGCCGCTCGCGGCTCGAGTCGAATTCCTTCCCGCTCAGCAGGCGCGCGACGTAGTGCACGATCACGTCGTCGCCCTCCTGCGCGAGCGCGCCGCGCCCGACGATCAGGTCGTGGATCACGACATTCGGCTCGATCGCGTCGGCGGGCAGGGGCGGGCGGATCATCGTGTGCCTTTCATCGTGAGCACAGTCTACGCGCCTCCGCGCGCTATTCGCCCGGAATTCCGCGCAGCCGCGCGGCTTCGGCCTGCGACACGGCGGGGGCCGCGTTGCCCCACGAGCGCCGGATGTAGGTGACGACCGAGGCCACGTCGTAGTCGTCGAGATCCTGGTAGAACGGCGGCATGCCGAACGGCCGCGGGTTTCCGGCGGTGCTCGGCGGGAAGCCGCCCGCGTACACCATGCGGATCGGATTCACGGCGAGCGCCATCAGGATCGACGTGTTTCCCGCGAGCGCCGGATACATCCGCGGGACCCCTTCGCCGTTTTCCCGGTGGCATTGCGCGCAATGACGTTCATAGATGCGTGCGCCGTGCGCCATCATCGCCTTCACCTGCGCATCGGATGGCTGGCCCGCGCGTGCGGCCGGCGCTTCCGTGCTCTGCAGCTGCGACCGGAGGTAAGTCGCCATCGCGTTCGCATCGGCCGGGGTCAGGTACTGGAGGCTGTGCCGGATCACCGGCGCCATCGGCCCGTACGCGGCTGCGCGCCCGGATACCCCGGTGGTGAGGAAGCCGGCGAGATCCGCCACGGACCAGTTGCCGAGGCTGGTCTCGCGATCGGAGCCGAGCGCGGGCGCATACCAGTTCTGCGCCGGCAGCAGGCCACCGGAGAAGTCGTTCGCCGTCACCGCGCCGAGCACGTTGCGCGTAGCGTGGCAGGCGCTGCAGTGGCCGAGTCCCTGCACGAGATAGGCGCCGCGGTTTTCGTCCGGCGTGAGCTCCGGATCGTCGCGATGCACACCGGGCCGGAAGTAGAGCGCGCGCCAGAGCGCCATCAGCCTGCGGTTGTTGTAAGGAAAGCGCAGCTCGTGCTCCGGGTTCGGCCGATGCACCGGCGTGACCGTGCGGAAGTACGCGTACATGGCGTCCGCGTCCTCGCGCGTCACCTTGGTGTAGTTGGTGAAGGGGAAGGCGGGGTAGAGGTACGAGCCGTCCCTCGACTTGCCCTTGTGAAGCGCGTTCCAGAAGTCGTCCACGGTCCACGCGCCGATGCCGGTCTCGCGCTCGGGCGTGATGTTCGAGCTGTAGACGGTCCCGAACGGCGTGGGGATGGCGACGCCGCCGGCATACGGCTCGCCGCCGCGCGCGGTGTGGCACGTAAAGCAGTTTCCCGCGCGCGCGACGTATTCGCCGCGCTTCACCTGCTCCGCGCTTCCGGTCACGCCCGGGCCCGCCGGCCCTTCGTCGTCGCGGTGCCACACGGAAACGGCGGCGAGCGCGCCGAGCGCGAACAGGAACACGACGAGCGCAAGGCGTCTCATCGCGCCCTCATCGACCGTAAGGCGCGCTGCCGCACTTCATCGGCAGCTCGAGGCGGCCCGCCGCGACGGGCTTCGCTTCCGGCTTCGCGGGCAGGCTGCCGAGCCATGCCGAGATCGCTGCGACGTCTTCCGGCGTGAGCCGGGACGCGATCTCGCGCATGCAGTCGGGCTCGAACGCCTGCCGCTGCCCGATGCGCCATGCGCCCATCTGCGAAGCGATGTAGTGGCTCGGCAGTCCCGCCAGCCCGGGTATGCCGGGCTGCATCCCGTACGGCGGATTGCCGTGGCACGCCGTGCACGCGGGCACGTTGCGCGCGGGATCGCCCCGCGTCGCGAGCGCTTCGCCGCGGGCGGCGAGCTGCGCGGGCACGCGCGCCGGGGGCGGATAGGGCGGCGAAAGACTTTCGTAGTAGTCGCTGATCTCGCGCAGGTACGCGTCCGAGAGGTGCGCGACCAGGTAGTTCATCACCGGATTGCGCCGCCGGCCTTCGCGGAACGCGACGAGCTGGTTGAAGAGGTAGCCGGCCGGCTTGCCCGCGAGACGCGGGTAGAACTCGGATTTCGTCAGCCCTTCGCCCTGCTCGCCGTGGCACACGGCGCAGGGCTTCAGGCGCTGCTCCAGCGTGTCCGAAGGCGCGGAGACGGCGACGAGCGCGGCGAGCAGGAGGTCCGGATGGCCCACGCCCGGCGGTAGCCATCTTCGGGCCCGGCGTCACAATGGCTGCATGCCCCAGCAGACCCTGGCGCCCGCGCACGCCGTGCCGGAGCGCAGCAGCCATTTCATTCATGCGCTCCTCTCCAGCGTGGAAGGCATCCGCTCCGTGTGGACGATCGGCCATGCGCCCGGCGCATCGGCCGACGACGGCGGACCGCTTCGCCTGCTCGCCTTCGCAAGCGCCGAGGTCCTCGAGCGGCTGCGCAAATGCGATGCCGTGCACAGCGCGGAAGTGGAGCTGCTCGTCGTCGTGGACGGCGATTCGTTCGCAAGCGCGTGGGGACCGACGATGTGGTCCGGCTCGCTCGCGCGCTGGGCCTGGCAACGCACCGCGCCGGACGAGGCGCACTACGACGAGTCGCTCTGGGCCGGGCGCGGCGCGCACGGCGGCACGGTCGTGCGCGTGCGCAGGAAAGCGTTCCTCGTCTGGAGGGCGTAAGTAAACAGGGGCGAGCGCGGAACGAAGCGTGTATAACGCTGCATGCATCCTTGGCTCGTCCGCCTTTCGCAGCTCGCAGTGATGGCGGCGATCGTCGCCACGCTCGTCTTCCTGCCGCTCGGCTTCGCGGTCGTGGTCGTCCTGCGGCTCTTCGGCGTCGCTTTCGATGCCGTGGTCACCTTCAACGGCTCCGTGCACGCCGCGCTAGGGCTGGTGGCGTGGTGGCTGCTTGCCTTCGCGGGCGCGTGGGGCTACACGGCGTGCATGTATCCGTGGGAAGACGACGGGCTGCCCTGGCAAGGTCGCGAAAAAGGCGAGCAGAAATAATGTCCTGCGCGCGCGGCAATCCGTGATACAGTGCGCGCGCAGTGATCTTCAAGCAGAAGTGGCCCGTCCCTCCCTCGCCGCGCAAGCGGCGCCGAAGTGGCAGTTCAATTCCCTCTTGATCGTCATGCCCGTCCGCGGGGCCGGATTCGTCTCGCATCAAGAAAGGAAGCATGAACATGGCAACAGGTACCGTTAAGTGGTTCAACGACTCCAAGGGCTTCGGATTCATCACGCCGGATGACGGCGGCAAGGATCTCTTCGCCCACCACACGTCCATCCAGATGGACGGCTACAAGTCGCTGAAAGAAGCGCAGAAGGTTTCGTTCGACGTGGTCGACGGCCAAAAAGGCCCGGCTGCCGCGAACATCAAGCCGCTCTAAGCGCGAACGGGGCCCGGGCGACCGGGCCCCTGCTGCATGAAGCCTCCGGAAACACCCGTATTCAAGACCGGACGCGCCGCGCAATGGACGCGCGAGCGGGTCCAGCAGCTCGGCCGGCAGGAGCTCCTCCACCTGCACGCCAACGCCGAGCGCCTCGGCGAACCCGAGCTCGCCGCGCTGTGTGCGGAAATCCTCAAGCAGCTCCCCGCCCGCGGTCCGGGCAGCAGCGGCGCGTCCGCGCGCACCAAGAACGGCGGCGCGCGCCTGATTCCCCGGCGCAAGGCTTTCGAAGCGCGCGGCGTCTGGCTGCAGGACGTGCGCGGGAGCTGGAGCGGCGTGCGCAAATCGGACGGCGCCATCGTGTTCGCCGTGTGGGCGCAGGCCGTGGCGTCCGTGGACGGCGGCTGCGCGTGCCTCCTCTGGGCGCCGAACACGGAAGGAAGCCGTCCCTGGTCCGACACCGCCGCGGGCCGCGAGAGGCTCGAGCATTGCCGCGCCGCAGTCCAGCGCGGCAGCGCCGAAGGCCTGCTCGTCCAGGGCGAAGCCATGGAAGGCCGCCTTCCGGAAGACCGCGCGCGCAGCGTGCGCGGCATCGACCCGGAGACCGTGGTGCATTTCCGCGTCGAGAAGCGCGGCGACGAGTTCTGGGCCGCCTGGGGCAGCCGAAGGAATCCCTAGCGCTCCCCCCAATCCAACGGTGCGCGGTTGTCGTTTGGTGGATACGACGAACTACGCCGATTGGCAGCAGGAGAGGGACATGAGCAACGACCGTTCGCTGCGCGAGAAGATCCGCCAGGTCCTGCGCGCACGGAGGTTTCCCGACCGCAGTCCCGACCACATCTGGGGCGGCCTCAGCACCGGCTCGGACTGTGCCGTTTGTGAAAAGTCAATCGCGAAGGGCGACGTAGAGCTCGAGGTGCAATTTTCAAGCGGGGGCTACTTCGGCAGCTACATCGTGCACCTGCGCTGTTTCTCCATGCTGGAGGACGAGCGCCAGAACTTGCCATCGGACGGGAGAATTCCGCAGAATCGCGTCCGTGGAGCCGGTGCAACAACTGCAGAAGGAGAGCCCGCCTGACGGGTCGGCCGGGACGCTGGGCGATGTCCTCTATCCGCCTGGGAAGACCAAGGCCGTCACGCCGGAAAAGGACTGGGTGGGACTCGTCCATGCCATCGCCGCGGGCGAGCAGGCCGCCCTGCACGCCCTCTATGAACGAAGCCACCGCGCCGTCTACACGCTGATCGTGCGCATCACCGCCAACCGGGAAACCGCCGAAGAGGTCACCCTCGACGTCTTCCACGACGTCTGGCGTCGCGCGTCGCGCTACGACACGGCCGACGGCACCGTGCTCGGCTGGATCATGAACCAGGCGCGCTCGCGGGCCATCGACCGGGTCCGTTTCGAGCAGCGAAAGAAGCGCACGAACGGGGACGCCAGCGATCCGATGGCGCGCGATCCGGCGCGTGCGGGCCACGAAGCCGTGGAATTCAGGCAGCAGGCCGAAGCACTGCGCGGCGCGCTCACGCTGCTCTCCGCTGACGAGCGCCAGGCGATCGAAGCCGCCTTCTTCGGCGAGCTGACGCACGCCGAAGCGGCGCTGCAGCTCGGCCATCCTCTCGGAACGGTGAAGACCCGCATCCGCTCCGGCCTGCACAAGCTGCGCCAGGCCATGGCGGCCGGAGTAAAGGAACCATGAGCCGCGCCCCGGACGCCAGCGCCTGCGGCCAGGCCGAAGCCGTTGCGGCCTATGTTCTGCACGCCGTTTCGCCCGGCGACGTGCCGGCCATCGAGGCGCACCTCGAAACCTGCGCGCACTGCCGCGCGGAGCTCCAGATGCTCCGTCCGGTCGTCGATGCGTTCGACGCATGGCCGACCGACGTGCTGCGCCCCGCGCCTTCCCTCCAGGCGCGGCTCGCCGGGCGCCTGGCCGCGGAGACCGGCAAGGCCCTGCCGCCGCCGCCCCGCCAATGGAAGGAGCCGCAGTGGGAAGAGGTGGCTCCGGGCATTTCGGTCAAGATGCTGGCGATGGACGAGGCGACGCACATGGTCAGCATGCTGGTGCGCCTGGTTCCGGGCGGGGAGTATCCGCCGCACTCGCACGCCGGCATCGAGGAGCTGCACCTCCTCGAGGGCGAGCTCTGGATCGACGACCGCAAGCTCTACCCCGGAGACTACAACCGCGCGCCGCCCGGCACGGGCGACAAGCGCGTGTGGAGCGAAACCGGGTGCACGTGCGTGCTCATCACGAGCACCCGGGACGTCCTCAGCTAGCCGCTAGGGCAGCGCCGCCGGCCGGGTAAAGACGAAGTCCTGCGACTGCGCGGCGTTGTGGCAGCCGGCGCACTCCTGCGCGAACCCGGCGTCCTTGCCGTGCGGCTCGAGCTTCGCACCGCGCCAGCGCGAATAGCCCCAGTTGCCTGTCATCGCGAACCGTTTCGAGTTCTTCTCCATGAACTCGATGTGCACCACGTCGCCCGGGACCGTCGCCGGCGCCCAGAGCGGATCCTTCGCCGGCTTCCAGACCACCTTGCCGAGGACCGCGCCTTCGGGCCACGGGTTCGTCTTCCCGGCGCGCGCGGCGGCGACCGCCACGTCGTTGCCCACGATCACGCGCATGGTGTTGCTGTCGGCGCGCTGCGAGACCGCGAGGACCTTCCAGTCCTTGTAGTCCTTCGGGAACGCGATGCCGTTCGGCGCGGGCGGCGTCTGGGCGAGCGCGCCGCTTGCCAGGAACACTGTGGCCGCGAAGGCGGCCTTGGCTTTCTGCACTGAATCCTCCCTTTGGGTTGTCGGGCCAGCGCGGCATTGTTCCGGCGCGGCGCGGAAGAATCAGTCGCCGATTTGTTTCCGTGGTGTTGCCGAAACGTTCGGCAGGGACAATCCGCCCATGGCCCATCTCTCTTTCGTCCCCGCGGCGGGCCCGAGCGCCTGGCAGACGTACCTCACCCAGGTGGATCGCGCCGCGCAGTACCTCGGCCCGCTCTCCCGATGGCTGGAGACCTTGAAGCGGCCCAAGCGCAGCCTGGTCGTGGACGTGCCGATCGAAATGGACGATGGTCGCGTCGCCCATTACGAGGGCTTCCGCGTGCAGCACAACCTTTCGCGCGGGCCGGGGAAGGGCGGCGTCCGCTACCACCCGGACGTGACCCTCGACGAGGTGATGGCGCTCGCGGCGTGGATGACGGTGAAGAACGCCGCGGTGAACCTGCCCTTCGGCGGCGCGAAAGGCGGCGTGCGCGTCGATCCGGCGCGCCTGTCCGAGAAGGAGCTGGAGCGCGTCACCCGCCGCTATACGAGCGAGATCGGCCTGGTGATCGGGCCGCAGCGCGACATCCCCGCACCGGACGTGAACACGAACCCGAAGATCATGTCGTGGATGATGGACACCTACTCTATGAACGTCGGCGCCACGGTGACCGGAGTGGTCACCGGCAAGCCGATCCAGCTCGGCGGCTCGCTCGGCCGGCTGAAGGCCACGGGGCGCGGCGTTTTCGTCGCCGCGCGCGAGGCCGCGCGACGCCAGAAGACCGACGTCGACGGCTGCCGCGTGGCGATCCAGGGACTGGGCAACGTCGGCACGAGCGCCGCGGAGCAGTTCGTCGCTGCCGGGGCAAGGCTGGTGGCCCTGCAGGACCATTCGGCCACGGTCATCGAGCCCGGGGGCGTGGATGCGCCGCGCCTCTTCCGGCACTTGCGCGAGCACGGGCGCCTCGCCGGATTCGCGCGCGACGCCGCGCCCGAGGACTTCTGGCGGGCGCCGTGCGAGATCCTCGTGCCGGCGGCGCTGGAAGCGCAGCTGGACGAGGCTCGCGCCGGCAAGGTGGACTGCCGGATGGTCGTCGAAGGTGCCAACGGGCCGACGACGCCCGGAGCAGACCTTATCCTGCGCGAGCGCGGCATCACGGTCGTGCCGGACGTGGTCGCCAACGCGGGCGGCGTAATAGCGTCCTATTTCGAGTGGGTGCAGGACTTCTCGTCGTTCTTCTGGACCGAGAACGAGATCAACATGCGGCTGGAGCAGGTGCTGACCGGGGCGCTGCGCCATGTTTTCGACGTCGCCGCGCGACACCGGATCGACCTGCGCACGGCGGCATTCGTGGTCGGCTGCGAAAGGGTGCTCGAAGCGCGCGACAAGCGGGGCCTTTATCCATAAAGGACCGTCCGGGAGGACTACGGCCTGTCCCTTGCTACAGGTTCCGCGTGGACAGTCCCCAGGCACGCACACTTCGCCAGGCCGTCGAACGGGTGGGCGGTGTTTCCTTCCTTGCCCGGCACCTGGGCGTAAAGCCGCGCGAGCTCGAGGCCTGGCTCGCCGGCGAGGCCGACGTGCCGGCGTTCGCCTTCTTCGAGGCCCTCGACATCGTTTCCGGCCGGTTCGACGCCGAGTTCGGCGTGCGCGCCTAGCCCAGCTTCCGCATCGTCTCCGCTAGGCGCTGACGCGCCGGCCCATGCAGAAAACCGGGAGCCCGAACGCGACCATGGCGCAGACGATGAGCGGACCCGGCGGCAGGTCGCTCGATGTGGAGAGGAGCAACCCGGCGATGTACCCGGCCGCTGCGATGGCGTAGCAAGCCGCGAGGCGCCCTTTGCCGAAGCGCCGCGTTGCCAGCGCGGGAACGATCAGCGTCGCAAACACGAGGTACAGCCCGACGAGCTGCACCGAAACCGTGACCGCGCAGGCGAAGAGAAGATAGAAGCCGATTCGCCCGACGCGCCCGCGCGCCGCGAACCATACGCCGGCGATGGCCGCCGTGACAGCGAGCGGAAAGGCCAGCGTAGCGGGGCGCACCCAGAGGATCTGCCCCGCGAGCATGTCCTTGAGGTGTTCACCGCCGTGCGGGCTGGATGCGAGCAGCAGGATCGACGCGCTCGCCGCGACGGCGAAGACGACACCGATGACCGCTTCCTGCACCTCCGGCCACAGCCGCTCGGTCCAGGCGAAGAGCAGGGCACCCGCCAGCGCCGCGCCGAAGGCCCCCGACTGCAGCGCCGTGCCTTGCGGTTCGAGGCCGGCCCACGCTGCCGCGACGATCCCCAGCCCGGCGATCTGCGCGACTGCGAGGTCGATGAAGACGATGCCCCTCGCGAGCACCTGCATGCCGAGGGGCACGTGCGTCGCGGACACGAGCAGCCCCGCTGCGAGCGCCGGCCAGAACGCGAGCAACGTGTCCATCACCCGGCTACCGCGAGCAGGCGTGCGAGGGTGTCGTCGAACAACCCGAAAAGATCGCGGGCGGCGGGCGTTCCGCCGACCGTATAGGGCAGCACGACCGCAGGGATTCCGGTCTGTGCCGAAAGCCACTCTGCGGGACGCGCATCGCTGTACGCGGATCTCACGATGGCCTTCACCGGCTCGCGCTTGGTCAGGGCAATCAGCTCGGACAAGTGCGCCGCGCTCGGCGCAATGCCGGGGCGCGGTTCAAGGGCGCCGGCTTCGCGCAGTCCTAGCCACGCAACGAGATAGGCGAGGTCGCGGTGATGCACGATCACCGCCGTGCCACGCAGCCGCGCGCCGTGCGCTTCCCAGCGCGCGGTCGCCTCGCGCCAGCGCCTGAGGAACCCATCCGCGCGCGCGCGGTAGTGCAAGGCTTCCTTCGGGTCGAGCTCGGCCATCCGCTGCGCGAGCGCCGCAGCCACGGCCGCGACGTTGCGCGGGTGGAGATGCAGGTGCGGATTGCCGGCCGCATGCACGTCGCCGTGGGCGCGGTCGAGGCTCGCCGGCCGCTCGATCAGCGTGACCGCCGCGGCCGCCTCGAAGTAGCCCGGCTGGCCCGCCTGGATGCGGGGATTGCCGGCCCCCGTCTGCAGCAGCGGCAGCCAGCCGGCCTCGAGGTCTGCGCCGGTGCAGACGACGAGGTCGGCGGTACGGGCGCGCGCAAGGAGGCTGGGCCGCGCCTCGATGCGATGCGGATCCTGCTGCGCCGTGGTGGCGACGAAGATTCGCGCCCGGTCGCCAGCCAACTCCTTTGCCAGCGCGCCCCATTCGGGCGTGCAGGCGAAGATGTTCAGCGCAGCCAGCGCCGGCGTGCAACCGGCCGTTAGGAGAACTGAAAGGAGCGTCCGCATGGCTAGAACCGGTGCGCGCCATGCGCGCCGAGGGTATGGATGTACTGCAGCAGGACCTGCCGGTCGGCCATGCCTTCCGCCGAGCGATCGTTCGCCCACTGCAGCCGCAGGCGGCTGAACTCGGTCGGGCTCCAGTCCACCATCAGCGAGGTACGGCGGGGGTCATGGTCGCTCATGAGGAGCGGGAAGTCCCCGGACGCCGGGCCGAGGCCGCTGGCGATGATCGCGTTCGAAACCTCGCCGCGGCTCAGCCTGTCGTAGCGGGCGCCGGCCCTCCAGCGCGGCATGAACTCGTATACCGCCTGCGCGTACCAGCCGGACTGGCGACTTGCGTAGTCGCCGGATACGGCACCGAACGCGGCCGAGCCAGCCGTGTCGTCGTACCCGAGCGTGCCCGACTCGCGACGGCGGAAGTACTCTCCCTGCAGCTTGAGCTTCGACCACTTGACTACTGCATCGGCGATCCAGAGCCGGCTGCGGCCGGTGAAGTCCTGCGTCACCGCGGTGCCAAGGCTGTCGACGTCCTCGAACGATCGGCCCTGCGGCGAGGCGCGCAGGAACGAAAGCCCGGCTCGCCACGCCGCCGTACCGACGTCGCCGCCGATTCGGCCGAAGACGCTCCAGGCGGCGGCGCCGTTGCGGGTGCGCTCGGTGTCGGGAAAGCTGCGCCCGCGGCCGAGCTCGGTGCCGAGCTCGACGAAGAGGTCGCTGGGCGCGATCCAGCGAAGCTGCACGCCGTCGTCGCTCAGCCGGCCGCCGAGGAACGCCTTGTACGCGAGCGGCGCATCCTGGAAATCCCAGGCGTGCTGGTGGATCTCGTTCTGGTAGCCGATCCCGGAAAGGAAACGCCCGCCTTTCAGCGTGAAGCCCTGCCCGAGGCGGAGGGTCTGCACGTAGGCCTCTTCGACCTCGACCTCGTTCTCCGGTGTGAGCGCCGCAACGAGATTGCCGCGGAAGTACGGATCGATGTTGCCGCCGACGACGAGCTCCGACTCGCCGAGGCTGAAGCCGCGGCCCGGCGGCGCCACCTCGCCGCCGGAGGGCGCGAAGCCGCTGATGCGGTACTGCTCGGGATCCCGCGAGCTGCGCGCCGCGGTGCCCTGGAGGATGAGCGTGATGCCGGGGTTGAAGGCGCTTTCCGGATTCACCGGTTTCGCGGCCGGCGCCTGGGGCGCCGGCGGGCTCTGGCGCTTTTCGATCTCTTCGATCCGGAGCTGCAGCTTTTTCAGCTCGTTTCGCAGCTGGTCGAGCTCGGGGTTCTGGGCATGAACGAACGACGCTGCGCCGAAGGCAGCGGCACAACAAACGACGCGAAGCATGGACGACTCCTCTGAAGTGTCTTTTCGGGGCCCGTGCGGGCGCGAATCGAACCGTCAGAGGCGGGCGGGCGGGCCTTGCGCGAAGAAGGGCGGCGCTTCGCCGCCGTGGACGAGGAGGGGAGCCGGGAACGAGGCGGCGAGCGCCGGGATCGCGGGCATGCCCGCGGCCGGGCCGCCGGGCAGGCAGGCGCCGAGGCTCGCCAGCACGTCGCAGCGCGGGTCGGCCTGGCCGGAGGACTTGGGGTCGTCGTGGAGGTGGACGAGCCGGCCGGTCGCGTCCGCATGCACGAGGGGATGCAGCAGCGCGCCCGTCCAGACCGAAAGGAGGACGAGGACGAGCGCGACGCGCGCGAGCCGGGCCAGCATGGCGCGAATCATACACATGGCGGGCCGCCAAGGGTGCTAAGGTCTGCGCCGCTTGCGGCGCGCCTACGTCCTTCTCACGCTCGCGACCCTTTTCTGGGCCGGCAACTGGATCGTCGGCCGTGCGCTCGCGGGCGTCTTTCCGCCCGCCGCGCTGACGTTCTGGCGCTGGGTGCTCGCCCTCGCGCTGATCGCCCCCGTCGTCGTTCCGCGGCTCATCGCGCAGCGACAAGTCTTGAAGGATCACTGGAAACCCATCGTGCTGCTGGGCCTCCTCGGCGGCGGCCCGCACAACATCCTCCAGTACTGGGGCCTGCACTACACCGGTGCCGCGAATGGCGCGATCCTGACTTCCCTCACGCCGGTGTACGTGCTCCTCGGCGGCGCGCTCTTCCTCCGCGAACCGCTGCCGCGCCTCGCGGCGATCGGCGCCGCGCTCTCGATCCTCGGCGTCCTCGCGCTCGTCTTCCGCCTCGATCCGCAGGCCGTCGACGCGTTTCGCCTGAATCCCGGCGACGCCCTCATCGTCGTCTCGCACCTGATGCTCGCGGCCTACACACTCGGGCTTCGCCGGCGGCCGGAAGGCCTCGACGCGCTGAGCTTCCTCGCCTGCTTCGCTTTCGTCGCCCTGCCGCCGGTGGGGCTCGCCTACCTCTTCGAGCTTTCGACCGGCGCACGGATCGCGTGGACGCCGGCCGCCATCTCCGGGCTCGTGTTCGTGGCGATCTTTCCGGCGCTCCTCGCGTACCACTTCTGGGCCCTTGGCGTCGCCGCCCTCGGCCCCGCGCGCAGCGCGCTCTTCTTCTATCTCACGCCGCTTTTCGGCGCGCTTCTGGCGGTCGGGCTGCTCGGCGAGCGCCTTGGACTCCACCACTTGGTGGGCGCTGCCCTGATCCTGACCGGCGTGACGCTCGCAAACCGGCGACGCGCCGGTTGACCACGGTTGTCCTATATTGTTATAAGGCATTCTCCTGAGGAGGAGACCCGATGGCCATCGATTCGAATTCCCGTCGTCGCATATTGAAGGCCGGCGTCGCTGCGCCGGTGCTCCTCGGCGCGCCGTGGGTGGCGCGCTACGCCCATGCGCAGGCCGCCAGCCTCGGCCCGTACCAGTCCGCCAAGGTCAACTGGCGCCAGGCCGAGGGCGAGAAGATCACCGTCGCCGTCATTCCGGCGGGCTACTTCGACGCGCTGATCTCGATCACGCCGGAATTCCAGGCGCTCACCGGCATCGAAGTGCGCTACGAGAAGGTGCCGCCGGGGCAGATCCGCCAGAAGGCGATCCTCGACCTTACTTCGAAGACCGGCACGTACGCGACGCACGCGGCCGACCCGATGTACTACGACCTCTACGTCTCGAACAAGTGGATCGAGCCGATCGAGAAGTACCTCGGCGACGCGAAGCTCACCGACGCGGGCTGGTACAACGCGAACGACATCATTCCCGCGTGGCGCGGCGCCAACAGCGTGAAGGGGCAGCTCTACGGCGTGCCCTTCGACGGCGAGTCGACGCTGCAGATCTACCGCAAGGACCTCTACGACGCGAAGGGCCTGAAGCCGGCCGACACGCTCGACCAGGTGGCGAAGAACGCGGCGGCGATCCATGACCCGAACAACCGCGTGTGGGGCGCCGCGCTGCGCGGCTTCAAGGGCGCCGGGCAGAACATGTACATCTACCCGTCCATCTTCCGTGCGCTCGGCGGCGAGTGGTTCTCCGGTGGCGCGTTCCGCGCCAACAGCAAGGAGGGCGTCGCGGCGCTCGAGTGGTACGTCGAGCTCCTTTCCAGGTACGCGCCGCCCGCGGTGCGCAACTGGAACTGGCCCGACCTGGCCGATGCGTTCTCGCAGGGCACGCTCGGCCTGTACATCGACGCGAACACCTCGGCGTCCGTGCTGAACAACCCGGAGCGCTCCAAGGTGCTCGGCAAGATCGGCTACGCGCGCTGGCCGAAGGGGCCCTCCGGCAAGCGGGTGTCCTCGATCTGGAACTGGGGCTTCCCGATCAACGCGGCGCTTTCCGAGAAGGCGAAGCGCGCGACCTGGCTGTTCATCCAGTGGGCGAGCGCCGCCGAGACGCAGGCGCGCACCTCCTGGAAGGCGCAGGGCCCGGTGAAGCGCCTCGGCCTCAACCGGCTTTCGCTCTGGCAGTCGAAGGAATTCGCGACCCTCGCCGGGGGGCTGGGCAGCAATTTCCTCGAGGCCTCGATCGACTCGCTGCGCAACGATCTCGACGTCGACTGGCGCCCGAAGATGCCGCAATGGCCGGCGGTGGGCGAGACGATGGCGACCGCGATCCAGGCGGCGCTCGTCGGCCAGCAGAAGCCCAGGGAAGCCCTGGACGAAGCGCAGACGCGCATCGGCCAGATCCTGAAGGGCTAGGTGAGTCGTCGCAGCGGGGAGCGCCGGTTCGCGCTGGCGCTCTTCCTTCCCGCATTGCTGCTGCTCGTGGTCACCACCACGCTGCCGCTCGTCTACCTGATCTGGACGAGCGTGCAGCGGGTCGACCTCTCGATGCCGTGGATCACGGGCTTCGCCGGACTCGAGAACTACGCGAAGCTCGGCGCCGACGCGCGGTTCTGGAGCTCGATGGCGCTGACCTTCATCTACACGGGGACGACCGTGGCGCTGCAGGTCGTCGTCGGCCTCGGGCTTGCGCTGCTCGTCATGCAGGTGAAGGCGGGGCAGGGGCTGCTGCGCGTCGCGGCGATCCTGCCGATCGTGCTGGCCCCGGTGGTGGCGGGCCTGTTCTGGCGCTCGCTCGTCCTCGCGCCGGATTTCGGCATCATGGATTTCTTCACGCGCTCGCTCGGGCTCGGAAGCTACAACTGGCTGGGCGATCCGCAGCTCGCCCTCATTTCGGTCATTGCGATCCACACCTGGCAGTGGACGCCGTTCGCCTTCCTGGTGCTCCTTGCGAGCCTCGCCGCGCTGCCGCCGGACATCTATGAAGCGGCCCGGCTCGACCGGGCAGGCCCGTGGCAGCGCTTCCGGCACATCACGCTGCCGCTCATCCGGCCCGCGATCGTCATCGTGGTGATCCTGCGCATGGTGACCGCGCTCTCCGCCTTCGCCGCCATCTTCGCCGCGACCGGCGGCGGGCCCGGCACGGCGACGGAAATCCTGAACCTCTACGCCTATCGCCTTTCGTTCACCGAGCTCAACCTCGGCTATGGCGCCGCCGTGGCCACGGTGCTGCTGCTGATCACCCTGACGGTGTCGTTCGGCCTGTTCGCGCTGAGGAAGGGCCGATGAAGGCCCGCGACATCGTGCTGCTCGGCGTGGCGGTGCTGATGATGCTCGTGTGGACCTTCCCGGTGCTCTGGGGCCTGCTCACGTCGCT
>DASPMF010000289.1:0-6881 GCA_035627155.1 Burkholderiales bacterium | reverse complement strand
TCAGGCGTCGCGGGCGATTCGCAGGCCCGAGAACTGCCAGCGCGCCCCGGCCGGAAAGAAATTGCGGTAGGTCGGCCGGATGTGGCTGCGCGGCGTGGCGCACGACCCTCCGCGCAGCACGTACTGGTTGCTCATGAACTTGCCGTTGTATTCGCCCACGGCGCCGGGCGCGAGGCGAAAGCCCGGGTACGGTGCGTAGTCGCTGCGCGTCCATTCCCACACGTCGCCGAAGGCGTGCGCCGGCTCGCCCGGCCGCGCGTCGCGCAGCGCGAGGGGATGCAGCGCCCCGCCCTCGAGGAAATTGCCGACGAGCGCAAGCCCATTCACCGCCGTCTCCCACTCCGCCTCGGTCGGCAGGCGCGCCTCGGCCCAGCGCGCGTACGCGTCAGCCTCGTAGAAGCTCACATGGCACACCGGCGTGTGGGGATCCACGGCGACCTCGCCGTGCAGCGTGAAGGTGCGCCACTCGCCGTCTTGCTGGTTCCAGTAGAGCGGCGCCTGCCAGCCGTTCGCCTGCACCTTGTCCCAGCCTTCGGCGAGCCAGAGCTCGGGGCGGCGGTAGCCGCCGTCGGCGATGAACGCCATGAACTCGCCGTTGGTGACCGGATGCGAGGCGATGCGGAACGGCTCGAGCCACACCCGGTGGCGCGGCCCCTCGTTGTCGAAGGAGAAGCCCGCCCCCGCGTGGCCCACTTCGCGCAGGCCGCCGTCGAAGTCGATCCACTGCATCTGCGGCGCGTTGATCACCGTGAGCGGCCAGTGCTTCTGGTACACCGGCTTCAGCGGGTTGCGCGAAAGCAGGTGCTTGGCGTCGGTGAGGATCAGCTCCTGGTGCTGCTGCTCGTGGTGCAGCCCCAGCTCGATCAGGTCCTCGGCTTCCTCGGTCAGCGGCGAGCCGATGAGGTCGAGCATCGCCTCGTCCACGTAGCGGCGGTAGCGCACGACCTCGTCGAGGGACGGCCGCGACAGCATGCCGCGATCGGCACGCGGGTGCTGCTCGCCCACGCCGTTGTAATAGGAATTGAAGAGCGTCCGGTACGCCGCGTCGAACACCCGGTAATCCGGCCGGTGCGCGGCGAGCACGAAGGTCTCGAAGAACCACGTGGTGTGCGCGAGGTGCCACTTGACCGGGCTGGCGTCCGGCATGGACTGGATGGCGCAGTCCTCCGCCGACAGCGGGCGCGCAAGCCCCATCGTCATGCCGCGGATGGAGCGATAGCGGGCGACCGCCTCTTCGGCGAAGGGGCGATGGGAGACTGCATGCTGCGGGAACTGGAGCTCGGAGCTGGGGGTCATGGGACCTCCGTTCAGGCGACCCTGCTCCTTACGGGCGCAAGAATTAAGCCGGACTTAAGCGGGCCGGAACGATACGTCCGGGATCCAGTTGCGCTGGCGCCGCGCCAGGCGGTCGCCCGTCCCTTCCCCGTCGAAGTTGGCCGGCGCGCGGCGGATGCGCGCCGGATCGATGCCCTCGAACGCATTGACGCTCACCACCGCGTAGACGCGGCCGTCGATGCGGCTCGTCACCAGCGGAACGATGCCGCAGCGCGCGCAGACGTGGAACTGCGCCGTGCCGGTGCCGAACTGGTACAGCGACTCGAGGCTCGGCTCGCGCACCGTCACCGCGAGCTTCCCGGCCGGGCTCGACGTCCACACGCCGCCGTGCTTCACGCAGAACGAGCAGCCGCACACGCGCGCGGGGATTTCGGCCGGCTCCGGGTCCCATTCCAGGACGAACGAGATGTTTCCGCAGTGGCAGCTACCGCGGATCGTCATCCTTCGCCTTCTTCAACGCGTCGCGGACGAACCAGCGGAGGAACCCCACCACGCCGCAGAAGCCAACCGTCCACGCGGCGAGCATGCCGAGCGCGAGCAGCGTGCGCACGACCTGCGGCGGCTCGATGAACGCCCCGATGCCGCCGAGCGCAATAAACACCGCCGTCCCCGAAATGAGCAGCGACATCGCCCGCTCCTGGTTCGGCTCGACCGCCCAGCGAATGCGCTCGCCCAGGGTCACGAACTCACGTCCTCGTAGTGCTCCACGGTTGGAAACGGATCATAGAAGTGGTGCAGCAGCCGCTTCCACTCCTGGTACGGCGCCGACTTGCGAAACCCCTCAGTGTGGTCCTCGAGCGTACCCCAGCGCACCAGCAGCAGGTACCGGTTCCGGTTCTCGATGCAGCGCTTCAGCTCGTGCGACAGATAGCCCGGCGACGCCGCGATGATCCCCTGCGCCTCCCTGAACGCCGCCTCGAACGCCGGCGCCATCCCCGGCTTCACGTCGAGCACTGCAGATTCAAGAATCATGGCTTGATCGCCACGCCGCGTTGCTTCAACTCGCTCTCGAACCGATCGGCATCCGGCGGCGAGACGAGCAGGTAGCGCGCGTACAAGGCGTTGCTGTTGATCATGAACCGCCTCGCAATCCACCGATTGACGAACCGATACGCCGCCTTCCGCTGCTCCAGCGTCCACTTCTTCTCCACCGATTCAATCTTTTCGAACGCCAGCGTGCCGACCACAAAGAACCGGAACAGCGTGAACTCGATCCCCCGCGCCCCGACGCGCACGTCGAATACGAGGGCCAACGGATTGAGGGCGAGGTCCAAGGCGCTCATCTGGCCCGCGACCTTACCTTGAAGCGCCGCCGTTGGAAACCCGAACCCGCAGCGCAGAACTTGCGCCACAGCGGCAAAGCCGCCGGGCCTTGATTTACTCCCCGCTCCGCTCGAAGGAAAGCACTTTGCTCTTCCATCTCTGGATACTGTCGCTGCCGTGCACGCGGACTGCCATTTCGCCTTCGATGGGAATCGACCAGTGGTTATCGATGACGTACCAATGGGTGTAGGCAACGCGGCCTTCCAGCCGCGTTTGCGGATTGGTCGGGCCGACTTTGCGTCCTTCCGCTTCCAGCTCCTCAGTGCATTCGATGCGCGCAGCCCGCCCTGATAGCCCCGCCACGATGGCTGCCGCATCCCCGACGGCGGTTACCCGGCACTCGAGCGAGCGATTCTCGGTCTGGATGACCTCGCCGCTCGGATAGCGGTCTTCGTAGGTCAGCCTGGCACGCAGCAGCCCGCCCTTCTCGCCAGGGAACCGCTCCACGTGTTGCACCGCAAACCCGGTCAAGCGCGAGGAAGACCAGAAATGGAATGGCAACAGCTCCCCGATGATTGGCGGCTTCGTACGGTGATATCGAACCACCGCCAGCGGCCCCAGATAAAGCCCGGCCGTCTCGTACGCAGGCCCGACGGCCCGGCGTACCGTGAGCTTCTCGGTAAGAAACGGATCCATCGGAACGATCGTCTGCTCCGAAGAAGCCGCCTCGCTGAACGCATCGATCGACTGCGAGCTTTCGAAGCGCACCGCCCGAACGCCTCGCGTGGGTTTGAAGCCGGTTCGGGAGAACTCTTGCAGCATGGCCGCGCTGACCACACCGGTATCAGGCCGGAACTCGGGATGAAAAATGCCCCACCCTAAAAGGCCAAGCGCCACCAAAGATGCGCCGCCAATCGCCCACTTCCGACGCGGCGCGCCATCAAGTGCTAGTTGCCAGCCGGTCATCCAAAGCCTCGTACGCGGGAGGCGGTGCCGCTAATCATGCCGCGAGGTCCAAGGAAAGATTCGGTGCCGCCGTTACGGCGCTTTTGTCGGAAGCTCCGGGAACTGCGGGAGCTCATCCGTGATGTCGTGCCATGGGGCCTTGTGCGCGACGAAAATGTGCCGCTTCGGTTTGATCCCGGGGTCGTCGTCCAACGCACCAAACGGCAGTCCATAGAAGGACGGCTCGAAATCGAAGCGGCTCAGAAGCGGCGACCCGCAGACGCGGCAGAAGCCCCGATGGTTGCCAGGCGACGATTCGTACCAGGTCAACAGCTCCTCGCCCTGCGTCCAGCGGAAGTCACCCGCCTTGACGCTCGCGCGACTCCGAAATGCCGCCCCATGCGCCTTGCGGCACATCGAGCAATGACAGTTGAGCGCACCCCGCAGCGGCCCGCTGACCTCATAACGCACACCTCCGCAGAGGCAGCTGCCACGAATCATCAAAGCTTCCTAACGTTCGCGCTTTGCCGCGCGGCGCGTGCGGCGAAGCTGCGAGGATACCGTGTCGGTTAACAACGCGCTGTTAGGCAGCGTCAGTCCTCTCACGCAGCCCGCAGTGGCCCACTATCAATCGGGCGGCCTCCCGTGGCCGCACTTCCGTTGTGTCAATTGCCAGGTCAACGGGAAGTTCTGGATACTGGAAAGCGCCTGCGTCCCGCAAAGATCGGAATAGATTTACAGACCGCAGTTTTTGAGTGTCTCTTCGGGATGGATCATCCAAACGTTTCTCAATTTCGGCTTCAGGACAGTGCAGTTTGATGAAATGCGTGATCACGCCCGCACTCCGGAGCCGTGCCATAAGGTTCGGCACAAAATTGCTCCGAACGGTGCGCTCCGGAGCGAACGTGAAGACTAGACCAGGTATGCCGGTATTTGCGGCTTCTCCCATGACGTCAAGCCATATCCTTTCCCGTAATTCAATGAACGGTGGAGAGCCGAACTCGAACACGGACAGCAGAGCGTCCACGGTGACGTGATTGTGGAACAGTCGGAATCCCGTGAGCGCCGCCAACTCACGCGCAATTGTCAGTTTCCCGGCCGCTGGCGGACCATGGAGAAAGAGTAGATGCATTACGTCGCTTGATGCTGCCTAACGTTCGCGTTTTGCCGCATCCCGAGAGCGAAGCAGCGAGGAATAGGTGTCGGTCAACGACGCGGTGTTAGATTGCTCTAAGCGCAAGAATGAGACCCCAAATGCTTGCCAGCGAACCCAGTATGCCGAGGGTGAGAAGCAGAGGCTGGCTAAGAACGAACCGCCATACGCCCTGGTCATCGTAGCGCCGACTGCGCAATAGCAGGCAATTGATACGCAGGTTGTCGCTGAACGACGGCGTGAACCGCAGGCTCGAACATCTAATGTAGGTAAAGAAGTCCCTCGTCATCTTCTGCAGCCTGGCGGCCGTGATCTCCGCCGGATCTTGAAACACACTCCAAACTAAGTATTCCTCACGCCGCCGATGCTTTTCGGACTGGTACGGATAAAGAATGACCGCAACCTCTCCACGTATCGACTGTGACAGCACCAGCGCTGCACCTTTTTCGACATACAGCCTTTGGCTCTTGATTCGCCCACTCGCGTCCCAAACCGTTTCAGGCCTTCCTACCGGATGCGCGCCCGCGAAAAGCTGAATCTGTCTTTCGTTCTCGTCGTGACTGACGTAAAGCGCTTCGAAGTAATTCTCGGCCGCTTTCTCATGTACAACGTCTTGGAAGTGAGCTTTGGCAAGTTCAGCGTGGACGGTCCAATTCAGGAGACGGTACCAAGTGTGGAGCTGCGTCTGTTCGATGTTATGAGCATCGCCGGCCATGCCAGAGCAATCTAGCGTCCGCAGCCAGCCGCGCGCGCCGACTGGCAGTTGCAAAGCACGACGCTCGTGCGCGCGCCGGCCTGCGCTGCGCTGTTAGGCCGCTCTTTCACGACGACTTTTAGCAACCATGAGGATCGCCACTATAACGAGCCACGGTATAGAAGCGGACATGAGAAACCAACCCCAATAAAGCGTGATGGCGGCCAGCTCGTCCGCAAGCCTGCATATACCCACGTTGGTTGGTGCGAACGGTGCGCAACTTGGGGCCAATCAGACACCACTAAGGCAGCTAGCCAGAACGCGCCGGCGCTAAGCCATGCTACGGCCAAGGCGAGAAGCAGATAGCCCCCGGCCCCGAGGCGCGTGGTTGAAGATCGGGTTGGAGCCACTTCGCCAAATACAAAGCCGCACGACGGGCATGATTTCGAGTCGATTGCTATCTCGCTATTGCACTTAGCACAGCGGCAACTCATCAGAGCGGTCTAACGTGAAGTAGATGACAACCGGCGGCTTATAGGTCGCCCATTTGTAAACGGCACGGCGGATCCCCCCTTTGCGGCGAGACGTTACGCGGAGGTGGGACGGTGTGCAAACCGTCCGGTTATCCGGCTATCCGGCGGTGGCGCCGGGAGGGACGACGAGGCGGAGTTTTTCCAGCGCTTCGGGGATGCGGGAGGCGACTGCTTCGGCACCGGCGGAGCGGAGGCGGCGGGCGACGGGTTCGATGTCGCCTTCGACGCACCAGAGGGCGACGACGACTTTCTTCTGCGGGACGTCGCGGCGCAGGCGCTTGGTGAGGTAGGCGGCGTTGGAGGCGGCTTCGGGGGGGACTGCGGAGATGCAGACGGCAGTGGCGTCGCAGCTGGCGACGCGCTCGACGACTTCGGCGGCGAGGAGGTCCTTGGAGAAGAGGAGCGCCTCGAAGTACTCGGGGGCGAGCAGGCGCGCGAGCATGACGGCGGCGATGTAGTCGGCTTCGTCGTGCGCGGGGACGATGCAGATCTGCGGCGCGCGCACGGGAGCGACGGGCGGCGCCTCGGCGCGCTCCCTGGCGCGGATCTCGTCGGCGATTTCCTCGGCGATGCGCAAGATGCCGGCGTAGACGTGCCCGCCCCGCTCCACGTCGAGCGCGTAGCGGTGGCGGTCGCGCTTGGCGAGGTAGAGCGCGGGAAGGAGCATCTGCTCGTAGAGCGCGGCGAGCCCGTTCTCGCCGGCGAAGGTTTCCGCGACATCGTAGGCCTCGTCGTACTCGAGCGAGACGAGGCGCTGGTAGAGGCGAACGGGCGGGGTCAGCACCTGCTCGTCGCTCAGGATGACGGAGAGGAAGTGGAAGTCCGGAATGTGGCGCGCCACCACGGCGAGGCACACGGTGATGGGCGTCGCGAGGAGCAGGCCGAAGGGCCCCCATAGCCAGGTCCAGTACACCGTGGCAAGGACCACGGCGATCGGCGTGAGGCCGGTGCGCGCGCC
>DASPMF010000288.1:0-12120 GCA_035627155.1 Burkholderiales bacterium | reverse complement strand
CTCCTCCAGCACCTGCACGCCGTCGCGGTAGGGCCCGCGCGCGGCCGGCTCGTCGCCGCCCAGGAGAAGCACGCGGTGCACGCCGTGGTCGGCCACGGCATGGCGCAGGAAATCGGCGAAGGCGGCGCGGTCGCGGATGCGGCGCGCGGCGACGTGCGGCACCGGGTCCAGCCCGGCGGCGCGGATGGCGGCGATCGCCTCGAGCGTGCGCGACAGCGACAATCCGGGGAGCGACGGAACGTAGACGCAGCTATCGGCCGGCAGGAGGGCCGCGACGTCCGGCGCGCGGTGCAGCTCGCGGGGCGAGATCTCGAGCGAGGAGGCGGCGATCAGCTCGGCCGCGCTCACGCTGGGCGCCCGGTCAATCGCGCTTGCGGGAAACGACATAGGACTCGTCCTGGAACCAGAGGCTGCCGTGCTTCTGCAGCACCTCGCGCGTGGCCTCGAGGTAGCGCTTCTCGCCGAGCACCGCGGCGAGGCGCGCGTCGTCGATCTGCGCCACGTAGATCGCCGCGTTCCACGCGGCGAACAGGGTCGAGGTGCCGATGCTCGAGGAGATCTCGCTCGGCAGCGTGTGCATGTCGTAGCGGAACACGGCGCGCGCGTCGGCGTAGGTGTTGAAGTTGTAGCGCCGCGCTTCCTTGCCCAGCTCGGCCTTGGTGGCGCGCAGCACGTCGTGGCGGGTGCAGGTGAACGGGTTCTCGCCCGGCCAGACGCGCGCCACGATCTCGACGCCCGGATCGCGCCCATACGAATGGATGCCGAGCAGCCGCCCGCCCTTGCCGAGCGCCCGCACGAGCGGCCCGACCACCTTCTGCGCCTTGAATTCCAGCGGCGCGCGCAGGCGATAGGGCTGCGAGGCGATGACCATGTCGTAGTCGCCGCGCGCCTCGCCGCGCCGCGGGATGACGTCGTCCAGCAGGAAGCGGTAGTCCTCGCGGTAGATCACCAGGGTGACGGGGTGCTCGTATACCGGGTTGCCGGTCTTCGGATTGGCCTTCGCCTGCCAGTTCTTGGCCAGGAATGGGTCGAGCGCCGCGATCTGCTCGTCGAACTCGTGGGAGGTCGTGCCGCTCAGGCCCACCTCGTGCCAGACCATGGAGGTCGCCGCGGCGACGTTGCGCGGCGTGAGCCATGGCGCCTCGGTGTAGTACATGTTCGTGACCACCAGCACCGTGGCCGGGTGCTCGAACAAGCGGTCCGCCATCTTGCGCAGGCTGAGGCGCACGTCCTCGAGGCTGATCTCCTTGCCGACGATGTAGAACGGCAGGTTGGTGAAGCGCCGGTGCATCTCGCGCATCACGCTCTCCAGCACCGTGCCGTCGCCCATGCCCGCGTCGAAGAGGCGCAGCGCGGGCGGCTGCGGATGGATGTGCGCGAGCTCCAGGCCGACGCGCTTCGCGACGACTTCCTTCTCGCTGCAGGTCGTGACGAAGAGGAGGTACTTCTGGCGGTTGTCGAAGAAGCGGAAGTCGCGCTCGCCGGCCGGCCTGGACGCCACGACCTGCGGCGCGCTTGCGCGCACGAGGGCCAGGAGCTCGGGCGGCGCGCCCGCCGGTCCCGTGGCGCCGTTGCGCTCGAGGAAGGCGTTCACCTTCTCCAGCGTCTCGGGCGTGACGCGAGCCCCGTCGCGCAGGCGGGCTACGAACTTCCCGTCGTTGACCGCCCGGCGGCCGAACGTGGACTCGGCCATGCCGGTGCGCTGGCAGAAGCTCGAGATGCTCCCGAGGAGGGTCGGCTGGTCCACGCCGCGATAGTGAGCCGGGCGGTGTGGGATCGCAACCACAGACGCTGCAGCGCAGAAAGTGGGATGATGCCCACTAAGCCCAGATGCGGTCGGCGACCTCCACGCACAGGCGCAGCTTCGCGCGCTCGTCGTCCTCCGTGACCGGGTTGCCCCCCATCGTGCTGGCGAATCCGCATTGCGGGCTCACCGCCAAACGTGAAGTGTCTACATACTTCGCCGCCTCGGCGGCACGCCGCTGCAATGAATCGACGCTCTCGAGCACCGGGGTCTTGGAGCTGACCAGGCCCAGCACCACCCCTTTGTTCTTGGGCACGAAGCGAAGGGGATCGAAACCCCCAGCCCGGGGAGTGTCGAACTCGAGCAGGAAGTGGTTGACGTTCGTGCGGCCGAAGAAGCGCTCGCCGACCGAGTCGTAGCCGCCCTCGGAGAGGTACATCCCCTTGTAGTTGCCACGGCAGACGTGCACGCCGACCGTAACGCCTTCCGGCTTGCCTTTCACCGCCTGGTTGATCGCCTCGATGTAGAGGTCGACGAGCTGGTCGGGATTTCCGCCCGCCTTCTTCACCTTCTCGCGCGCCGCGGGATCGCACAGGATCGCGATGGCCACTTCGTCGAGCTGGACGTACTTGCAGCCCGCGGCGGCGAGCTCGGCGATCTCCTGCTGGTAGACCTTGCCCAGATCGACGAAGAACGCCGCCGGATCCGCGTAGGCCTTGCCGTCGCCCCAGTCCGTGAACCGGTAGAAGTGCATGGTGGAAGGCGAAGGCATCGTGACTTTTCCGACGCGGCCGGTGCACTTCCTCAGGAAGCCGTATTCATCCGCCGTAATCGGCTCGCGCCGGGAAACCTTTCCACTCACGTACGGCGCGGTGAAGTCGGACTCGTGACCGTGCTCGTCGTGGAACTTGAACACCGCTTCCTTGACGACGAGGCCCTGCGTAAGGCGCACGAACTTCTCCCAGTAGGAGATGCGCCGGAACTCGCCGTCGGTCACGACCTGCAGCCCGCAATCCTCCTGCAGCTTCACCACATCGCGGATGGCCTCGTCTTGTGCGGCGCGGAAATCGGCGTCGCTCATCGCCTTCGCGGCGTGTTTGCGGAATGCGTCGCGCAGCTTGCGCGGGCGCAGCAGGCTGCCGATGTGGTCGGCGCGGGTCGGGGGTTGTCCGGGAACCATGTCACTTCCTTTCTATTGGGCTATAGAATTATAGGCATGGCCCGCACGGTTGCCGCCAGCGCGTCGTCCGAGAAGCCGAAGAAGCGCCACGCGGAGATCGTGGCGGCCGCGGCGAAGGTGTTCGCGCGGCGCGGCTACCACGGCGCCTCGACGCAGGACATCGCCGACGTGCTCGGCATCCGGCAAGCGAGCCTGTATTACTACTTCGAGTCCAAGGATGCGGCGCTCGAGGCCGTCTGCGCCGAAGGCATGGAGGACTATGCCAGGCGCGCGCAGCAGATCCTGCGCGGCGCGGAGAGCGGCGCGGACAAGGTGGCGCGGCTGGTCTTCCATCACCTTGCGCCCCTCGGGGAGCGCCTGGACTACACGCTGGTCTTCCTGCGCGAGCGGCGCTTCCTGCCCGAGCCCGCGCGCAAGCGCATCCGCGCGCTCGAGCTGAAGTACGAGCGCATCATCGAACGCATCATCCAGCAGGCCGTCGACGCCGGGGAATTCCGCGCCGACCTCGACGCACGCATGGCCACGCTCGCGCTGCTCGGCCTCGGCAACTCGGCGGCGGCATGGTACGGTCGCGAGCCGGGCGTCACGCTCGAGCGCGTCACGCGCGACTACGTGGACCTGCTGGTCCGCGCCTTCCGCAAGGGAGAAGCGCCGGTGTTCCGGATTACGCATTGACCGACTGAGGAGGGGATCATGAAGAGACTCATTTGCGCTTTCTCGCTGCTCGCGCTTTCGTTCGCCGGCCACGCCCAGGACGCCTATGTGATCGGCGTCAGCGCCGCGATGACCGGCCCCGCGGCCGGCACGTACGCGCCGACCGTCGAGGCGATGAAGGCCTACCTCGACCATGTGAACGGCAAGGGCGGCGTGAACGGCAGGCAGGTCCGGCTCGTCATCCTGGACGACTCGGCGCAGCCGTCGAAGGCGGCGGCGAACGCCAAGCGCCTGCTCGCCGAGGAGAAGGTGGTCCTCATGATGAACGCGAGCCTTTCCTCCACCTACGCGCCGATGGTGGCCGAGGCGCGTCGCGCCAAGGTGCCGCTGTACTACGCCGGGGCCGTGTGCCCGAAGGACACGTTCCCGCCCGCCGACCCGCTGCAGTTCTGCTCCACCGCCTTCGGCGCGAACCTCGACTCGCAGGCCGCGCTGGCCTTCGTGAAGAGCAACTCGAAGGAGCCGGTGCGCATCGGCTTCGCGGCCATGGCGATCCCGATCTCCCGCGGCGAGATCGACTACGCGGAAGGCCTGTCGAAGACCTTGGGCATGACGCCGGTCGAAAAGCAGATCAGCCCGCCGCCGGCGCCGGACTACACGCCGTTCGCGACCAAGCTCAAGGATGCGAACCCGAACTGGGTCTACTCGTGGGCGCCCTGGGTATCGCAGGTGCGCACGTTCGAGGCGATGCGGCGCCTGGGCTGGAACGGCCGCTACATCACCTGGGCGCACCTCAACGCCGAGGAGGAGCTGGCGCGGCTCAAGGACAAGGACTTCTACGTGATCGGCACGAACGCCTTCTTCGAGGACAACCTGCCGATCCACGCCGAGATTCGCGCCGTCACGCACCGCGCCGGCGTCAGCTCGCCGGTCAGCTACCTCACCGAAGGCTTCATCGCCGGCATGGTGGTCGAGGCGGCGCTGAAGAATGCCGCATGGCCGGCCACGCCGCAGAAGGTGCTCGCGGCGATGAGCAACCTGAAAGTCGACCTCAAAGGCCTGCGCGGCGGCCCGCTCGAATGGACGAAGGACAACCACTTCCGCACGCGGCAGTACTACCGCGTGTGGCACTGGGATCCGGCGAAGAACGGCGTGGTGCGCGTACAGGACTGGCAGGCCATCGATGTGAAGAAATGAAGTCGCTGCGGGCCCGCACCGCCCCGCAGCTGCTTCTCGAGCGCGCCCGCGCCGAGCCGGACCGGGTCGCGCTCCGCTCCAAGCACCTCGGGCTCTATCGCGAGCGGACCTGGCGCGGCTACGCCATGCTCGTCGCGCGATGCGCCGCCGCGCTGCAGGAGCTCGGCGTGCGCCGCGGCGACCGGGTCGCGATCATGGGCGACGCCTGCGAGGAATGGGTGGTCTGCGACCTCGCGGCGCAGGCGCTCGGCGCGATCACCTACGGGATCTACCCGACCGCCTCGCCTGCCGAGGTCGAGTACCAGATGCGCGACGGCGGCGCCAGGATCTTCGTCGCCGAAGACCAGGAGTACGTCGACAAGCTGCTGCCGCTCGCCCCCAGGCTGCCCGGCCTGGAGCGCATCGTCGTCATCGACGACTCGGCGATGTTCGGCTACGACGATCCGCGGCTGGTGCCGTACGCGAGCTTCTTCTCTTCCGAGGGCGATCTCGTTTTCCTGGAAGGGCTCTGCAGGGACCTGCGCCCCGAGGACCCGGCTTTCATCGTGTACACGTCCGGGACCACCGGCCACCCGAAGGGCGCGCTGATCGCGCACGGCGTGCACCTCGCCGCGGCCAACAACCTGATCGAACACTATCCGGCGCTTGCCCGGCCGCATCGCACGGTGGTCTACCTGCCGCTCTGCCACATCCTCGGCCGCGACGTCGCGGTGACCCTGCCCCTGCTCGGCGGCCTGGTGCCGCACTACGGGGAGGACATCGAGGATCTGCCGACGACGCTTTTCGAGGTCGCGCCGACGGTGCTGTTCACCGTGCCGCGCTACATGCAGAAGTTCGCCTCCCAGGTCCTGATCGGGATCGGCTCGACCACGCCGCTGAAGCGCGCGGCGTACGAAGCGGCGATGCGGCTCGGACGCAGGCAGGCCAAGGCGCGCTGGGAGGGAAGGCGCGACGGCTTGGGCTACCGGATCCTGCGCTCGCTGGTCTTCAAGCCGCTGCTGGAGAAGCTCGGCTTCGACGCGCTCGAGCTCGCCATCTCCGGCGGCGCGCCGCTGCCTGCCGAGACGATGGCGCTCTGGCAGGTCTGGGGGGTGAATCTGGTCGAGATCTACGGCCAGACCGAGGAAGCCGGCGCCATCATCTGCGGCCAGAAGGGCCCGTTCCCGCGCCCCGGCGCGGTGGGCAGCGTGGCGCCCGGGTGGGAGCTGCGCCTCGCCGAGCAGAACGAGATCGTCCTGCGCGGGCCCCATGTCTTCGAGCGCTACTGGAACAACGACGCAGCCACGGCCGAGGTCAAGGGCGCCGACGGCTGGTTGCGCACCGGCGACGTGGGCGAGTGGCGCGAAGGCGGCGAGCTGCGACTCGTCGATCGAGCGCGCGACTTCATCGTCACCGATGGCGGCAAGACGCTCTCCCCCTCCCACATTGAGAACAGCCTGCGCTCGAGCCCCTATATCGCCGAGGCGATGGTAATCGGCCACGCGCGCAAGTACCTCACCGCCCTGATCGAGATCGACTTCGACACGGTGGCGGACTGGGCCCGCTCGCGCGACATCTCCTACACCGGCTTCACGAGCCTCGCCGCGCACGCCGAGGTCGGCAAGCTCATCGCGGCGGAGGTGCAGAAGGCGAACGAGGCGCTGGCGCGCGTGGAACAGATCAAGGCCTTCCGCATCCTGCCCAAGATGCTCGACCCCGAGGAGGAGGGCGAGCCGGTCACGCCCACGCGCAAGGTGAAGCGCTCGAAGATGATCGAGCGCTTCGCGGACCTCGTCGAGTCCATGTACGACGACCGCGAGGCGCGGCTCGTGCAGGGCCAGCTCGGCGGCCTGGTTTCCTGAGATGCAGCTGGCGGTCAACATCGCGGTGCTCGCGTCGGTGTACGCGCTCATCAGCTGCGGCTACGTCCTGATCTACCGCACGAGCCGGGTCCTGAGCCTTGCGCATGGCGAGCTGATGATGCTCGGCGCGTACGGTCTCTTCGTCACCGCGTCGCTCTTCGCCGGAAGGCCGCTGGTGGCCATCGCGGTCTCGGCCGTGCTCGCGCTTGCCGTCGGCGTGCTCGTATACGTCCTGCTCATGCGCCGCATGGCCGGCGAGGCGGTGCTCGCGGCCGTGCTCACGACCATCGCGCTCGGCATCCTGCTGCGCGGCGCGATGATGTTCTTCTGGGGCGCCTACGAGCAGCACCCGATCCAGGCGCTGGGCCTCGTCAACGCCTCGGTCGCCATCGGCGACGCGCGCATTTCCGCGGTGGCGCTCACGCTGGTCTTCGCCACCGGCGCCGCCTACGCCGGTCTCTGGGCCTTCCTGCGCTACAGTGTGTGGGGTCTGCGCATGCGCGCCGCCGGACAGAATCCGCTCCTTGCCGCGCAGCGCGGGATCGGGCTGCACGGCATCTATGCGCTGGCATGGGGCCTCGCCACGCTGACCGCCGGGATCGCGGGGATGCTGATCGCCTGCGATTCGGCGCTGAGCCAGACGATGGTGGTGATCGGCCTCAAGGCCTTCCCCGCGGCGCTGGTCGGCGGCCTCGACAGCCTGGCCGGCGCGCTGCTCGGATCGCTGCTCGTCGCGGCGGCCGAGGTGCTGCTGATCCACTACGTGGACCCCCTGCTCTCCGACGTGGTGCCGTTCGTGGTGCTCCTCGCGATGCTCATCGTGCGGCCCTGGGGACTCCTCGGCAGCCGCGAGGAGCTCGACCGCGTATGAACGCCCCGCGCGCAAGCGGCTACTTCCGCATTTCGTATGCACAGGACCTGCAGGTCCTCGAAACGCGCACGCAGAAAGTTTCCTTCGTGCTGTTCGCCGCCGCGCTCCTCGCGCTGCCGTTCCTCTTTGGCGCATTCGCGCTCGACCTCGCCAACCAGGTGCTGCTCGCGGTCATCGGCGCGGCTGCTCTCATGCTGCTCACCGGCTACGCGGGCCAGATCTCCCTCGGCCATGCCGGGCTCCTCGCCGCCGGCGCCTTCACCACCGGCATCCTTTTCAAGGAATTCGGCGCCCCCTTCTGGATCACGTTGCCCGCTTCGGCGCTCGTCGGCGCCGCCCTCGGCCTGATCTTCGGCCTGCCGAGCCTTCGGCTGCGCGGCCTGTACCTCGCGGTTTCCACCCTGGCGCTGCATTTCATCGTCATCCACCTCGGCTCCGAGTACGAGACCCGGCGCGGCTTCTCGACCGGCGTGGTGATCGATGCGCCCCGGCTCTTCGGCTGGGAGCTCGCGGACGCGCGGGCCTGGTACTACGTCCTGCTTGGCGCCGCGGCGGGAACGCTCCTCGTTTCGCTGAACCTGCTGCGCACGCGCACCGGACGCGCGTGGCGCGCGATCCACGTGCGCGAAACCGTCGCGGGTGCGCTCGGCATCAGCGTGCAGGGCGCCAAGCTTTCCGCCTTCGTCGTCTCGTCCACCCTGACCGCCGTCGCCGGCTCGCTTTTCGCGTACTACCGCGGCTTCGTGTCGGCGGAGGCGTTTTCCCTCTTCCTGACGATCCAGTACGTCGCCATGGTCATCATCGGCGGCATGGGCTCGCTGCTGGGCGCCGTGTGCGGCGCGGTGTTCGTGGTGCTCTTCCCCTACGCGATCGAGTCGGGGATCAAGGCGGCGCTTCCGCCAGCCCTGCTGCCCGATTCATCGGTGTTCTTCGCGGCGAACTACGCCGCTTTCGGCCTGGTGATGATCCTCTTCCTCGTCTTCGAGCCGATGGGCCTCGTCGGCATCTGGAAGCGCGTGCAGAACTGGGTGCTCCTCTGGCCGTTCAAGCAGAAGCCGCTCGGCAAATGACGCCGCTCCTGAGGGTGGAAAAGCTCGAGGTGACCTACCACCGCGTCATCACCGCCGTGCAAGGCGTCTCGCTCGATGTTCCAAAGGGGTCCATCGTCGCGCTGATCGGCAACAACGGCGCCGGCAAGACCACGACGCTGCGCGCCATCTCCGGCTTCCTGGGCCTCGACGATGCGCGCGTAACGGAAGGCCGCATCGCATTCAAGGACGCTCCGTTGGAGAACCTGCCGCCGCATCGCATCTCGCGGCTGGGCATCGCACTGGTCCCGGAGCGCAGCAAGGTGTTCGAGAACCTGAGCGTCGAGGAAAACCTGGAGGTCGTCGTCGGCGGCGACGCGGCCCGGAAGGCGATGGTGTTCGATCTGTTCCCGGCGCTCGGCCGACTGCGCCGCCGGGAGTCGGGCTACCTCTCCGGCGGCGAACGGCAGATGCTCGCGATCGGCGCGGCACTGATGGGCGCGCCGGAGCTGCTGCTCATCGACGAGCTTTCCCTGGGTCTTGCGCCCCTCGTGGTCCAGGAGCTCGTCGAGCGCCTCCGCACCCTGCGCGGCCGCTTCGGTACCACGATGCTGGTGGTCGAGCAGAACGCGCAGATCGCGCTGCAGCTCGCCGACTACGGGTACGTGATGGAGAACGGCCGCATCGTCCTCGACGGCACGCCGGAGCGCCTGCGCGCGCACGGCGACGTGCAGGAGTTCTACCTCGGCGGAGGCGTTGCGCGCCGCAGCTACCGCGACGTGAAGCAGTACCGCCGGTCGAGGCGGTGGTATGGCTGAGCTCGAGCTTTCCGGCGTGTCCCTCGCCTTCGGCGGCCTGCAGGTGCTGCGCGAGGTCTCCTTCGCGGCGCGGCCCGGCGAGCTGCTCGCGCTGATCGGCCCGAACGGCGCGGGCAAAACGTCGGTGCTGAACTGCATCAGCGGGCTCTACCGCCCGCAGCGCGGCGCCATCCGCTTCGCCGGCCGCTCGCTCGCCGCGATGAAGCCGCACGAGATCGCGGCGCTCGGCATCGGCCGCACGTTCCAGCACGGCGAGCTTTTCCCGCACATGAGCGTTCTGGAGAACCTCCTCGTCGCGCGCCACGCGCGCGTGCAGAGCAACCTCTTTTTCGACGCCGTGTTCGCGGGCCGGGCGAAGCGCCAGGAGCTCCTCCACCGGCGGCGCATCGAGGAGATCCTCGAGTTCGTCGAGCTGGAGCGCTACCGGCACCACGCGGTGGACGCCCTGCCCTTCGGCGTGCAGAAGATCGTCGGCTTCGCCCGCGCGCTCGCGGCCGAGCCGCAGGTCCTGCTGCTCGACGAGCCCTCCGCAGGCCTCAACCGCGAGGAGCGCGAGGACCTCGCGCGCTACATCCTGCGCATCCGGCACGAGCTGCCGGTCGCGATGGTCTGGGTCGAGCACGACATGCAGATGGTCGCCGACCTCGCAGACCGCATCTGCGTGCTAGAGTCCGGCACGCCGATCGCGAGCGGCATCCCGCAGGACGTGCTGAGGAACCCGCGGGTCGTCGCCGCATACCTTGGAGAGCCCGCCTCATGAACAAATGGCTGCTGCTCGTAGCCGCGTTGCTCGTCCCCTTCATCGCTCCGCTGGCCGGGGCGCAAACCTATCCCACGCAACCTGTGAAGATCCTGGTCGGCTTCCCGCCGGGGGGAACGACCGATGTCATGGGCCGGCTCGCCGCGCAGGAGCTCGCCGCGCAGACCGGCAAGTCGTTCCTGGTCGAGAACCGCCCGGGCGCAAGCGGGTCGATCGCGGCCGGCGCCGTGGCGAAGTCGGCGCCGGACGGCCACACGCTCATCATGGTGCCGAGCACCTATGGCACCGCGAGCGCGCTGTACAGCAACCTGCCGTATTCGGACAGCGAGCTGACGCCGGTCGGCCTCATCGGCAGCACGCCCTATGTGTTCGTGCTGCACCCGAGCGTCCCGGCCACGACCTTCACCGAAGTGATCCGCCTGGTGAAGCAGAACCCGGGCAAGTACGAATTCGCCTCGTCGAGCCCGGGCACCGCCCAGCACCTCGCGGGCGAGCTGGTGAAGCGCATGGCCGGCGTCGACATGCTGCACGTTCCGTACAAGGGAAGCGGCGCGCTGCTTCCGGACCTGCTCTCCGGTCGCGTGCCGATGATGTTCGAGAACATCGCCATCATGCAGCCGCACATCAAGAAGGGCTCGCTCAAGGCGCTCGCGATCTCGAGCGCCAAGCGCTCGACGCTGCTGCCGGGCGTCCCCACGGTGGCGGAGACCGGACAAGGCCTCGAGGGCTTCGAAGTGCTGGGCTGGTTCGCAATCCTTGCGCCGGCGAAGACGCCGGCGAGCGTGATCGGCTACCTGAACGCCGAGCTGAACAAGATGATCACCAAGCCGGCGATCGTCGCCCGCTTCCAGGAGCTCGGCGCCGAGCCCATGAGCGGGACGCCGGAGCAGGCCGCCGCCTACATCCGCGCCGAGCAGGAGAAGTGGGGCAGGGTGATCCGCGAGGCGGGCATCAAGATCCAGTAGTCAATCGTGCAGGGCCGCGACGGCGCCCTGGTCCGCCGTCGGGGGCGCCTTCATCTGCGCGGTCGCCTTTTCCGGGTCCAGGTAGCGCCCGACATAGTCGCCCATGCTCGAGGTGCGGATCATGTGGCGGATCTCGGCGGCGTCGTAGTCGCCGACCGCGAGATGCACCAGGCACCGGTTGTCCCATATGACGAGGTCGCCCACGCTCCAGTAGTGCCGGTAGGTAAAGCGCGGCTGCACCGAGTGCTGGCAGAGGAACTGGAGGATCGGCTTGCTCTCCGCCTCGGAGAGCCCGAGGAAGTTGCGCACCCGCTCGTTCACGTACAGCGCCTTGCGTCCCGATTCGGGATGCAGCCGCACCGCCGGATGCACGACCGGGGGGTTGAGGCGGCGGAACTCGTTCGCCACTTCGGCGCCGCGTTTGTCGAGGCCCTCGACGAGGCTCACGTCGTGCACGCACTCTAGCCCGTCGAGGAACGCGCGCATCTTCGGCGACAGTGTCTCGTAGGCGAGGTACATGCTGGCGAACATCGTGTCGCCGCCGACGGAGGGCTTCTCCATGCAGTAGACGGCAGTGTGCTTCGCGGGGCGCACCGTGTAGGAAAGGTCGGTGTGCCAGTTCTGGCCGGCGTTGTAGGTGGCAAAGGGCTTGCCGTTCGTCTTCCTGTTGCTGAGGACGAAGACTTCCTTGATGTCCGGATGGCGGTTGAACGGCTGCGAAGAGTAATCGTCGAGCTCGCCGAAGTTGCGCGTGAAGGCCACGAGCGATTGCGGATCGAGCTTCTGCCCGGGGAACACCAGCACCTGGTGCTCGAGCCACGCCTTGTGGATATCGGCGAACACGTCCGGCGCAACCGGCCTCGAGAGGTCCACGCCCGTCACGCGGGCGCCGCACGCGTGTCCTACCCGCCGGATCGTCAGGTTCGACATGGGCAGAGTATAACCAGCACCTCTTAGCCGCCGAAGAGCTCGAGCAGCTGCTCGCGCAGCCACCGGTTGCCCGCGTCCGCGTCGAACCGCTCGTGCCAGAAGATCCCGACGTCTGCGGGCGGGATGGGCACG
>DASPMF010000287.1:0-12570 GCA_035627155.1 Burkholderiales bacterium | reverse complement strand
GCTTCGACGCGCGGGCCATGGCGGCGTTCTTCGAGAAGCTGCAGCGCCATACGCGCGTAGCGGACGACGGCACCGTCCCGGGCTACCTGCGAAGCCACCCGGTGACGACCGAGCGGATCGCCGACGCGCAGAACAAGTCCTCCGGCCTGCCCTACAAGCAGCATCTGGACAGCGAGGAGTTCCACTTCGTGCGCGCCAAGCTGCGCGCCGACTGGGGCCATCCGGCGGACGCGGTGCGCCACTTCCAGAGCTCGCTGCGCGAAGGCCGCTTTGCGCGTGAGTCGGCTGCCCGGTACGGGCTGGTGAACGCGCTCGTCCGTGCGCGTCAGGGCACGCAGGCGCAGGCCGAGCTGGATCGCCTGCGCGCGGGCGGGAGCGCCGGGCCGATGATCGAGACGCTGGCCGCCCGGGTGCGCCGCGCGCAGGGCGACGTGGCTGGCGCGGCCTCGCTGCTGCGCGAGGCGCGGGGAAAGTATCCGCACTCAAGGCCCGTTCTCTACGCGCACGTCGAAGCGCTCGAGGACCTGAACCGCAACCAGGACGCGCTGGCCGTGCTTGCCGAAGCGCAGCGCCTGCATCCCGGCGACGCGCGCCTGTATTCGCTTCAGTCGCGCGCCTATGCCGCGCTCGGCAAGCGCCTGCAGCAGCACCAGGCGCAGGCGGAGTTTTATGCCCTGCAGGGCAGCCTGCCTGCGGCGATCGAGCAGCTGCAGCTTGCGCGCGCTTCGGGCGAAGGCGATTTCTACCAGCTGTCCGTGATCGACGCGCGCCTCAAGGCCTTGCAGGCGCAGCATGCCGAGGGCGGCGGCCGCTAGCGCTTGGGCGGCTCGAAGTACGCCTCGTAGAGCAGGTCGAAGGTCTTCTCCGCCTCCGCTAGAAGGTCGTCCTCGCTGGTGGAGCGCCGCACTGCGCCCTGCAGCAGGGTCTGCACCCCCAGCGCCTCCGGCACGGGCGTGCCGCGCACCTCCAGGAAATGCACGATGCCGGCGATGCGCGCGAGCGCAGCGTTTTTCGCAAGCTCCAGCCGCGAGAGCATTTCCTCGTACGTCACGCGCGAGGCGCTATTGGTGAAGTGCGCCCCGTCGAAGCCGAAGCCCACCGCCTGCTCCGGCAACGGGTCGTTCTTTTCGAGCCAGACGACGCGCGCCTCCGGGTCCACGAATCGCCGGATCAGCCACGCGCACGCCAGGCGGTCCGCCCAGAGCGGCTTGCGCGTCGCCCAGGTGCGGCGCACCAGCCTTTCCTTGGCGCCGAGCGCCGCCTGCGTCTGCGCGGGAAACACGAGGCGCCGGACCTGTTCTTCCGCGTCCGCGAGCGCCTGGCGCGCCCGCTCGCGCGCCTCGGTCGGAAAGAAGTCGAGGGCCGCGATCGCGTCGAAATCCCGCCGCTGCTTGTGCAGCACGCGCGATATTGCGCTGGGGTCCGAATGCCCGAAGCCCACCTTCAGGCTCTCCACCGTTTTCACGAGCTCCGTGTAGCGCTCGGAGCGGTCGAAGAGCCAGGTAAAGAAGCGTTCCTGCGAAGGCGACGCCGCCGTGACCTGCAGGACGTGCCCCGCGCCGGCGCTCCTGCCGATGTACTCCGCAAGCGAATCCAGCGACTGCCGATTCGCCGGCTTGTCGGGAAGGAGATACGCCCCTTCGCGCACCACGGCGGCGCCGAGCGACTCAAGCGTGCGCAGCACGCGCATGCGCGCTGCCGGGTCTTCCGTCGGCAACTGCGTGATCAGAAGGAGCCAGCGCCCGTGGGTAGCTTGCTCAGCCATGGGCCGCCCGGGCGGTTGGCTGTCCTGAAAGGAGGGACATAAACACGGCGCGCCACTTTTCCTGCACAGCTGCGGGTGAAAAGCGGGGTTCGACTAAGAGCTGGCCGCGGCGTACCTTCTCGCCCGCCGCATGTGGATTCGCTAAAGCCCACGCAAGCCCTGCGACGAGATCCTCCGAGATCCAAGCGCCTTCGCGCAACTCCTGATATGCGGGAATTGGAGACGCGAGAGCGAGTCGGCCGGCAGCGATGGCTGCTACGAGCCGATTGTGTGACTTGCCGCGGACCCAGTCACTGCTCGTATTGTGCGGAAGGATCGCAAAATCGCTACGCTCCAAGGCCGTGCGCGTGGCGTCCAGGGACCAATTGGTTCGGATAAAGGATGCGTCGCGCGCACAACCGGAGAGCCGTTTTATCATTTCATCGATGAGGTTCCAGCGAACCGCCGTAACGATCTCGATGACGAACCGGCGCTCGGGAAAGGCGCTGAGAATATCGTTCAAGGTACGCTCGACTGGCGGAAGCGTTTCCGATGCCGTATTGCCGAACCAGCAGATACGGATCGGGTCCGCAGAGGGAGCGCGCCAGATGCCAAGCTCGTTCCACTCATAGGGATCCTCGATGAGCGATGTGCCGCGTTTGGCGATCGGTCCGACCGTCTCGCGCAGCGCTTCGGTCGTGCAGACGAAGTGACAGCGCTCGCCAAGGGCTCGTTGCCACTCGTAGAGGTACGCGCCGTGGTCGTCCACCTTTACGGGGACCAGGCGAAAATCATCGGTCACGTCGGCTACGGCCGGCACCGCGCTTTCAGCGAGTCTCTCCAGGATCCGGTCGAACACTCGTCGATTGGCGACCATGCGACCGATCAGGAACTTCGAGACGAAGATCGCTTGCGGTTCGCCGAGGGTCTTCAGCCCGCCTCTTGCACCGGCGAGCGCCGGAGGAATAAGCCACGCGGGCATCTGCGTAGCAACGCCTCGCGCCGCCATCATGGTGCGCAGGCGAAAGCCGGCCTGGTTGGAGTAGAAGACGGTATCCGGCATGACGCGCGCAGGCGCTGCGACATCTGCGATGAACGCAACATACGGTTCACCGCGGGATGCGCCGGGCAGGAACAGGTCGCGCAGCACCCGAGTAAGCATGCGGCATAATAACTGGATGGACTTGCGCCCGCGAAGCACGAAACGGAATGCGGTGCTTCACCTGTCGGCAGCGTGCCTGATGGCGGCGAGCTCGACCGCGGCGGCGCAGGACGCGATTTTCGCGGTGAGGCTCCTCACGCCGGAGACCGCACTCAAGGCCGCGCAGGCGGCCCTCGCCAAATGCCGCGCCAGCGGGTACCAGGCAGCGGTTGCGGTAGTCGATCGCATGGGGGTGGTGCAGGTACTCCTGCGAGACCGCTACGCGGGCCCGCACACGCCGCGCATGGCGCAAAGCAAGGCCTACAGCGCGGTGAGCTTTCGCACGAGCACGACCGAGCTTGCCGGTGCTACGCAGCCGGGCAGCCCCCAGAGCGGCATCCGCCATCTTCCGGATGTCGTGGCGGCCGGCGGCGGGCTCATGATCGAGGCGGGCGGCTCGCTCCTCGGCGCCATCGGCGTATCAGGCGCGCCGGGCGGCAAGGAAGACGACGGGTGCGCCGAAGCGGGCATCGCCGCGGTCCGGGACGAACTCGAGCTGGGCGGCCGGTGATCCACGCATGAACGCGCGCTGGATTCGCCTCGGCCAGACCGATCCGTTGCGTTTCGACGAGACTTGCGCGCGCGTTGCGGGCGCACAACGACCGGGCGCTTCTCCGATCGTTCTCTGGGGCGAAGGGCGGGACGAGTATCCGTTCGCCGTCATCGCGCCGGTCCGCCTCGCGCCCGGCAAGCGCGTGCGCTGGCGGTCCTGGGGGCTCGCGCCGGCCGTCGCGGCGTACCGGCAGTTCGGCGTCACAGCCTACCTGAACGACGAGGAGCTCTGGTTGCGCGGGCGGCCCATCGCGCAGAGCGTGGTGAAGGAGATCGGCCGCTCGATCGTGGTCGCCTCGAGCTTCCTCATCCGCTTCCCGGAGAGCTGCGTGACCACGCCGTCGCGCGAGCTCGAGCACGCGTTCCGGCTGCGCCTGGAGGCGCAGCACGGCTGGCAGTTCGAGCACTCGTGGCCCACCCGGCCGGAGATGCTCGACTACGCGCTCGCGTAGTGCCGGGCCGTCGTACCGTCCTGCGAGGCGCGGCGGCCTTGGCCGCGCAGATTCTGCTCATGCGTCGCGCGCTTGCGCTCGGAAGCGTCGAGAAAGGCGTCTACCGTGTCCGCGGCGACGCGCGTATCAACGGCGAGCCGGCCCAGGCGGGGCGGGAAATCCGCGCCGGCGACGCCATCACCACCGGCCCGGGCGCCGAGCTGGTCTTCGTGATCGGCCGGGACGCGTACATGGTGCGCGAGCGCTCGAGCCTTTCCTTCGGTGCCGACGTGCTGCGCGTCGCCACCGGCGCCGTGCTCTCGGTGTTCGGGCGCGGCGCGAAGCGCATCGAGACGCCGACCGCGACGATTGGAATCCGCGGCACCGGCGTCTACGTCGAGAGCGAGCCGCAGCGCACCTACGTCTGCACCTGCTACGGCGAGGCGGAGCTTGCCGCGCGGGACGACCCCGCCTCGCGCGAAGTGGTTCGCACGCGGCATCACGAGGCGCCGCGCTACATCATGGCGAGCGGCGCGCCGCGGATGCTGATGGAGGCTCCGGTGGTCAACCACAGCGACGCCGAGCTCATCCTCCTGGAGAGCCTGGTCGGCCGGCAGCCACCGTTCACCGAGACCGACGCTACGCCCTACCGGTGACGAGGCCCAGCTTCTCGTAGGCCGCCCGGATGTCCCGTCGGATGGCGGGGTACTGCCAGGCGTAGGCCACCGAAGCGAGCAGGGCGAGCCCGCCGCATGCAGCGAGCGTCGCGGGCGGGCCCACCCGTTCCGAGGCCCAGCCGGCGATGAAGGCGCCGATCGGCGCCATGCCGAGGAACGACATGACGTAGAGCGATGCCACGCGGGCGCGCAGCTCGTCCGGGACGATGCTCTGCAGGACGGTGTTGGTCGATGCGGCGACGAGCATCGCGCCCATTCCCGCGAGGTAGAGGGCCGGCAGGGCGATCCACAGCGAGCGCGCGAAGGCAAAGGCCACGAGCGCGGCGCCCGCCAGCGCGGCCATCATCCCGACTAGGCGCAGCAGCCCGCGCAGGTCGGGGCGCGTGGCGAGGTAGAGCATCCCGGTTAGCGCGCCGCAGCCGCCCGCGCCGACAAGCACGCCGAGCATTCCGGAATCCCCGCGGAACACCTCGCGCGCGAACCAGGGCATGAGCGACGGATAGGAGTGCACGGTCAGGCTGGTTGCGGCGAGAAGCAGCAGCGCGCATCGCGTTGGAAGGAAGCCGAACGCGTAACGCGCGCCCGCCAAGAGCTGCGCGAAAAGGCTGCCCTGGGGGACGGCGCGCGAGGCGCCGCCGGCACGAATGCGCCAGAGCGCCGCCAGCATGAAGAGGTAGCTTGCCGCATTGAGGGCGAAAGCCGAGGTCTCGCCGAAGCCGGCAATCAGCGCGCCGCCGGCGAGCGGGCCGACGAAGCGCGCGGCGTTCATCATGGAGGAATTGAGCGCGATGGCGTTCGGCAGGTCCTGGCGCCCGCCGATGAGCTGGATGAGGATCGACTGGCGGGCCGGCGCATCGCAGGCGCTGACGATGCCGAGCACCAGGTTGCCGGCGACCAGGTGCCACGGCTCGACGACGTCGAGCGCGACCACGGTGAGCATCGCGATCGCCTGCATTGCCGCGACACAGTTGGTGGCGAGCAGCACATGCCGCCGGTCCATCCGGTCGACGAATACGCCGGCGAGCGGGCCGAGGACCAGGAACGGCGCCTGCAGCGCGAAGGCGGAAAGGCCGAGGAGGAAGGTCGATTCGGAGAGCCGGAAGATGAGCCAGCTGGTGGCGATCATCTGCAGCCACGTGCCGATCTGCGAGATGCCCTGACCGGCATAGAACAGCCGGTAGTCGCGGTGGCGAAACGCGCGCAGGGCAGTGGGGAGCGCCACGCGTCGCGCGTTCCTACTTGCGGCCGGCGAGCTTCTGCAGCTGTTCCGTGAGCTTCGCCGCCGTGGCGCGGAAGTCGGCGAGGCGCTTGCGCTCCTGCTCCACCACCTGCGCCGGCGCGCGGGCGACGAACGACTCGTTCGCCAGCTTCGCCTCCGCCTTCGCCGTTTCGCCCTCCAGGCGGGCGATCTCCTTCGAAATCCGCTGCGCCTCCGCGGCCGCGTCGACCTCGACATGGACCATGACGCGATGCGGGCCGACGATCGCCACCGGCGAGTCGGTCCGCGGCAGCTCATCCACCGCATGGAGGGGATTCGGGCGGATCAGTGCGGCGATGGCGCTGCGCGTCGCTTCGTTCGGCGTTCCGGTGATGTACATCGGCGTACGCTCCTTCGGCGGCACCTTCATCTCGGAGCGCAGGTTGCGGCCGGCGTTCACCACCTCCTTGGCGAGCGAAACGTCCCGTTCGGCGGCCTCGTCGATCTTCTCCGGCTGCGAACGAGGGTAGGGCGCCAGCATGATCGTCTCGCCGCCCTTGCCGGCGAGGGGCGCGACTCGCTGCCAGAGCTCCTCGGTGATGAACGGGATGACCGGGTGGGCAAGGCGCAACGTCGCCTCGAGGATGCGGACCAGCGTGCGCCGCGTGCCGCGTTGCGCCGCCTCGCCGCCCTCCTGCAGCTGCTGCTTCGCGACCTCCAGGTACCAGTCGCAGTACTCGTCCCAGACGAAGCGATAGATCGCGCCGGCGGCGTTATCGAAGCGGTACTCCTCGAAGCCCCGGGCGACCTCCGCCTCGGTGCGCTGGAGCTGGCTGACGATCCAGCGGTCCCAGGCACTGAGCTGCACCGGCGCGCCTTCGTCCGTCCCGCAGTCCTTGCCCTCGGTGTTCATCAGGACGAAGCGGGTGGCGTTCCAGAGCTTGTTGCAGAAATTCCGGTACCCGTCGCAGCGGTTGAGGTCGAAATTCAGCGTGCGGGCGAAGGTGGCCAGAGACGCGAACGTGAAGCGCACCGCATCCGCGCCGAAGGCGGGAATGCCGTTCGGATAGTGGCTGCGGATGTACTTCTCGACCTTCTGCCGGTGCTCGCCCTTCATCAGGCCGACGGTGGACTTGGCCAGGAGCTCGTCGAATGAAATCCCGTCGATCAGATCGAGCGGGTCGATGGTGTTCCCCTTCGACTTCGACATCTTCTCGCCCTCTGCGTCGCGCACCAGGGCGTTGATGTACACGTGGCGGAAGGGCACCTTGCCGGTGAAGTGCGTGGTCATCATCACCATGCGCGCCACCCAGAAGAAGATGATGTCGAACCCGGTGACCAGCACGTCGGAGGGCAGGAACGTCTGGAGATCTTTGGACTCCTCCGGCCAGCCGAGCGAGGAAAACGGCACCAGCGCAGAAGAGAACCAGGTGTCCAGGACGTCGGGGTCGCGCCTCAGCGGCGCAGTGATCCCGTGTTTCTGACGGATCTCCGCTTCGGACCGCCCGACGAAGACATTGCCCCGCTCGTCGTACCAGGCCGGGATCTGATGTCCCCACCACAGCTGCCGCGAGATGCACCAGTCCTGGATGTTCTCGAGCCAGTGGTTGTAGGTGCTCGTCCAGTGCTCGGGGAAGAACTTCACCTCGCCGCTGGCGACGACTTCCAGCCCCTTCTTCGCCAGGCCCTCCATCTTCACGAACCACTGGTCGGTGAGCATGGGCTCCACCACCACGCCGGTGCGGCCGGATTTCGGCACCATCATCTTGTGCGCTTCGACGCCGGCGAGGAAGTTCTCCCGCTCCAGTTGCGCGACGACGGCCTTGCGCGCCTCGTAGCGATCCATCCCCCGGAACTGCGCCGGCCCGTTGTCGTTGATCTTCGCATCGAGGGTGAAGATGACGATCAGCGGAAGGTTGTGGCGCAGTGCGGCTCCGTAGTCGTTGAAATCATGCGCGCCGGTGATCTTCACGCATCCGGTTCCGAAGTCGCGCTCGACCATGGCGTCTGCCACGACCGGGATGGTCCGGTCGCAAAGCGGCAGGATCACCTGCTTGCCGACCAGGTGCCGATAGCGCGGATCGTCCGGATGGACGGCCACGGCGCCGTCCGCAAGCATGGTCTCCGGACGCGTGGTGGCGATCGTCATGCCGCGCAGCCGGATCGGGTTGCCTTCCTTGTCGGTCGAAGGCTGCGGCCCTTCCACGAACGGATAGACGATCTGCCACATCTTCCCCGTGGTTTCCTCCGTATCGACTTCCAGGTCGGAGACCGCCGTGCCGAGCACCGGGTCCCAGTTCACGAGGCGCTTGCCGCGGTAGATGAGGCCTTCCTCGTACAGCCGCACGAAGACCTCCAGCACGGCGCGCGACATGTGCGCGTCCATGGTGAAGTACCCCGCCTTCGCGCCGGTCGCGTCCGCGTAGGGCCAGTTCGCGGACGCGCCCAGGCGCCGCATCTGGCGCGTGATGGTCGAGCCCGACTGCTCCTTCCATTCCCACACGCGCTCGACGAACTTCCCGCGCCCCAGGTCATGGCGGGACTGGCCTTTTTCCTCGAGCTGGCGCTCCACCACGATCTGCGTGGCGATGCCGGCGTGATCGGTTCCGACCACCCAGTTGGTGTTGAAACCGCGCATGCGGTGGTAGCGGACCAGGGTATCCATGAGCGTCTGCTGGAACGCGTGGCCCATGTGCAGCGTTCCGGTCACGTTCGGCGGCGGGAGCTGGATGCAGTAGGCCGGCGTCGCGGCGTCCCGGTGCTGGAAGTAGCCGCCGGATTCCCAGCGCTGGTACCAGCGCTGCTCCACCGCCTTCGGTTCGAAAGCCTTTTCCATTTCCCTATTTCTTCTCTTGCGGCGCGAGCGCCCGGGCCACCGATGCATGGACCGCTTCGCGCACCATCTGCGTGACGCTCTGGGTGAGCTCCGAGCGCATGCCGTCGACCGACTGCCCGAGCATGCCGGCGAGGGTGCGGGCCAGCTTTTCCTCGATCACCCGGTCCACCTCCGGTCCGAGCCGTTCGAGCACCGCGCGCTCGAGCTCGAGCGCCAGCGCCTCGAGCGCCGCCGCGTCCACCTCGGTGCGGCGCCGCGCGCGCTCGTCGTCGACGACCTCGGTGAGGACCGGAATGGCCTCGTCGGCGGCTTCCGGGTCCTGATGGCGGCGCAGCAGCGCGTCCACCCGCTCGACCAGGGGATTGGCCTTCGCATCCTCGCGCGGCTCTTCCTCAGCCATCCTGCCGGGCGCCCGAGGCGAGGTCGTGGCTCACGATCGCGTAGCCGCGGTCGCGATAGAAGCGGTAGCGCTCGCGGCCCGAGGCCTTTTCCTCGTCGCTGAGCCCGACGAGCTCCAGGAGCCTGCCGAAGCGCGCGAAGTGCGGGGGACAGTCGGGCGCGAGGTTGAGGAGCAGGTCGCACCCTTCGGGCGCGTCCTCGTCGGCCCCGATCAGCACCGGCGTCTCCGCCGCCAGCCGATCGTGCGCCGGGCAATGCGGCACGAAGCCGATTGAGGGCCACGTCCACAGCATCTTGTCGATGCGGCTGGCGGTCTCGGGCTGCGGCGCGTAGATGAGAAGGCGCTTGCCCCGCGTCACGGCCTTCCCGGCGAGCCGGCAGGCTACCTGGAGCCGGTCCTGGGCGTTGAAATAAAAATCAATGGTGGTCACTTCCGTCCTGCGCGGCGCATCACGAACCGCACGAGGAGCGGGACCGGCCGGCCGGTGGAGCCCTTCTCGCGACCGCTCTTCCATGCGGTGCCGGCGATGTCGAGGTGAGCCCAGCGAAGCTTGCGCGCGAAGCGCGAGAGATAGCACGCCGCCGTGATGCTGCCGCCGGGCCTGCCGCCGATGTTGGCCATGTCGGCGAAGTTGGAACGCAGCTGCTCCTGGTACTCGTCCCAGAGCGGCATGCGCCAGACCCGGTCGAACGCGTCGTCGGCAGCCTCGGTCACTTCCGCGGCAAGCCGGTCGTCGTTCGAGAACAGCCCGCTCGCGACATGGCCGAGCGCGATGACGCACGCGCCGGTGAGCGTCGCGACGTCGACCACGACGTCGGGGTTGAAGCGCTCGGAATAGGTGAGGGCGTCGCAGAGGATGAGGCGACCTTCGGCATCGGTGTTCAGGATCTCCACGCTCTGTCCCGACATCGTCTTGACGATGTCGCCGGGTCGCGTGGCTCGCCCGCCCGGCATGTTCTCCGTGGCGGGAATGACGCCGATCACGTTCGCCGGCGCGCGCATCCCGGCGAGGGCGCGCAGCGTCCCGATCACGCTTCCGGCGCCGGACATGTCGTACTTCATCTCGTCCATCTCGCCCGCGGGCTTCAGCGAGATCCCCCCGGTATCGAACGTGACGCCCTTGCCGACGAGGACCACCGGCCGGCGCGCCTTCGGACCGCCGTTGTAGCGCAGGACGATGAACTTGGGCGGCTGCTGGGAGGCGTTCGCGACCGCGAGGAGGGCGCCCATGCCGAGCTTTTCCATGTCCTTGCGCTCGAGGACCTGCACGCCGAGCTTGTACTGGCGCGCCACCTTGCGCGCCTCGTCGGCAAGGTAGGCCGGCGTGCAGATGTTCGGCGGAAGGTTGCCGAGCGTTTTAGCGAGGTCGGTTCCGTCGGCCGTGGCGACGGCTTCGTCGAGCGCCTGCTCCAGCTGGCGAGTGGGCCCGACGGGCACCACGACATGCGCCAGCGCCGGTCCCGCCGCCTTCTTCTGCGACTTGAGCTGGTCGAAGCGGTAGAACGCGTCGCGCAGGCCGAGCACCGCATGGCGCAGGTTCCAGGAAAGCGTCCGGGCGCCGACCTTCAGGTCGGCGAGGAAGAAGGCGGCATCCTTTGCGTCGAGCTCGCGCAGCGCGCCCGCGGCGCCGCGCACGGCGTCGCGATAGGCCGCCTCGGCGAAGTCCTTGCGCTCGCCGACGCTGACGAGGAGGACTCGTTCGGCGGCCACCGAAGGCAGTGCGCGCAGGAGGAGCGTCGCGCCGGCCTTCGCCGGGAGGTCGCGCACCGCGGCGCGCAGGGCGCCTTTCGCGGCCTGGTCGACGCGCCGCGCAGGCGCGGTGAGCTCGCCGCCGGCGTAGACGCCGAGGACGACGCAACCGGTCTTGGCGCTCTCGGGCGAGAGCGAGCGTATGCTAAATTCCATAGTGAAAGTTTATCGCATGACACTCCGGAGGTCTCGGCAGTGATTTTCCACCGCGCGCTGCTCAGAGAGTTCGCGGGCCTCGCTGGCGCGGTGTTCATGACCCTCTTCGCCATCGCGCTCACGACACGGCTCATCCGGCTGCTCGGCGACGCGGCCGGCGGAAAGATACCCTCGGACGCGGTGCTGGCGTTCATCGGCTTCTTCGCCCTCGGCGCGCTGCCGGTCCTGCTCTCGCTCACCATGTTCATCGCCGTCCTCCTGACGCTGACGCGAAGCTGGCGCGATTCCGAGATGGTGATCTGGTTCACCGCGGGCTTGCCGCTCACCGCATGGCTCAAGCCCGTCATGCTGTTTGCGCTGCCGCAGATCGCGGTGATCGCCGTGCTCTCGCTCTTCATCTCGCCTTGGGCGGCGCAGATGAGCCTGCAGTACTCGGCCCGCCTCGCCGCGCGGGACGACGTCACCCGCGTCAACCCCGGCGTGTTCGGCGAGACGGGGAACAAGGAACGCGTCTTCTTCGTCGAATCCGTCTCGGGCGAGAAGGGGACGGTGCAGAACGTGTTCGTCAGCTCGGTGCAGCAGAAGCGGCCGGGCGTGAGCATGAGCAAGACGGGGTACACGGAGGTCGCGCCCAACGGCGACCGTTTCATCGTGCTCGAGAACGGCCGCCGCTACGAGGGCACGCCGGGCGAGGCCGCCTACCGCGTGACGGAGTTCGACCGCTATGCGGCCCGCATCGAATCGAAGGAAGGGGAGTCGCCGGCGCTCACGCACAAGACGGCGCCGACGCTCGCGCTCATCGCCACGCCCACGCCGCCCAACCTCGGCGAGCTGCTCTGGCGCATCGGGGTGCCGATTTCGGCGCTGGTCCTGGTGATGCTTGCGGTCCCGATGAGCTTCGTGAACCCGCGCGCCGGGCGCTCGGCGAACCTCCTGTTCGCGCTGTTCACCTACATGGTGTATTCGAACCTGCTGTCGGTGAGCCAGGCTCGCGTGGCGGTCGGTCGCCTCGACTTCGGCATCGGATGGTGGGTCGTCCACGCGGGAATGGTCGCGTTGCTGCTGTTCATGTTCGCGCAGCGCATGCAGGTCATCCGCCTGCGGCTCGGCCGGTGAAGGCGCCATGAGCGCGAGCGCGACCCTCCAGCGCTACTTCGCGCGGCAGATCTACGGCGCGGTTCTTTTCGTCCTGGGCGGCTTCCTCGCGCTGTTCGCCTTCTTCGACCTGGTGAACGAGTTGCGCGATCTCGGCAAGGGTAACTACGGCCTGCGCGAGGTGTTTCTCTACGTCGCCCTTTCCGTGCCGGCCCACGCCTATGAGCTGTTCCCGATCGTGGTGCTCATTGGCACCCTGTACATACTCTCGCACCTGGCTAGCAATTCCGAGTACACGGTGATGCGCGGCTCCGGATTTTCCCCGGCGCAGGCCGGATGGTCGCTGGCGAAGATCGGCGTCGCCTTCCTCGTCGCCACGTTCATCATCGGCGAATGGGTCGCTCCGCACGCCGAAGAGGCGGCGCAGAAGGTGCGCCTGCGCGCCATGAGCTCCCTCCTGGGCGACCAGCTCACGTCCGGCCTCTGGTTCAAGGACGAGGGCGCCTTCATCAATGTGCGCGAGGCGCGCCA
>DASPMF010000286.1:0-5043 GCA_035627155.1 Burkholderiales bacterium | reverse complement strand
TGTCGTACCTCGAGATCGACGCGCCCGGCGGGCACGACGCCTTCCTCCTGGAAGACGCCCGCTACCATGCCGCGCTGCGCGCCTACTTCGCGAACATCGGACTATGAGGGCCGCGCCTTGAGAGCGGATCTCGAAGCCATCACCCGCTGGGTGCCCCAGGGCGCGCGCGTGCTCGACCTCGGCTGCGGCGACGGATCGCTGCTGCGCCACCTCTGGGAAGCGCGCAAGGCGCCGGGCTACGGCGTCGAGATCGTCGACGACAGCGTCATCGCCTGCGTGGCCAACGACGTGAACGTCATCCAGGCCGACCTGGAGAGCGGGCTTTCTCTCTTCGCCGACGGCTCCTTCGACTGCGTGATCCTCTCGCAGACCCTGCAGGCGATGCACCGTACCGAGGCGATCCTGCGCGAAATGCTGCGCGTCGGGCGCGAGGCGATCGTGAGCTTCCCGAACTTCGGCCACTGGAGCGCGCGGCTGCAGGTCGCGATGGGGCGCATGCCGGTCTCGGCGACCCTGCCCTACGAGTGGTACGAGACGCCGAACGTCCACCACTGCACCATCGACGACTTCGAGGACCTGTGCCGGCGCATCGGCTGCCGGATCCGCGAGCGCCTGGTGCTCAGCGACGGCAGGGTGATCACGCTGATGCCGAACCTGCTCGGCAGCCTGGCGGTCTACCGCTGCAGCGCCCGGGAAGCGGCATGAACGAGTGCGGCAAGGCGGTCCTGCGCCGCCTGCACGACGCCCGCTTCGCGACGCGCTATTTCGTCGGCGATGGCATCGACGTCGGCGCCGGGGAGGACCCGCTGCACTACTACGCGGAGCTCTTCCCCCTCATGCGATCGTGCCGCGCGTGGGAATGGAACGACGGCGACGGCGACAAGCTGCCCGGCGTGGCCGACGCGTCGCTCGATTTCGTCCATGCGAGCCACAGCCTCGAGCACCTCGAGGACCCGCGCGAGGCGCTGCGCAACTGGGCGCGCGTGCTGCGCCCCGGCGGCCACATCGTCATCCTCGTGCCCGACGAGGACCTGTACGAGCAGGGCATCTTCCCCTCCCTGCACAACGACGACCACAAGTGGACGTTCACCATCGCCAAGAAGAAGAGCTGGTCGCCCCGGTCGGTGAACCTCGCCGACCTTGCGGCCGAGTTCGCCGACCGCCTGCAGGTGGTGAAGATCGAGCTGCTCGACGCCACGTTCCGCTTCAGCGGCCGGCGCGGCTTCGACCAGACCACCACGCCGGTCGGCGAATGCGCGATCGAGTTCATCCTGCGCACGTGGACCGCCGAGGAGCTCGCGCAGCGCGGCCGCTGGCCGACGAAGCCCGCCTAGCCGCCCTCGCGCCCGGCCGAGCCGATGGACACGTCGGCGAGGCCGCTCTTCATCATGTACCAGAAGAGCAGCACGCCCGGCAGCGCAATGAGCGTTGTGGCGAGGTAGAAGTCCACGTAGCCGATCCGCTCGATGAGGCCGCCGACCGTGGTGCCGGTCAGCACGCGGCCGGCGATGCTCGCGAGCGCGGAGAGGAGCGCGTACTGGCTCGCCGTGAAGCGCAGGTTGCACAGCGCCGAAAGATAGGCGACCACCGTCACGCCGCCGATGCCGCTCGCGAAGTTCTCGAAGCCGACCGCCGCCGCCATGCCGAGGTTCGTGTGTCCGGCGGCGGCGAGCGCGGCGAAGCTGCAGTTCGACACCGCCATCAGGACCAGGCTGATGAGCACCGAGCGCTTCATGCCCAGCCGCGCGAAGAGGATACCGCCGACGAATACGCCGGCGAGGAGCGCGGCGAAGCCGATTCCCACGTCGTAGAACGCGACCTCGTCGTTGCTGAAGCCCAGGTCCTGGAAGAGCAGGCGCAGCGTCAGGTTGGCGAGCGTGTCGCCGATCTTGTGCACCAGGACGAAAAGCAGCACCACCACCGCGCCCTGGCGCTGCAGGAATTCCAGCAGCGGGCGGAAGTAGGCCGCCACCGCCTCGCCGATCCCGTGGGGCGGCGCCGGCTCGCGGTGGCGCGCCGGCTCGCCCATCACGACGCCGACCAGCATCGCCGGCAGGGCGAACGCCGCGCAGGCGACGTAGGCGACGGTCCAGCCGAAGCGGCTTGCGAGCACCAGTGCCAGCGCGCCCGCCGCGGCGGAGCCGATGCGCCAGCCGTACTGCGACATCCCCGAGCCGGCGCCGAGCTGGCGCGGCTCGAGCAGCTCGATGCGGTACGCATCGATGATGATGTCGAAGGTGGCGCCGGCGAAACCGACGGCGATCGCCGCGACCGCGACCAGGACGAGCGCCTCGCCCGGATCGGCCGTGCCGAGGAACGCCACGGCCACCATCACCAGCGCGCCGGCGAACCACAGCCAGCTGCGCCGCTGGCCGAAGCGGCCGATCAGCGGCAGGCGCACGTTGTCCACGAGCGGCGCCCACAGGAACTTGAAGTTGTAGGCCAGGAAGGTGAGCGCGAAGGCGGTGACCGCGCTCTTCGTGATGCCGTGCTGCGCGAGGCGCGTGGTGAGCGTCGCGCCGATCATGGCGAACGCGAAGCCGGAGGAAACGCCGAGGAACAGCGCCGCGAGCGGCGCCGCCTCCAAGTAAGGACGAATCCCTTCCGGCAGCCGCGACCTAGAGGTCGTGGGCGTACTCAATGGTGAGCGGCGCATGGTCCGAGAACCGGCGCGTCCTGTAGATCGATTCGCGCCGCGCCTTCGCGGCGATGCGCGGCGTCGCGATCTGGTAGTCGATGCGCCAACCCACGTTCTTCGCCCACGCCTGCCCGCGGTTGGACCACCAGGTGTACTGGTCCGGCTTGTCGTTCAGCTTGCGGAAGACGTCGACGAAGCCCAGGTCGTCGAATACCCGGGTGAGCCACTCGCGCTCCTGCGGCAGGAAGCCGGAATTCTTCTGGTTGGAGCGCCAGTTCCTGAGGTCGATCTCCTTGTGCGCGATGTTCCAGTCGCCGCACAGGATGATCTCGCCGCCCCGGTCTTTGATTTTTTTCATGTGAATCAAGAACCGTTTAAGGAAGCGAAACTTGGACGCCTGGCGGTGCGGCCCGGCGGAGCCGGAGGGCAGGTAGACCGACACGATCCACAGCTTGCCGAAGCGCGCCTCGACGTAGCGGCCTTCGTTGTCGAACTCGCGCACCGCCATGCCGCGGCGCACCTCGTCGGGCTTGCGGCGGCTGTAGATCGCCACGCCGCTGTAGCCCTTCTTCGTGGCGAACGCATGGCAGGACTCGAACGCCTTGAGACCATGGAGCTTCGCGTCGAGGTCCGTCTCGTGGCACTTCAGCTCCTGCAGGCAGACGACGTCCGCGCGCTGCGCGGCGAGCCAGCGGAACAGACCCTTCTTCGCCGCCGACCGGATCCCGTTGACGTTGAGGGTGACGACTTTCAAGAGGCGGGGCTGGAAGCGCCGCCGTGCGCCGCCGACCACTTCGCCGGCTCGTGCAGAAACTTCTCCACCTCGGCGATCTGCGCCGGCTTCAAATAGGCGTCCTTCTTCACCACGTCGAGCACGTTCCACCAGGTGGCGAGGTAGTGCAGCCGCACGCCGATGTCCTTCAGGATCTGCTTCGACTCCGGGAAGATGTCGTAGTAGAAGTTGACGAAGACGTGGTCGACCACCGCGCCCGCGTTGCGCAGCGCCGTGCAGAAGTTGATCTTCGAGCGCCCGTCGGTGGTCAAGTCCTCGACGAGCAGCGTGCGGGCGCCCTCGCGGATGTCGCCCTCGATCTGCGCGTTGCGGCCGAAGCCCTTCGCCTTCTTGCGCACGTACTGCATCGGCAGGCCGAGGCGCTGGGCGATCCACGCGGCGTAGGGGATGCCCGCGGTCTCGCCGCCGGCGATGACGTCGAACTGCTCGTAGCCGGCGTCGCGGACCAGGGTGGCTTCCGCGAAATCCACCAGCTGCTCGCGCACGCGGGGGTAGAAGATCAGCTTGCGGCAGTCGATGTAGACCGGGCTCGCCCAGCCCGAGGTGAAGATGAAGGGCTTGTCTTCCCAGAAGAGCACCGCCTTCACTTCGAGCAGCATCCGGGCGGTGGTTTCGGCGATGAAGGCGCGGTCCGTGGCGTGCATGGGCGGCGAGATTCTACAGGGTAGAATCGCGGCAAAACGCTTCAGGGGGACGACCATGGTATTCAAGCTCGCAGTGCTCGGCTCGCTCGCCGCCACGCTCGCGGCGGCACCGCTCGCGGCGCTCGCCCAGTCGAAAGCGCAGGCGCATACCTACCGCTGCGTCAGCAAGGACGGCAAGAAGTACTACGGCCAGACGATCCCGCGCGCCTGCCTCGGCCAGCCGATCGAGGCGCTGAGCGCGCAGGGCACGGTGCTCTACCGCGTCGATCCGGAAGGGGACGAGAAGCAGCGCCAGCAGAAGGAAGCCGAGGCGGCGAAGAAGCGCGAGGAGGACGCCGCGGCGAAGGAGGAATCGCGCCGCAACCGCGCGCTCCTCGCCACGTACACCAGCGCGGCTGACATCGAGGACGCCCGCGCGCGCGCGCTGGCCGACAACGCCAAGCTCGTGAAGGAGGTCGAGGGCCGCATCGACGCGATCAAGAAGCGCCAGGCCGGCTACGCGAAGGAAATGGAGTTCTACTCCGAGGGCAAGTCCAAGGCCAAGACCTCCGCCAAGCCGCCCGCCAAGCTGCTGGAGGACGTGCGCACCGCGGAGGTGGACCTCAAGCTGCAGGAGCAGGCGCTCGTCGAGCGCAAGAAGCAGGTCGAAGTCATCAACGCCAAGTACGACGAGGACAAGCGCCGCTTCCAGGCGCTCACCAAGGGAAGGTAAGGCTCGGCCGCTAGCCGAGCTTCTTCTTCAGGAGCTCGCTGACCTGGGCCGGGTTCGCCTTGCCCCGGCTCGCCTTCATCACCTGGCCGACCAGCGACTGCAGCGCCTTCTCCTTGCCGGCGCGGTAGTCCGCGACCTGCTTCTCTCCCGCCGCGATCGCCGCCTCCACCAGCTTCTCGATCTCGCCCGCGTCGCTGATCTGCTTCAAGCCGCGTTTTTCGATGATTTGGTCGGGCGAACCTTCACCGTTCCACAT
>DASPMF010000285.1:0-2308 GCA_035627155.1 Burkholderiales bacterium | reverse complement strand
AAGCTACCTCTTCGCCCTTGCCAGGCCGCACCTCGCGCCGATCGCCGCGCTCGTGCAGGCGATGGCCGAGATGGTGAAGGGCGATCCGGTTGCTCCCATGGACCTCGAGCGCAAGCTGCGCGGCAGGTACGCGCTCCTCGGCGTGCACAACATCGTGCTCTTCGCGATGGCGGGCATCGACATGGCGGCCTGGGACGCGCACGCCAAGGCGCTGGGGCAGCCGCTTGCCAAGGTCCTCGGCGCGACGCCGCGCCCGATCCCCGCGTACAACTCGAAGGGCCTCGGCCTGCTGCCGCTCCGCGAGCTGGCCAAGGACGCGCGCGAGCTGGTCGACGAAGGCTTCGGCGCGGTCAAGCTGCGCATGGGACGTCCGAGCGCCGCCGACGACATCGAAGCGCTGCGCCTGGTGAAGAAGGAAATCGGCCCGGGCGTGCGGCTGATGGTCGACTTCAACCAGGGCCTGAGTATCGCGGAGGCGCTGCGGCGCGGGCGCATGATCGACGCCGAAGGCGGCGTGGACTGGATCGAGGAGCCGGTGCGCGCGGACGACTTCGCCGGGTGTGCACGCCTTGCGCGCGAGCTCGCTACCCCGGTCCAGATCGGCGAGAACTTCATGGGACCGGAGCAGATGGCGCAGGCGCTCGCCGCGCAGGCCTGCGACTTCGTCATGCCCGACGCGGAACGCATCGGCGGAGTCACCGGTTGGATGCGCGCCGCGGCCCTCGCACAGGGCGCCGGAATGGAGATGTCGAGCCACCTGTTCCCGGAAGTGAGCGCGCATCTTCTCGTCGCGACGCCCACCTGCCATTGGCTCGAGTACGTGGACTGGGCCGACGCGATCCTCGCCGAGCCCGTCCGCATCGAGGGCGGCTGCGCCATTCCTTCGGCGCACGCCGGCATCGGCATCGAATGGGACGAGAAGGCGGTGGCAAAGTACCTCGCATGACGTTCTCGCGTCACTTCCCGCACTGGCCGCCGGGCCTGCCGCATACCGTGGCGATCCCTGACCGCAGCGTGTACGCGAACCTCGTCGCGAGCGCGCAGGCCGGTCCGGATAAGACGCTCGTCTACTACTACGGCCGCCGCGTGAGCTACGGCGAGGCGCTGCGCGAGGTGGATGCGCTGGCCGGCTACCTGCAGCAGCGCTGCGGCGTGAAGAAGGGCGACCGCGTGCTGCTCTACCTTCAGAACAGCCCGCAGTTCGTCATCGGCTACTACGCGATCCTGCGCACCGACGCGGTCGTCGTGCCGGTGAACCCGATGAACCTCACCGAGGAGCTGCGTCACTACGTGGAGGACGCCGAGGCACGCGTCGCCATCGCAGGGCAGGACCGGCTTCGGGAGATCGCCCCACTCCTCGGACAGGGACTCGAACACGTCGTCGTCGCGACGTATTCGGACTTCGTCGCCGGCAGCGGCTTTCCCCTCCCGGACTTCGTTCGTGCCCCGCGCGAGGCCACGTCCGACGCGCGCATCGTCGCTTGGCGCGCCGCGGTCGCGGCAAGCCTCGAGGCCGGGCCGCACGCGGCCGGGCCGGGGGACCTCGCGGTCATGCCCTACACCTCCGGCACGACCGGCAAGCCCAAGGGGTGCATGCACACGCACCGCAACATCCAGTCGACCGCGATGGCGTACCTGCTGTGGCGCGGCGCGAGCGACGGCGCGGTGGCGCTGAGCGCGCTGCCGATGTTCCACGTCACCGGGATGCAGGCGGGAATGAACGGCCCGATCTACAAGGGCGCGACCATCGTAGTGATGTCGCGCTGGGACCGGGACTGCGCGGGCCTGCTCATCGAGCGGGCGAAGGTCACGAACTGGTCGGCTATTACCACGATGCTGGTCGACTTCCTGTCCAACCCGAATCTCGGCAAGTACGATCTTTCGTCCCTCACGGTCCTCGGCGGCGGCGGCGCCGCGATGCCCGAGGCGATCGCCGCGAAGCTCGAGCAGGTGATCGGCCTGCCGTACGTGGAAGGCTACGGACTTTCGGAAACGATGGCGCCTTCGCACATCAATCCGCCGCAGCGCCCGAAGAAGCAGTGCGGCGGGATCCCGATATTCAACACCGATGCCCGGGTCATCGGCGTCGAGACCCTGCAGGCGCTGGGGCCGAACGAGGTGGGCGAGATCATCATCCATGGGCCCCAGGTGTTCCAGGGCTACTGGCGCCAGCCGCAGGCCACCGCCGAGGCCTTCCTCGAGCATGACGGCAAGCGCTTCTTCCGCAGCGGCGACCTGGGCTACTACGACGAGGAAGGCTACTTCTTCATCACCGACCGCCTGAAGCGCATGATCAATGCCGCCGGTT
>DASPMF010000284.1:0-11829 GCA_035627155.1 Burkholderiales bacterium | reverse complement strand
GCGGACGTCGTGCCGCTCGACGCCAACAACCGCAACCTCGTCTCCCAGGGCTTGCAACGCCTGCGCGCCGGGCGGGGGCACGCCGGGCTCAATGCGCTGCTGCGCGCGGCCGGACGCAATCCGGCCGAGGCTTCCGGCTTCGACTTCGGCTTCATCGCCGGCCCACGCCTCAACGCCGCCGGGCGCCTCGCCGACATGAGCGTCGGCATCGAATGCCTGGTCACCGACGACGAGGCGCGCGCGGCGAACATCGCCCAGCAGCTCGACGCGCTCAACCGCGAGAGAAAGCGCATCGAGTCCGGCATGCTCGAGCAGGCGCTCGCCGCCCTGCCCGCCCCCGAGGAGGCGCCGCGCTCCGTCTACTACCATCCCGCTTGGCACCAGGGCGTGGTCGGCATCGTGGCCTCGCGCCTCAAGGATCGGCTGCACCGCCCGGTGATCTGCTTCGCTCCGGCGGAAGAAGGCGGCGCGAAGGCCTTGCGCGGGTCCGGCCGGTCCATTCCGGCGCTGCACCTGCGCGATTGCCTCGACCTCGTTTCCAAGCGCGCCCCGGGCCTCATCCGGCGCTTTGGCGGCCATTCGCAGGCGGCGGGGCTCACGCTCGGCGAGGAAAGCCTGCCGGCCTTCGAGCAGGCGTTCGAGGCGGCGCTCGCCGAGATGCTGCCGGCCGAGGCGCGCACGCGCACGCTCGAGACCGACGGCCGACTCGACGCCGTGCACGCGACGCTGCACGTCGCGCAGATGCTCGACGCGCAGATCTGGGGCCAAGGGTTTCCGCAGCCGCTCTTCTGCGATACATTCGCCGTCGAGGCGCAGCGCGTGGTCGGCGAGCGCCACCTGAAGCTCATGCTGAAGAAGGACGGCCGGCGCTTCGAAGGGATCTGCTTCAACGCGCTGGAGCGCAATGCGGAGCGCGCGGTGGGGAACGAAATCCGTGCCGCCTACCGCCTCGGCGTGAACGAGTTCAACGGCCTCAAGAACGTGCAGCTCAACGTGGAGTACTTCGAATGACCCCCCGCCTCGCCGTCCTGCGCGCCGCCGCGCTCGCGCTTGCCCTCGCCGCGCCGGTCCATGCGCAGGACGTCCAGCCGACCAAGAACGCCGGCCCGTACGTGCCCTCGCCGACGAGCGTCGTGTCCGACATGCTGAAGATCGCGGAGGTCGGCCCGGCCGATTTCGTCATCGACCTCGGCTCGGGCGACGGGCGCATCGTGCTCACCGCCGCCAAGGTGTTCGGCGCGCGCGGCTTCGGCGTGGAGATCAAGGACGAGCTCGTGAAGAAGTCCAACGAGGCGGCCGCGCAGCAGGGGATTGCCGACCGCGTGAAGTTCATCAAGCAGGACCTCTTCAAGACCGACGTCTCGCAGGCCACCGTCCTCACGATGTACCTCCTCCCCGACACGGTGAACCTCCTCAAGGACAAGTTCCTCGCCGAGCTCCGGCCCGGCACGCGCGTCATCTCGCACGACTATCCGCTCACCGGATGGATCCCGGAGAAGTACGTGCAGATGGACCTCGAGGACAAGGTGGCGATCAGCGGCGTGACCACCACGCTCATCTATCTCTATGTCATCCCGGCGAAGGTGGCGGGGACGTGGAATGCACGGATGCCGCCGGCGGTGAGCACGAAGCCGGCGACGCTCCAGCTCAAGCAGCAGCTCACGCGCGTCTCGGGCAACGCGAAGGTCGACGGGCGCGAGCTGCCGCTGCACGACGTGAAGCTGCGCGGCGACCAGATTTCCTTCCGCATTTCAGGGCGCAAGGGCGAGTTCACCGGGCGAGTCAAGGGCGGCAGCATCGAGGGCATGCTCGATGCTGGCGGCAAGAAGACACCGTGGAGCGCGACGCTCGGAAGCTAGGACGTGAAGCTGCGCATCATTGCCGCCGGGAAGCACGCCTTCGAGGTCAGCCTCGCCGACACCCCGACCGCCCGCGCCCTTCTCGCGGCCGCGCCGTTCGAGTCGCGCGCGCAGACGTGGGGCGAGGAGGTGTACTTCGAGACGCCGGTGAGCGCGGCCCTCGAGCCGGACGCGCAGCAGGTCGTGGAGCCGGGAACCGCCTGCTTCTGGCCGGCGGGCGATGCGATCGCGCTGCCCTACGGGCGCACGCCGATCTCGACCGACGCGCGCCCGAAGCTTGCGAGCCCGTGCAACCTGATCGGCCGGCTGGAGGGCGATGCGCGCGCGCTTGCGCGGGTGCACGCCGGCGATCCGGTCAAGGTGGAAAAGGCCTGATGGAAAGAAAGCGCGTCAATTCCTCCAGGCTGCGCTCGGTGGGCTACGACGAGAAGACCCGGGTCCTCGAGATCGAGATGTCGAACGGCGACATCTGGCAGTACACCGGCGTCTATCCCGAGGTGCACCGCCGGCTGATGGCGGCGCCCAACCCGACAACCTTCTTCGACGACAAGATCGCCGAGGAATATTCCTCGAAGCGCGTGCCGCGCTGACATTCTTTGGCACCCGCGTCACGCGGGCTCCGTAACATTGCGCCGTGGCCATGCGTCTCCTCCTCTGCCTGCTGCTCGCCCTGCACGGCTCCACGCTGTCGGCCGGTCCGCGGCCCGGTGTGCACGTATCCGACGCGGCGCGCAGCGTGCAGACCATCTCCGCGTGGCTGAAGGAATCCGGGCGCGACGGCTACCTGGCCGCGGACGTCGCCGATGCCGCGGGAATCCCGCGCTCGACGGACGAAGACCTGGTCGGCGCGCGCCAGCGCGGCTTCCGCAGCGGCGAGGTGCTGCGCATCGCCCAGGTTCCGGCGGACGCGGGGCGCGATTTCCTGCTCTTCATGGTGCAGCGCCCCGACGGCGAGGTGCAGTTCTACTTCGCCACCCTGCGCGACGGGCTGAAGAAGGCGTTCGTCTCGTTTCCGCTCGCGCGCGCCGTGGTGCCGATGCCGGCCTCGCAGGCGCAGAGCGCGTTCCGCGAGGAGCTTCGCTACTGGGAAGCCCGCGCGGCCGGCTTGTAGGGGCCCGTATAATTCCGCCTCCCATGGAAGCGGAACGCATCAACCAGCTGGCCTCCTCGCTCGCCGACCTGCAGTCCCGCTCGGCCGAGCTGCGGAGGTATCTTTGACTTCGACGCGAAGAACGCCCGGCTCGAGACGCTGAACCGGGAGCTCGAGGACCCGAAGCTGTGGGACAACCCGCAGCGCGCCCAGGAGCTCGGCAAGGAGAAGAAGACCCTCGAGGCCGTCGTCGGCACGCTTTCGCGCGTGCAGTCCGGCCTGAGCGACGCGCGCGAGCTCTTCGAGCTGGCGCGCGCCGACAACGACGACGCCACGCTTGCGAGCATCTTCACCGACGTCGAGAAGGTGCAGGGCGACATCGCCGCGCTCGAGTTCCGGCGCATGTTCGCCAACCCGCTCGACCCGAACAACTGCTTCATGGACATCCAGGCCGGGGCCGGCGGCACGGAAGCACAGGACTGGGCCTCCATGCTGTTGCGCATGTACCTCAAGTACTGCGACAAGAAGGGCTTCCGGGCCGAGATCCTCGAGCAGTCCGACGGCGAGGTCGCCGGCATCAAGAGCGCGACGCTCAAGATCAGCGGCGAATACGCGTACGGCAGCCTGCGCACCGAGAACGGCGTGCACCGGCTGGTGCGCAAGAGCCCGTTCGACTCGAACGCGCGTCGCCACACCTCCTTCGCCAACGTGTTCGTCTACCCGGAGGTCGACGAGTCGATCGAGGTGGACATCAATCCGGCGGACCTGCGCGTCGACGTCTACCGCGCCTCCGGCGCCGGCGGCCAGCACGTCAACAAGACCGAGTCGGCCGTGCGCATCACGCACCTGCCGACCGGCATCGTGGTGCAGAGCCAGAACGACCGCTCCCAGCACCGCAACCGCGCCGAATGCATGGCGATGCTGAAGTCGCGGCTCTACGAGCTCGAGCTGAGGAAGCTCAACGCCGAGCAGTCGAAGCTCGAGGCGTCGAAGACCGACATCGAGTGGGGCCACCAGATCCGCAGCTACGTGCTCGACCAGTCGCGCATCAAGGACCTGCGCACCGGCGTGGAAAAGGGCGCCACCCAGGCGGTGCTCGACGGCGAGCTCGACGATTTCATCACCGCAAGCCTCAAGCAGGGCGTCTGAGGGAGACCATGGAAAACGAAGACAACAAGCTGGTCGAGGAGCGGCGGGAAAAGCTCAAGGCCCTGCGCGCGAAGGGCATCGCCTTTCCGAACGACTTCCGCAAGAAGGACTCCGCCGGCGCCCTGCTCGGCGCCCATGCGGGAAAGAGCAAGGAGGACCTGGAGCGCGAGAAGCCGCCGGCCGTGGTCGCGGGCCGCATGATGCTCAAGCGCGTCATGGGCAAGGCGAGCTTCGCGACGCTGCAGGACGGCAGCGGGCGGATCCAGGTTTACGTCACGCAGGACGTCCCCGGCTACGAGGACTTCAAGCACTGGGACCTCGGCGACCTCGTCGGCGTCGAAGGCCATCTCTTCAAGACGATGAAGGGCGAGCTCACCGTGCATGCGAGCCGCGTGCGCCTCATCGGCAAGGCGCTGCGCCCGCTGCCGGAGAAGTTCCACGGGCTCACCGACCAGGAGATGCGTTATCGCCAGCGCTACGTCGACCTGATCGTCAACCCGGAAGTGAAGGAGGTCTTCTTCGCCCGCACGCGGATCATCCAGGCGATCCGCGCGACCCTGAACGACGAAGGCTTCCTCGAAGTCGAGACGCCGATGATGCAGCCGATCCCCGGCGGCGCGACGGCGCGCCCCTTCAGGACGCACCACAACGCGCTCGACCTGGAGCTCTACCTGCGGATCGCGCCGGAGCTGTACCTCAAGCGCCTGGTGGTCGGCGGCGTGGAGCGCGTGTTCGAGATCAACCGCAACTTCCGCAACGAGGGCATCTCGACGCGCCACAACCCCGAGTTCACGATGCTCGAGTGGTACGCGGCGTACGAGGACTGGACCTACATGATGGACTCGACCGAGCGCCTGATCCGCGCCGCGGCGCACGCCGTGGGCAAAGGCCTGCAGGTCGAGTACCAGGGCCGCAGGATCGATTTCGCGAAGCCTTTCGCCCGCCTGCCGATCCCGGAGGCGATCCGCCGCCAGGGCATCGAGGGCGACCTGCGCGACCGGGCCTTCCTTTCCGGCAAGCTGAAGGCGCTGAAGGTCGCCCATGAAGACCGCCAGGGCTGGGGCGCCTTGCAGCTCATGCTCTTCGAAGCGCTCGCCGAAAAGCACCTCGTCGATCCCACCTTCATCACGGACTTCCCGGCCGAGGTGTCGCCGCTCGCGCGCCGGCGCGACGCCGATGCCGACCTCACGGACCGCTTCGAGCTTTTCGTCGACGCGAAGGAGATCGCCAACGGCTTCTCCGAGCTGAACGACCCGGAGGACCAGGCGGCGCGCTTCCTCGAGCAGGCGAAGGCCAAGGAAGCCGGCGACGCGGAGGCGATGTACTACGACGCCGACTACATCCGCGCGCTGGAGTACGGAATGCCGCCTACCGCGGGGGCAGGGCTGGGCATCGACCGGCTGGTGATGCTGCTGACCGACAGCCCCAGCATCCGGGACGTGATCTTGTTCCCGCACATGCGGCCGGAGTAGCCACCGCAGTTACATCCGGTCACACATGGTTACGGCAGCGCGGGCGCGCCGTACCTAATCTGGCGGCGTTCTGAAAGGAGAACGCAGCCATGGAAAAAACAACTCGCCTGCACCCCCTTCTTACCGCCGCCGCCATCTCGGTGACGGCTTTCTCCGCCGTCGGCATCGGCGCGATGACCGGCCTGCTTCCCGACTCGTTCGGTTCGGCGAAGGAAACGGCCGCGCCCGCAGAGCTGGTGGCCTCGGCATCGCCGGTCGCGCCGGCGCCGATCGTGGAGGCGCCTGCCGACATGCCGCCTGCCGCCCCCAAGGCCACGCCGAAGCCCAAGCCCGTCAGGAAGGTGGTGAGGAAGCCGGTCGAAGCGCCCGCCGCACCGGCGCCTGCCGCCGCGGCGGCTCCCGCACCGGCGCCGCAGGTCGCGCAGGTCGTCGAAGCGGCGCCGAAGCCCGTGCCCGCCGGCATCCTCGGCGTCGTCGAAGCGGTGCGCGAAGTGAAGACCCCCGCGGAAAAGTCGAACGGCGTCGGTCCGATCGCCGGCGGCGTCGGCGGCGCGGTCCTCGGCAGCGCGATCGGCAAGGAGTTCGGCAGCAAGGGCTTCCGCAACGTGATGACCGTGCTCGGCGCTGCGGGGGGCGCGTTCGCCGGCAAGGAGATCGAGCGCAACGTGCGCGCCACGAAGCACTGGGAAGTCGACGTGCGCCTGGACGATGGCACGCAGCGCACGCTGACGAGCAGCGCGCAGCCGTACTGGCAGCCCGGCCACCGCGTGCGCTTCGTCGACAACACGCTCCAGCCGGTCTGAGCTAGAGCTTCAGCACCACCAGTCCCGCCAGCACCGCGCCGGTGGCCACGAGCCGCCGGCGCGTCATTTTCTCCCCGAGCAGCACGGCGCCCAGCACCGCGGCGAAGATCACCGACGTCTCGCGCAGCACCGCCACCAGCGCCACGGGCGCGCGCGCCATCGCCCACAGCGCGATGCCGTAGGAGCCGAGCGCGCAGGCGCCGCCCGCCGCTGCGCGGCCCCAGTGCCGGCGGAAGTACGGCAGCAGTTCCCTGCCTCGCCGGTTCAGTCCGAGCGCACCGATGACGACGCCGTTCGCGGCGAAGAACCACATCGCATAGCTCACCGGCGCATCGGAAGCGCGTGCGCCCTTGGCGTCGATGAGCGTATAGGCGGCGATCACCGCCGCGTTGGCGAGCGCAAACGCGGTCGCGCGCCGGTCGTGCGGGCCCTGGGCGAGCGCAAGGATCGCGGCGCAGATCAGCGCAACGCCCGTCCAGTGATTGGCCGCCAGCACCTCGCCGAAGGCCGCCGCGCCGGCCAGCGCGACGATCAGCGGCCCGCCGCCGCGCATCACGGGATAGACGTACGACAGCTCGCCCCAGCGGTAGGCACGGGCGAGGAACACGAAGTACAGGATATGGACGGCGGCGGAGCCGGCGAGCCACGGCCAGGCCTGCGCCGCGGGAAACGGCAGCCATGGCGCGACGAGCAACCCGAGCACGCCCGAGCCGACCGCCACCGCGATCGTATCGAGCTCCTTGTCCGCGCTCGACTTGATGAGCGCGTTCCATGCAGCGTGGAGCAGCGCACCCGCCAGCACGGCGAGCGTGACCGCCCACGTAAGCTCTATTGGATCACCTGCTCGATGAGTGGCGCCATGCGCTCCACGGCCGCCCGCCCCTCGGGAATCGCCTCGTTGCCCCGGTGGAAATCCATGGTCGCGAAGTCGGGCAGCAGCGGCGTAAGGAGCACGTCGGCGGGCTCGCCGGCGAGGCGGCTGCGCGCGATCTTCATCTCGACGATGTCGAGCGCGGTCGTGAACACCTCGAAGATGGACGGGGTCGCCGGCGCCTCGTCCGCCGGCGGCGGCGTCTGCTTCTTCAGCCACGCCGGCCGCAGCTTCTCCGTCCAGCCCGGCACGTCGCGCGGGGCGACCTGGCGGTCCTTGCCCCGGTCGCGATAAGGGCCGAGCTTGCCCCAGCTGAGGTCGATCGCGATCACGAGGTCGGCGCCGAGCGCGCGGCACATCGAGACCGGCACGGGATTCACGAGCCCGCCGTCGATCACCAGCGTGCCGGAGCGCAGGGCCGGGGTGAAGAGCCCCGGCATCGCGCAGGACGCCCGGACGGCGTCGAGGAGCGGGCCTTCTCGCAGCCACACTTCCCGGCCGGAGGCGAGCTCGGTGGCGACGGCGCCGAACTGCACCGGCAGCTCGGAGATGTCGCGGTCCTCGAAGGTCGCGCGGAACAGGTTGAAGAGGCGGTTGCCGCGGATGAGCCCGCCGCGCAGCGTGAGGTCCATCAGCCGGACCACCGTCGTCCAGGCGAGGCTCGTGACCCACTTCTCGAGCTTGTCGAGCTCGCCGGCGGCGTAGAAGGCGCCCACCAGCGCGCCGACGGAGGTGCCGCAGATGATGTCCGGCTTGACGCCGCGCTCCTCGAGCGCGCGGATCGCGCCGATGTGCGCCCAGCCGCGGGCGCTGCCGGAGCCGAGGGCGAGACCGATGCGGGGCTTGCGTTTCACCCCGCGGAGTTTAAGTTATGCGCGCTCGAAGATCGCGGCGATGCCCTGGCCGCCGCCAATGCACATCGTCACGAGCGCGTAGCGCTTGCCGGTGCGCGCGATCTCGTGGAGCGCCTTGACGGTCAGGATCGAGCCGGTCGCTCCGATCGGATGGCCTAGGGCGACCGCGCCGCCGTTCGGGTTCACCTTCGCCGGATCGAGCCCCAGGTCCTTCGTCACCGCCATGGCCTGCACCGCGAAGGCTTCGTTCGACTCGACGACGTCCATGTCCTCCGGCTTGAGCCCCGCCTTCTCGAACACGCGGCGTACCGCCGGAATCGGCCCGAGGCCCATCAGCTGCGGCTCGACGCCGGCATGCGCGTAGGCCACCAGCCTCGCCATGGGTTTCAGGTTGTTCTTCTCGGCATAGGCGGCCGAAGCGAGGACGACGGCGGCGCCGGCGTCGTTCAGTCCGGACGCATTCCCGGCAGTGACGGTGCCGTCCTTCTTGAACACCGCCTTCAGCTTCGCCAGGTCCTGCGGCGTCACCCCGGGGCGCACGTGCTCGTCCGTGGCGAACTGCTCGACGCCTTTTCGGGACTTCAACTCTACCGGGACCATCTGCGACTTGAAGTAGCCCTTCTCCGCCGCGGCCGCGGCCTTGCGGTGAGACTGCAGGGCGAAGTGGTCCTGCTGCTCGCGCGTGAACCCGTACTTCGCGGCGATGTTCTCCGCCGTGACGCCCATGTGGCCGTGGCCGAACGGGTCGTGCAGCGCGCCGGTCATCGCGTCCACCACGGCCGCCTCGCCCATGCGCTGGCCCCAGCGGGCGGCGGGCAGTAAGTAGGCGGCGCGGCTCATGCTCTCCGCGCCGCCGGCGACGGCGATGTCGCAGTCGCCGAGCATCAGGTGCTGGGCCGCGGATACGATCGATTGCAGGCCGGAGCCGCACAACCGATTCACCGTGAGGCACGGCGTGCCCACCGGGATGCCGGCCTCGACCGCGGCCACGCGCGAGAGGTACATGTCCTTCGCCTCGCCGTGGATCACCCCGCCGAGCACCACGTGCCCGACCGACGCCGGGTCGACGCCGGCGCGCGCGACCGCCTCCTTGATCGCGATGGCCCCGAGGCGCGTCGCCGCCAGGTCCTTCAGCGCGCCGCCGTAGCCGCCAATCGCGGTTCGGGCGCCGGACACCACAACGACATCTCTCATACCAGTCTCCCGTGAAGATCGTGTGCGTCGGCACGATCGATGGCTACCTTGACGAATTCTCCCGGCTTGCCGCCGCTGAAGTGCACCACGCCGTCGATCTCCGGCGCATCGGCCTTGGAGCGGCCGACGCCCGGCTCGTCGACCAGCACGTCCAGGGTTTTCCCGACTTTGCTCTTCAGCCGGCCGGCTGAAATCCCTTCCTGGGTCTCCATGAACCGGCGCCTTCTCTCTTCCCTGACCTCGTCCGGCAGCGCACCGGGTAAATCATTGGCCGCTGCACCCTCCACCGGCGAATAGGCGAAGCATCCGACCCGATCGAGCTGCGCCTCCTCGAGGAAGCCGAGCAACTCCTCGAACTCCGCCTCCGTTTCTCCCGGGAAGCCGGCGATGAAGGTGCTGCGGATCGTGATCTCGGGGCAGATGGCGCGCCAGGCGCGCACGCGGTCCAGCACCTTCTCCGCGTTGGCCGGGCGCTTCATCAGCTTCAGGATACGCGGGCTCGCGTGCTGAAACGGCACGTCGAGGTAGGGAAGGATCTTGCCCTCGGCCATGAGCGGAATCACCTCGTCCACGTGCGGATACGGATAGACGTAGTGCAGGCGTACCCAGACGCCGAGATCGCCCAGCGCACGGCAGAGCTCCACCATCCGGGTCTTGAGAGGCTTCCCTCTTACAAAACCTGTCCTGTACTTGACGTCCACGCCGTACGCGCTGGTGTCCTGCGAGATGACGAGCAGCTCCTTCACGCCCGCCTTGACGAGGTTCTCCGCCTCCTGCACCACCTCGCCGATCGGCCTCGAGACGAGGTCGCCGCGCATCGACGGAATGATGCAGAAGGTGCAGCGGTGGTTGCAGCCCTCCGAGATCTTCAGGTAGGCGTAGTGGCGCGGCGTGAGCTTGATGCCGATGCCGGAAAATGAGGCCGGCACGAGGTCGATGTACGGATCGTGCGGCTTCGGCAGGTGCGCATGAACTGCGTTCATCACCCCCGGCGTGTCGTGCGGGCCAGTGATCGCGAGGACAGATGGATGCCTGGTTCTTATCAGGTCATCCTTCGAACCCAGGCACCCGGTCACGACCACCTTGCCGTTCTCGGCGAGCGCCTCGCCGATGGCGCCGAGCGATTCCTCGACCGCGGCGTCGATGAAGCCGCAGGTGTTGACGATGACGAGGTCGGCGCCGGCGTAGGTGGGCGAGGTGACGTAGCCCTCGGCGCGCAGCTGCGTGAGGATCTGCTCCGAGTCGACGAGCGCCTTGGGACAGCCGAGGGAGACGAAACCGACCTTCGGGACCGCGCTGCTACTTCTCGGTGTCGTTCTTGCCTTCGCTTTTGCTCTGCGTTCCAGCGGGGAAACCGGGGAAATTGAAGCCGGTGAACATGTTGCGCGCCTGGTTCTGCATCTGGTCCTGGAACTGCGCGAACATCTTCTGGCTCTGCTCCATGTAGGCCTGCATCAGGCTCTGCATCGCCGGCCCCTGGAGGTTCATGAACTGCGCCCACAGGTCCTGCGACGCCTTGGAGTTGTCGCCGTACATGCGCTGCGACTGCTCCTGCAGCGTCTTCTGCATGTCCTGGAACGCCTTGATGTTCTTCTCGAGGTAGGTGCCCATCACCCCCTGCATGGCGTTGCCGTAAAAGCGGATGAGCTGCGAGAGGAGGTCGGAGGAGAACATCGGCAGCCCGCCGGTGGATTCCTCCTCGAGGATGATCTGCAGCAGGATGGAGCGCGTGAGGTCGTCGCCGCTTTTCGCGTCGATGACCTGGAAGTCTTCCTGCCGGTGGACCATCTGCTTCACGTCCGCGAGCGTGATGTAGCTCGAGGTCTTGGTGTCGTAGAGCCGCCGGTTGGGATACTTCTTGATCAGCCGGACCGCCGCTTCCTTCTTGTCCTCGCGCGGCTCGTGCCGTGGCTCGTGGTTCGGGTTCGACGCCATGGGCGCAGTGTACTCCCTTATCCCAGCCTCAATACATGTGCTGGCCGCCGTTGATGGAGATATTGGCGCCCGTCACGAACGCCGCCTCGTCCGAGCAGAGATAGATGATGAGGCCGGCGACCTCGTCCGGCTTTCCCAGGCGCCCGACCGGAATCTGCGGCAGGATCTTCGAATCCAGGATGTCCTTCGGGATGGCGGTCACCATCTTCGTGCCGATGTAGCCGGGCGAGATGGTGTTGATGGTGACCCCCTTCTTCGCCACCTCGAGCGCGAGCGCCTTGGTGAAGCCGTGGATCCCCGCCTTCGCCGCCGAGTAGTTGGTCTGGCCGAAAGCGCCCTTCTGGCCGTTCACCGACGAGACATTGATGACCCGGCCCCAGCCGCGCTCGACCATGCCGTCCATCACCTGCTTGGTCATGTTGAAGCACGAGTCCAGGTTGGTGCGCATCACCGCGTCCCAATCCGCCTTGGTCATCTTCTTGAACGTCATGTCGCGCGTGATGCCGGCGTTGTTGACGAGGATGTCGACCGGGCCGCATTCCTCCTGGATCGCGCCGATCTTGCGCGCGCAGTCGTCGTAGTCGACCACGTCCACCGGATAC
>DASPMF010000283.1:0-7791 GCA_035627155.1 Burkholderiales bacterium | reverse complement strand
GCCGAGAAGCTCGCGGAGAAGGTCAAGAAGGGCAAGGGTTTCGACCTCGAAGACTTCAAGCAGCAGATCGTGCAGATGAAGAAAATGGGCGGATTGTCGGCGGTGATCGACAAGCTGCCCGGCAATCTCGCGCAGATGGCGCAGGGCGCGCCGAACGTCGACGACAAGGCGATCCGCCGCATCGAAGGCATCATCAACTCGATGACCGCGAAGGAGCGCGCGAAGCCCGAGCTCATCAAGGCCTCGCGCAAGCGGCGCATCGCGACCGGCGCCGGCGTGCCGGTGCAGGCGGTCAACCAGCTCCTGAACCAGTTCGAGCAGATGCAAAAGATGATGAAGATGATGAAGGGTGGAAATCTGCAGCGGATGATGCGCAACATGAAAGGCATGCTTCCGGGCATGCGGTAGCCCCCGCGCGCGGCGCGTGGAAACTCTCGGAGGAGGGGTGGTGCGGCGAGCGGTCCTGGTCCTGATGGCTTCCTTCGCCTGGCTTGCCGCTTCGAACGCGGCCGGGCAGGGCGTCAAGCCGCCGGCGAAAGCCGTGGCGCCATCCGCGGCGAAGATCTGGCTTGCGCGCGAGATCGCGCAGCTCTCCGAGCAGCAGGTGTGGCTCTTCGGCCAGGACGGCTCGAGCGTCGGGGTGGCGCGCACCGAGCAGCTGCGCACGCTGCTCGCGGTGTTCGGGAAGATGGAGCACCAGGCCGGCGTCAATTCCGAGCTGTACCTCGCCGAGGGCAACGACCCCGATACGTGGCTCGCCCAGGGGAAGGGCGAGCAGGTCGTGGTGCGCATCAGCCTCGGCCTCGTGACGATGATCGGCAACGACTGGGACGCGTGGGCGTTCATCCTGGGGCACCAGCTTGCGCACATCGAGATCCTGCGCCTGCGCGGACCGGAAGCCATGCGCGAGGCGACGGTGTCCTCCGCCGAGGAGGAGGAAAAGGTGGCCGACGCCCTCGGCATCGAGTACGCGGTCCGCGCCGGCTACAAGTACGAGGGCGCCGTGCTGTTCCTCAACCGCCTCGCCGCGCGCGAGCGGGCCTCTTCGCTTTTCATGCGCCGCCATCCTTTCTATCCCGGGCGCGTCGACCACGTGCGCGAGACCGGCGCGATGTTCGTGATGCGCCGCTGAGGCTATGATCCGCGCGTGCTGAGGACCGTTTCCTTGTTGCTGCTGTTCGGTTTCGCCATCCCCGCCTGGGCCGAGTCGCCGGCCGAGAAGCGCGCCGAGATCCGTAAGATGCGATCCGAGACGCTCGCGAAGCTCTACAAGTACTACCCGAACGCGAAGGGCAAGATCGGCAGCGCCTACGGGTACGCCGTGTTCAGCAATGCCGGGGTCAACCTCATCTTCGCTTCCCTCGCCGCCGGCCGCGGCGTCGCCCGCAACAACAAAACCGGCAAGGACATCTTCATGAAGATGGGCTCGGCCGGCGTCGGCCTCGGACTGGGCGTGAAGGACTTCCGCGGCATCTTCATCTTCAAGTCGAAGAAGGCGTTCGACGACTTCATCAACGACGGCTGGGAGGGCGGCGCCCACGCCGACGCGGTCGCGAAAGGCGGCGGCAAGGGCGGCTCCGCCGAAGGCGCGATCACCGTCTCGAAGGACATGGAGCTGTATCAGCTCACGGAGACCGGCCTCGCCCTCGAAGCCACCATCCAAGGCACGAAGTACTTCAAGGACGGCGACCTGAACTAACGGCACGTCCCTCCGGCGTCAGCTCCCAAATCCCGCGCGGCGAATCGGCGCGCATCAATCCGCGGTTCTTCAGCAGGTTCCTTCCCCACGAGATCTTGTTTTCGGCCTTCGTCTCGCCGGTGGCGACGAACTCGAGGTCCGACGGCGGGATGAGGCCGCGCTTCATCATGCGCTCGACGACGGCGAGGGTGACGTCCTTCTTGTTGCCCCGGCCGTGGAAGGGCGGAGCGGCGAGTACCTGGAGAAGGTTTTCTTCATAGACGGATTGCGGGGTCTGCTCGCGCTGCACCTTGGCCGGGGCGAGCTTCAGGGGGGCCTTTTTCTGCTCGAGGCCTAGCAGGCGGCGGAGGACGGAGTTGGGAGTGTCGATCAGCGGCTCGGCGAGTTTTTTGAGCGCTTCAAAGACTTCGTCGTCGATACGGACCGTGGGCATAAAGAGGAATGTGTGACAATGTTTCGATTGTACTCTTTATCTTTATCCGTATAATCCCGCTCCTTTCCAACGCAGCTGGGGCATAACGATGGTGGTGATTCGACTGGCGCGCGGCGGCGCGAACAAGCGGCCCTTCTATCACGTGGTGGTCGCGGACTCGCGCCGGCACGTGCAGGGCAAGTTCATCGAGCGACTCGGGTTCTACGACCCGAAGGCCCCGGAGGGCCGGGAGTCGCTGCGCGTGAACATGGAGCGTGTGAAGCACTGGCAGGCGAAGGGCGCGCAGCTCTCGCCGACGGCGAAGCGGCTGGTGCAGCAGTTTGCAAAGAAAGCAGCCTGAAGGGTTGATCCGCATGGGCCGCGTCGCCGGGAGCTACGGCGTGCGGGGCTGGATCAAGGTGGCGCCGGAACGCGGCGGGGCTGCAGGGCTTGCGCAGGCCACCGAATGGTGGATCGGCGAGACACCCTACCGGGTCGAGGCGAGGGTCCATGGATCCTCGGTGATCGCGAAGCCCCAAGGCGTCGAGGTCCGCGAAGAGGCGCTGAAGCTGAAGGGCATGCCGGTCTCCCTGCGCCGCGAGGCGATGGGGGATCCGGGTGAAGGGCACTACTTCCACGCCGACCTGATCGGCTTCGAGGTGGTGAACCGACAGGGCGAGCCGCTCGGGAAAGTGCAGGGCTTCTTCTCGAACGGTGCGCAGGATGTGATGGAAATTGCGGGCGCGGGAAAGAAGCACCTCCTGCCCTGGGTGGCGGCCGTCGTGAAGGCGGTGGATCTGCCGGCGCGGCGGATCGACGTGGAGTGGGGAGCGGACTGGTGATCCGGTTCGACGTGGTGACGCTCTTCCCGGAGATGTTCCGGGCGATCACGGAGAGCGGCATCAGCAGCCGGGCGCTCTCGCAGGGGCTGTGGCAGCTGAAGGCGTGGAATCCGCGCGATTTCACGACCAACAACTACCGCACGGTGGACGACCGGCCGTTCGGCGGCGGGCCGGGGATGGTGATGCTGGCCGAGCCGTTGGAGAAGGCGCTGGACGCGGCGAAAGCCGAAGGCGGAGGCCGGGTGATCTACCTCTCGCCGCAGGGCAGGCGGTTGCAGCACAAGAGGGTTATGGAGCTTGCGCAGGAGAAGTCCCTAACCCTGTTGTGCGGCAGGTACGAAGGGGTGGACGAGCGGCTGCTCGTGCGCCGGGTCGACGAGGAGCTTTCGCTCGGCGATTTCGTGCTGTCGGGAGGCGAGATCGCCGCGCTGGCGGTCATCGACGCGGTGGTGCGCCAGCTGCCCGGCGCCCTCGGCGACGACACCTCGGCGTTGCAGGAATCGTTCGCCGACGGCCTGCTCGATTGCCCGCAGTACACGCGCCCCGAGGCGTACGAGGGGCTGAAGGTGCCCGAGGTGCTGATGTCGGGGCACCACGAGAACATCCGGCGCTGGCGGCTGAAGCAGGCGCTGGGAAGGACGTGGCTGAGGCGGCCGGAGCTCATCGAGAGCCGGCGCCTGAGCGACGAGGAAAGGAAGCTGCTGGACGAATTCCAGCGCGAACACGGAGCAAGACCATGAACCTGATCGAGCAGCTCGAGAAAGAAGAGATCCAGCGTCTTAAGAAGGCCATCCCGGACTTCTCACCCGGCGACACGGTCGTCGTGAACGTGAACGTCGTCGAAGGCGAGCGCAAGCGCTCGCAGGCCTTCGAGGGAATGGTGATCGCCAAGCGCAACCGCGGCCTCAACTCCTCGTTCATCGTCCGCAAGATTTCCTCCGGCGAAGGCGTCGAGCGCACGTTCCAGACCTATTCGCCGCTCATCGCCTCCATCGAGGTGAAGCGCAAGGGCGAGGTGCGCCGCGCCAAGCTCTACTACCTGCGCAGCCGCTCGGGCAAGTCCGCGCGCATCCGCGAGCGTGTCGGCGGGGCCGACGAGGCGGCGGAGGGCCAGGCCACCGAGTAACAAGATCGGGGTCAGGCACCGAACTCCGGGAGCCGAGTTCGGTACCTGACCCCGGGTAGAATCGGCTGATGCGCCGCGAGACCGCCGCCATCAGTCCGATCACCGACATCGTCGCCGCGATCCGCGGCGGCGAGATCGTCATCCTCGTCGACGACGAGGACCGGGAAAACGAGGGCGACCTCGTCTTCGCCGCCGAGTTCGTCTCCGCGGAGAAGATCAACTTCCTGGCCAAGCACGGCCGCGGCCTGATCTGCATGCCGATCACGGAGGGCCACGCCGAGCGCCTCGGCCTGCGCCCGATGGTCGAGCAGAACCGCTCGCGGCACGGCACGAACTTCACCGTGTCGATCGAGGCCGCCGAGGGCATCGCGACCGGGATCTCGGCGCACGATCGCGCGCTGACCATCAAGGTGGCGTGCGCCGAGAAGGCCGGCCCGGCGGACATCGTCCAGCCCGGACACGTGTTCCCCCTGATCGCCCAGCCGGGCGGCGTGCTGGTGCGCGCCGGGCACACGGAAGCGTGCTGCGACCTCGCACGGCTCGCCGGGCTGCAGCCCGCGGCGGTGCTGTGCGAGATCATGCGCGACGACGGCACGATGGCCCGGCTGCCGGACCTCCTGGAGTTCGCATCGGCGCACAAGCTGAAGATCGGCACCATCGCGGACCTCATCGAGTACCGCAGCCGCAACGAGTCGCTGGTGAAGCGCGTCGACGAGCGGCCGATCCAGACGCCGTGGGGAAGCTTCCATCTCGTTTCGTACCGCGACCTGGCGGTCGGCTCGCTGCACCTGGCGCTGCGCCTCGGGACGATCGAGGAGAAAAGCGAGACGCTCGTGCGCGTGCACGAGCCGCTCTCGGTCATGGACCTTCTGGACGCGGGCCCGGGAACGCATTCCTGGAGCGTCGGCGAGGCGCTCTCGAGCATCCGCGAGAGCGGCGGCGGCGTCATGGTGCTCATGAATTGCGGCGAGGCGGGCGAGCCGCGCCCGCGGGCGGGGCGCAGCATGGACCTGCGCCTCTACGGAATCGGCGCGCAGATCCTGCGCGACCTCGGGGTCGGGCGCATGAAGCTCATGGCGGCGCCGAGGAAGATGCCGAGCATGGCGGGCTTCGGGCTGGAAGTCACCGGCTACGTCGAGCATCCGCGGCGCTAGCGCGATGCGCGTCGCCATCGTCGCCAGCCGGTTCAACGAGGAGATCTCCTCCGAGCTCCTCGCGCGGGCCCGGGCGGAAGCCGAAAAGCTCGGTTTGCGCGACGTCAGCGTGGAGAGCGTGCCTGGCGCCCTGGAGATCCCGCTCGCGCTGCAATGGCTGGCGCAGACGCGCCGCTTCGACGCGCTCGTCGCCATTGGCTGCGTGATCCGCGGCGAGACCTACCACTTCGAGATCGTGGCGAACGAATCCGCGCGGGGCGTGACCGACGTTGCGCTCGAGTTCGGCGTTCCGGTCGGCAACGGCATCCTCACCACCGAAGACGAGGCGCAGGCCCGCGCCCGGCTCGACAAGGGCGCCGAAGCCCTGCGCGTCGCGGTGGAGATGGCGCGGCTGAAGACGAAGCTCGGCGCATGAGCTCCTCGCCCCGCCGGCAATCGCGCGAAGTCGCGCTGCAGGCCCTCTACGCCTGGCAGCTCTCGGGCGGCGACGCGCTGGAGGAGCTGAAGGCCCTCGACGGGTTCCACGACTCGGACAAGACGCTGGCGCGCAGCCTTGTATCGGGAGTGCGCGACCGGGCGGCCGAGCTGCAGGCGCTCATCGCCCCGCACGTCGACCGCGGATTCGACAAGCTGTCGCCGGTCGAGCGCGCGATCCTCTACATCGGGACCTACGAGCTCTCCGAGCACCCGCGCACCCCCTTCAAGGTCGTGCTCAACGAGGCAATCGAGCTTGGCAAGAGCTTCGGCGGCACGGAGGGCCACCGCTTCGTCAACGGCGTGCTCGAGAAGGTCGCCGCGGACCTGCGCCCGGAAGAAGTCGCCAAGCACCGCAACAGCGCCTGAACGAGTTCGAGCTCATCCGCCGCTACTTCGCCCGCTCCACGGCGCAGGGCGACGACTGCGCGCGCCTCGAGGCTGGCGAGGGCATGGAGCTCTCCGTCACGTGCGACATGCTCGTGGAAGGCCGTCACTTCCTTCCCTCGGTGGACCCGCGCGCGCTCGGGCACAAGGCGCTGGCGGTCAACCTTTCCGACCTCGCGGCGAGCGGCGCGAAGCCGCGCTGGTTCTTCCTCGCGATCTCGCTTCCCAGCGCGGACGAAGCCTGGCTGCAGGGCTTCTCCGACGGCGTGTTCGCCCTGGCCGGCGCGCATGGCGTCGAGCTTGCCGGCGGCGACACCACGCGCGGCCCGCAGGTCGTGGTCTCGATCACCGCGATCGGCGAGCTGCCGCGCGGCAGCGCGCTGACCCGCCGGGGCGCAAAGCCGGGCGACGACGTCTGGGTCTCCGGCTCGCTCGGCGGCGCAGCGCTCGCCCTCGTGCAGCCGGAGATTCCCTCGGCCGCGCGCCGGCTGCATACGCCGGAGCCGCGCGTCGCGCTTGGACTGAAGCTGCGTGGCCTCGCCACTGCCGCAATCGACGTCTCCGACGGCCTGGCCGCGGATCTCGGCCACATCCTCGAGCGCTCGGGCGTCGGCGCGCGTGTGCAATATGAGTCGATCCCCAGGGAATCAGCATTGGAAGGCAAGGACGAAAGCCTGGTGCGCCGCTGCGTTCTCTCCGGCGGCGACGACTACGAGCTCCTGTTCACGGCGCCGGCGGGGCGCCGCACCCACGTCGCCGCGCTCGGCGCCACGCGCATCGGCGAGGTCCAGGCCGGCCGTGACCTCGAAATCGTGGACGCGCAAGGAAAGCCGGTGCCGTACGAAGCCGGCTTCGACCACTTCCGATGATCGTCTTCAAGCCGACGCCGGCCTTCGCCGCCTCGCATCCCGCCCACCTCATCGCGTTCGGCTTCGGCGCGGGCCTTGCCCCTTTCGCGCCCGGCACCTTCGGAACGCTGCTCGCCTGGCCGATCGGCTGGTTCTTCGGCGCAGCGTATCCGGCGCCGATCCTCCTCGGCGTGCTCGCGCTGCTCTTCGCCGTGGGCGTATGGGCCTGCAGCTTGACCGGGCGCCGGCTGGGCGCGCACGACCACAGCGGCATGGTGTGGGACGAGGTGGTGGCGTTCCTGCTCGTTCTCAGCGTGGTTCCGCGCGAGTTCTTCTGGCAGCTCGCAGCCTTCGTCGTTTTCCGGGCTTTCGACATCCTCAAGCCCGCGCCGATCCGCTGGTTCGAGCGCCGCTGGCAGGGCGGGTTCGGGGTGATGTTCGACGACCTGCTTGCCGCCGGCTACACGCTGCTGGTCCTGGCCCTCTTCAAGAGATTCGTGCTGTGAAAGCGCTGGCCGAAAAGGTCGGTGCCGCGCTCAAAGCCAGCGGGCAGCGCATCGTCACGGCCGAATCCTGCACCGGCGGCTGGGTCGCGCAGGTCGTCACCTCCGTCGCCGGGTCGTCCGCGTGGTTCGAGCGCGGATTCGTCACCTATTCCAACGAGGCGAAGCAGGAATTGCTTGGCGTGCCGGCGCAGGTCCTCGCCAGGCACGGTGCGGTCAGCGAGGAAACCGCGCGCGCCATGGTCGAAGGCGCGCTCGCCCGCAGCCACGGCAGCGTCGCGCTTTCGATCACGGGCGTCGCGGGTCCGACGGGTGGCACGCCGGCAAAGCCGGTCGGCACGGTGTG
>DASPMF010000282.1:0-11608 GCA_035627155.1 Burkholderiales bacterium | reverse complement strand
CTGGTGGCGGTGGAGGGGCGCGGGGCGCTGCGCTTCGGCAATCGCCTCGTCCCCGGACTGCTCTTCGGCATGATCGGGATCGGCGGCTTCAATCTGCTGGTGTGGATCGGCCTCGGCCTCACGCGGCCGGAGCACGCGTCCATCATCATGGCGCTGCAGACGCCGCTCACCGCGCTCGCGGTGTGGGCGATCCGCGGCCAGCGCCCGGCTTCGTTCACCCTCGGCTGCGTGGCGGCCGCATTCGTGGGCGTGATGCTCGTGGTCGCGCGCGGCGACTTCGAGACCGGGTTTACCCGCGAGCTCGTCGGCGACGTGCTGGTGTTCGTCGGCGCGCTGTGCTGGGTGACCTACACGCTCGGCGCCGCTTCGTTTCCCGGCTGGACACCGCTTCGCTACACGGTGCTCACCTGCATCACCGGCGCGCTCACGCTGGCGGCGGCGAACGGCCTGGCGATCGCCGCCGGCTGGGCGGCGATGCCGACGCTGGAATCGATCGGCAGCGTGTGGTGGCAGATCACCTATTTCTCGATCGGCACGGTGGCTCTCGGCGTGCTCGCCTTCAACAACGCCGCGCGCAAGCTCGGGCCGCTCAACACGATGCTCGCGCTCAACCTCATCCCGGTGTGCGTGTTCGGCATCGAGGCGGCGCTCGGCCGCAGCTTCGGCGCGGTGGAGCTCGGCGGCGCGCTGCTGGTGGTCGCTGCGCTCGTCGCCAACAACCTCTACCTGCGCGGCACGAGCGCGAGCCGCTGAACGCCCGCGGCCTCGAGCCGCGCGCGGTCGGTGAGCATCGGGATGTAGTCGCCGCGCGCCCACGCGGCGGAGAACGACCGGTAGTGCCGCGAGAGCGGATTGCCGGACTGCCCGCCCGAATGGATGAAGAGCGAGTTCTGCGGCTCGGCCAGGTCGTAGAGCGCGCGCAGGCTCGGCGCATGCCGGTTGGCGAACGGCTCGAGCGGGTGGTGGAAGTCGCTGCGCCCCACGTTCACGGTGAAGGCGTCGCCGGCGCTCGGCACGCGGATGTCGAAGAAGGGCGCGAGCAGGCTCACGGTGGAGAGCGGCCGGTGCGGATGGTGCGCGACGTGCGCCTCGCCCCAGCGCCAGCGCGTGCGGTACGGGCCGTACGAGCGGCGCAGGCCGGCGATCGCCTGCTCGAGCGCCTCGGCCGCGACGTCTTCGCAGGACTCGGCCGCCGCGGTGCGCACGTTGTCGCACCAGCGCGCCTGCCCGCCGCGGTTCTCCAGCACTGCCTTGAGGAACACCGGGCGCGCGCTCCAGTTGCGCTGGAACGCGTCGCCGAGCTCGTCGGCGTACACGCCGCGCGCGAGCTCGCGCCACCAGGCGACGAACAGGAGGGGCTCCGACCGGTCCGGGTCCATGCGCGCGTCCCATTCGCGCAGCTGCTGCAGCACTTCGCGCGCTTCATCGGACTTTGGTCTTGTGTCTTTCAGGATTTCAAGAAGTTGCCGGGAGGCAAGGGAAACCACATCGCCCTGCAATGCCGCGAACGTGCGCAGCGTGTGCCGCTCCGCCTCGCCAAGCAGCGCGCGGATGCGGCTGGCGCGATACGGCGGCTGCCACTCGAAGGTGATGTGATGGCCGTAGCCCGGCGGCACGACCTTTTCGTTCGCCGTGACGACGGTTCCCGCAGGCGGGTTGACGAGGCGCGGCAGCTCGTCGAACGGGACGTAGCCCGCCCAGTCGTAGCGCTCATCCCAGCCCGGCGCCGGCGCGAGCCCTTTCAGGTCGTTGGCGGGCTTTCGCACCGGCACGCGGCCCGCGGCGATGAACGCGATCGTGCCGGCCGCGTCGGCGTAGCTCATGTTCTGCTGCGGGGCGTGGAAGTCGCGCGCCGCGGCGAGGAAGCCCGGCCAGTCCTGCGCGCGCCCGAGGTTGATCGCGCCCTGCACCGTAAGGTCGTCCTCCGCGAGCGCCGTCCACGCCATCGAGACGACGTGGCCGCGCGGCAGCCCGTCCTGCGCCGCGCGCAGCACATCCGAGATCACCGGCCCGTGCCGTGACACGCGCACGGTCAGGATCTCGTCGTCGCGGCCCTTCACCTTGATCGTCTCCTGGAAGGTGCGGAATGGGCGCGGGCCTTCGGGCGTGAGGTAGTTCCCCTTGTCGTCGAGCTTCTCGAGGTAGAGGTCCTGCACGTCGGGCCCGGTGTTGGTGAAGCCCCACGCGATGCGCGGGTTGCGCCCGAGCACCACGCCCGGCACGCCGGGCAGCGTGGCGCCGATCACGTCGAGGCCCGGCGCATTGAGGTGCGCGAAGTACCATACCGGCGGCGCCGTGAGGCCGAGGTGCGGATCGTTGGCGAGGAGCGGCTTGCCGGTGGCGCTGCGCGCGCCGCTGACGATCCACGAGTTGGAGCCGAGCGCGAAGTCCGGCGCCTCGCCGAAGCGCTCCGCGAGCTCGCGCGAAGCCTTGCCCGCCTGCTGGTAGAGCTCGCGCAGCTCCGGCAGCGCGGGCGCGGCGTCGCCGGGATAGGGCGGCAGGAACTCGTCGATGCGCGCGTTGGACAGCGTCGGGGCGAGGCGCATGCGCAGGAGCTCCGAGCGCCAGTTGCCGGCCAGGTCCCACGCCATCATCTTGGTCCACGCGATCGAGTCCACCGGCTCCCACGGCTCGGGCCGCACGCCCGTCAGCCAGAACTCGGGTGGAAGCACCGGCTTCGCGGCGAGGAACGCGTTGACGCCGGCCGCGTAGGCCTCGAGCGCCTTCACGGTGTCCGCGTTGTAGTGCTTGAGGTTGGCCTGCGCCGATCGGCGGATGCCGAGCGTGCGCAGGAACCGGTCGGTCTCCAGCGCCGCCGGGCCGAGCGCCTCCGCGAGGCGGCCCGCAGCGACGCGCCGGCTCATCTCCATCTGCCACAGCCGGTCCTGCGCATGCACGAAGCCGAGCGCGTAGTACGCGTCTTCCGGCGTGGCGGCGAAGATATGCGGGATCCCATATCCGTCGCGCAGGATCTCGACGGGGCGTACGAGGCTTTCTGCAAACAGCTCGCCCGAGGTCCGGGGCAGCGACTGGCGCAGCCACGCGTAGGCTGCGAGCCCGAGGAGGGCGCAAACCAGGAGCAAAAACAACAGCCCCCGGATCGCCATGCGAATGCCCCGCCGCATGGGCCGAGAGTACCTGCCTAACCGCGGCCTACGCCAATGCGGCAGTGCGTCAATTCTGTTATAAGCAAATCGTGCTCTACAACCTCTACGAGGCGCAGCACCTGGCGCTGGCGCCGATGCGGTACATGGCCGAGCTGTCGCGCGGCTGGTTCGGGAACCCGTTCAGCCCGTGGGCCTACGCGCCGTTCGCGCGCCGGGTCGCCGCCTCGAGCGACCTTTTCCTGCGACTCACGCAGCGCTACGAGAAGCCGGCGTGGCGCATCGACGCCGACATCGAGATCGCGCTCGACCGGCCGTTCTGCAAGCTGGTGCATTTCAACGACGGCCGGCAGAAGGCGCACAAGGTGCTCGTGGTCGCGCCGCTCTCAGGGCACCACGCGACGCTGCTGCGCGACACGGTGCGCTCGCTCCTGCCGGAGCACGACGTCTGGATCTCCGACTGGGTGGACGCGCGCATGGTGCCGCTCAGCGAAGGCCCGTTCCACCTCGCCGACTACGTCGACTACGTGCGCGACTGGATCCGGCTGCTCGGCCCGGATCTGCACGTGATGTCGGTGTGCCAGCCCACCGTGCCGGTCCTGGCGGCGATCTCGCTCATGGCGGCGAACGGCGAGCCGCACGCGCCGCGCACCATGACGATGATGGGCGGGCCGATCGACGCGCGGCGCAGCCCCACCGCGGTGAACAACCTCGCTACGCGCAAGCCGTATTCGTGGTTCGAGCAGAACGTGATCCACCGCGTGCCGCAGAACTACCCCGGCTTCATGCGCCGCGTCTACCCGGGCTTCCTGCAGCACCTGGGCTTCGTGGCGATGAACCCGGACCGCCACCTCAACGCGCATTGGGACTACTTCAACCACCTGATGCAGGGCGACGGCGAGTCGGCCGACGCGCACCGGCGCTTCTACGACGAGTACAACGCGGTGCTCGACATGCCGGCCGAGTACTACCTCGACACGGTGAAGACGGTGTTCCAGGAGTTCGCGCTGCCGAAAGGGCGCATGGTCCTGCGCGACGAGCTGGTGCGCCCGCAGGCCATCCGCGACACCGCGCTCCTCACCATCGAGGGCGAGCTCGACGACATCTCCGGCAACGGCCAGACCGAAGCCGCGCACCAGCTCTGCCTCAACATCCCCAAGGAGCGCCGCGAGCACTTCCAGGCCCCTGGCGTCGGCCACTACGGCATCTTTTCCGGCCGCCGCTGGCGCGAAGTGGTGTATCCCAAGGTCCGCGAGTTCATCGCGCGCTTCTCCTAAGCCTCAGAGCTCGAACGAAGACCCCGTCTCGCCGGCCACGGTGCGCTCGACCACGGCGCGCGGCAGGTGGGGGGCGAAGAGCTCGATGAACTCGTAGGCGTAGCGGCGCAGGTACGCGCCCTTGCGCACGCCCAGACGCGTGGTGCTCGACTCGAAGAGGTGGCTTGCGTCGATGGCGCGCAGGCTGGCGTCGCGCTTCGGGTCGAACGCCATCCTGGCGAGGATGCCCACGCCGAGGCCGAGCTCGACGTAGGTCTTGATCACGTCCGCGTCGAGCGCGGTGAGGACGATCTCCGGCCGCAGGCCCTTGGCCTCGAACGCCTTCTGCACCAGCGAGCGGTTCGCGAACGCGAAGTCGTAGGTGACGATCGGATGCTTCGCCAGCGCCTCGAGCGTGAGCGGGCCCTTGAGGAGCGGGTGCTTGGGCGGCACGACGACGCAGCGGTTCCACTGGTAGACCGGCAGGGAGACGAGCTCCGGGTAGAGCGAGATCGCCTCGGTGGCGACGCAGAAGTCCGCCTCGCGCGCGATCACCTGCTCGCAGATCTGCGTCGGGTTGCCCTGGTGGATGTGCAGCTGCACCTTCGGGTAGCGCTTCTTGAACGCGGCCACCGCCTTGGGCAGTGCGTAGCGCGCCTGGGTATGGGTGGCGGCGATGGTGAGGGTGCCGAGCTTCTCGTTCGCGAACTCCTCCCCGGCGCGGCGCAGGTTCTGCGCCTCGGCGAGGATGCGCTCGGCGATGGCGATCACCGACTTCCCGGGCTCGGTGACCTCGACGAGGCGCTTGCCGTGGCGCACGAAGACCTCGATGCCGAGCTCCTCCTCGAGCGCCCGGATCTGCTTCGAGACGCCCGGCTGCGAGGTATGGAGGGCCTCGGCGGCCTCGGAGATGTTGAGGCCGCGCCGGACGACCTCGGTGAGGTAGCGGAGCTGCTGGATCTTCATTTTGGTTATAAGAGTCTAGCAGAATAGTCTTTCTAATGCATAAGGCGCCGGCCCACAATGCCCGCCCATGTACCGCTACGACGAGGTGGACCAGCGGCTGGTGGACGAGCGCGTCGCGCAGTTCCGCGACCAGACGCGGCGCTTCCTCGCCGGCTCGCTCACCGAGGACGAGTTCAAGGCGCTGCGCCTGCGCAACGGCCTGTACATCCAGCGCTATGCGCCGATGCTGCGCATCGCCATCCCCTACGGGCTGCTTTCTTCAAGCCAACTCCGCAAGCTGGCTTCCATCAGCCGGCGGTACGACCGCGGCTACGGCCACTTCTCGACCCGGCAGAACCTGCAGCTCAACTGGCCGAAGCTCGAGCAGGTGCCGGACATCCTCGCCGAGCTCGCCACGGTGCAGATGCACGCCATCCAGACTTCCGGCAACTGCATCCGCAACATCACCACCGACCACTTCGCCGGCGTCGCCGCCGACGAGATCGTGGACAGCTTCGTGTGGTGCGAGCTGATCCGCCAGTGGTCGACCTTCCATCCCGAGTTCAACTACCTGCCGCGCAAGTTCAAGATCGCGGTGAACGGCGCGAAGGCCGACCGCACCGCGGTGGCCGTGCACGACATCGGCCTGCACGCGGTTCGCGACGGGGACGAAGTCGGCTTCCGGGTGCTGGTCGGCGGGGGCCTGGGCCGCACGCCGATGATCGGCGAGTTGATCCGCGAGTTCCTGCCCTGGAAGCACCTCTTCACCTACCTCGAGGCGATCCTGCGCGTGTACAACCGCTTCGGGCGCCGCGACAACATCCACAAGGCGCGCATCAAGATCCTGCTCAAGGCCTGGGGCGTCGAGAAGTTCCGCGCCGAGGTCGAGGCCGAGTGGCTGCAGCTCAAGGGCGGGCCTGCCACGCTGACCGAGGAGAAGGTGCGGGCGGTAGAGGGCCGCTTTACTCGCCCTCCGTATGAAAACATCCCTGATGAAAACTTCGCGCCCACGGCCTGGACGCGGCGCAATGTCCACCCCCACAAGGTGCCCGGCTACGCGGCGGTCACGCTCTCGCTGAAGAGGACCGGCGTGCCGCCGGGCGACGCGACGGCGGACGAGATGGACGCCATCGCCGACCTCGCCGACCGTTACGCGTTCGGCGAGCTGCGCGTCTCGCACGAGCAGAACATCATCCTCGCCGACGTGCGGCAGAAGGACCTGCCGGCGCTGCACGCCGAGGCGAAGGCGCTCGGCTTCGCCACGCCGAACATCGGCCTGCTCACCAACATCATCTGCTGCCCGGGCGGCGACTTCTGCGCCCTCGCCAACGCGAAGAGCATCCCGGTCGCCGCGGCGATCCAGCAAAGGTTCGACGACCTCGACTACCTGCACGACATCGGCGAGCTCGACCTCAACATCTCCGGCTGCATGAACGCCTGCGGCCACCACCACGTCGGTCACATCGGCATCCTCGGCGTCGATAAGCACGGCGAGGAGTGGTACCAGGTCGAGATCGGCGGAAGCCAATTTCCCGCGGCGCTGGGCAAGGTCATCGGCCCCGCCTTCGCCCGCGCCGAGGTCCCCGACGTCGTGGAGAAGCTCATCACCCGCTACCTCGCCGAGCGCGACAGCGAGCACGAGCGCTTCGTCGACGTCGTGCACCGACTCGGCATCGCCCCCTTCAAGGAAGCCGTCTATGGCCACCCTCATCCGCAACCGGCAGATCGTCGCGAACCTGCCCTCGCCTGAAACCGGGAAAGTTCTTGTCGTGCAGTCTTCCGACGCCCCGGAGGATCTTGTCGACCAGCTGGCTTCCGTGGACCGCGTCGAGGTGACATTCCCGAAGTTCGGCGACGGCCGCGGTTTCTCCATCGCGCGCCTGCTGCGCAAGCGCTACGGCTACAAGGGCGAGCTGCGCGCCGTCGGCCACGTCGTGCGCGACCACCTCCAGCCCCTGGAAGCCGTCGGCTTCGACGCCTTCCTCCTCAAGGACGGCGAAGACGCCGAGGCCGCCCTGCGCGCCTTCAGCGACTTCCCCATCTTCCGCCCGCGATGAGCGCAACCGTGCATCTCGTCGGCGCCGGGCCGGGCGCAGCCGACCTCCTCACGGTGCGCGCGGCCCGGCTGCTCGGCGAAGCCGACATCGTCTTCTACGATGCGCTCGTTCCCTGCGAAATACTTTCATTGGTGAAAACGCAAAGGCGAGTGGCCGTCGGCAAGCGCTCCGGCCGCCACGCCACCGCGCAGCGCTTCATCAACAAGCAGCTCGTCGACGCCGCGCGCCGCCATCGCACCGTGGTGCGCCTGAAGGGCGGCGACCCGATGCTCTTCGGCCGCGCCCACGAGGAAATCGCCGCCTTGCAGCGCGAGGACATCCGGGTCGAGGTCGTCCCCGGGATCACCGCCGCCCTCGCCGCGAGCGCCGAGCTCAGGGTCTCGCTTACCCGCCGCGGCGCCGCGCGCAGCGTCACCTTCGTCACCCCGCGCGTCGGCGAAGGCGAGCGCGAAAGCACCTGGATCCAGGCCGTCCTCGCCGCCGACACCGCGGCGATCTACATGGGCGCCGGCGAAGCGGAGGCGATCCACGCCGCCCTCATCGCCGCCGGCAAGCCCGCCGACACGCCGGTCGCAGTCGTCGAAAGCGCATCGCTGCCTTCAACCGTCCACGCATTTGGCGTGCTGGGAGAGCTGCCGTCGCTGGCCCGCTCGAACGGCGGGCCGATGCTGATCCTCCTCGGCGAGGTCTACGCCGAAGCCGTCGCCGCCCGCGCCGAGCGCCCGCGCAGGGCGATCCACGCCGCGTAGAGCGCCAGCGCGACGAACCAGCCGAGCGACCACTCGGCGATCGAGAGTCCGAGGAAGGTCCAGTCCACCACCGCGCACTCGCCGGTGCCGGTGATGAGCTTCTGAAGCGTCTGCGAGAGCGGGAAGTTCTCGAGCATGAAGTAGAGGTCCGGCCCGCACTGCGGCACCTTGTCGGCCGGCAGGTGCTGCAGCCACACCTGCCGCGACGCGATGGCGGCTCCGCCCAGCGCCGCAATGGCGCCTGCCGTGCCGTAAACCCCGGGCGCTCTTCCATGGAGGGCACCGATGAGTAGCACCCCCATGACCAGGTAGAAGAACCCCCGCTGCACGAGGCACAGCGGACAAGGCTCGAGCCCCCGCACGTACTGCAGGTAGTAGCCGAAGCCGAGGAGCGCCGCGCAGGCGAGGGCGCCGAGTCCGAACAGCGCGCGATGGGAGAGCCGGGAAGGGAACATGAAGGAATCCGCTGGCCGATTATCCCATCCGGCCTGTCGCCGCCCCGTCACGGCCCGGGCCGCGCATGGCGGTCCCGCGAGGCGGGCAACCCGCGCCGCGAATACTCTCGGCGGTGAAGCGGGCGCTCATTCCCCTCGTTGTCCTGTTTTCGACAGCGTGCACGACCATCGGCGAGGAACGCGTCGAGGGCTGGCCCGAGCTCCGGGTCGTCGAGCATTACGTCCCGCACCAGGTCATGCGGGAGCGCTGCGCGAAGTACGTGCCGCTCCTCATGAGCCCCGAGGCCTGCGCCGAATTCGACTTCGCCTCAGGGCGTTGCGACCTCTGGTTCAGCGCCGACTTCCCCCCGCCGCGCTTCATCGTCGAGCACGAGCGGCAGCACTGCCTGGGGTACGAGCATGCCGGGGAGTCCGGGCTTCGGGAGATCCTCGCCAACCACCTTGCTGCGACCGCAAATGCCTCCGCTGGCGCCGGCACAGCGCCTCGTGTAGAAAATTCCAACCCCCTGGGCCTGACAAACCCTGACGGTTCGTGACTATTGTCACGGCGGGGGCGGCTGGCTAAGCTGTCGGCCCTAGGGGACGTCTGTTTCACCAATCGGGGAATAAGGGGGTTTCGATGAAGCACATTCATTTCGTCGTCGCATCGGCGTTGATCGCCTTTGCCTCGCTTTCGTTCGCGCAGGGCGCGGGCACGGCCGGCACGACCGGCGGCACCACGGGCGGCACCGCGGGTGCGGCCGGCGGTACTGCCGGGACGGCTGGTGGCGCCGCCGGCACGGCGGGCGCTGCGGGTGGCGCGGCAGGTGGCGCTGCAGCCGGCACGGCCGCGGGCGCGGCTGCCGGCATCGGCGCTGGTGCGGCAGCTGCCGCAGCCGCCGTGGCCGCAGGCGTAGCGGCTGCTGCCAGCAACAGCAACACCACTACGACTCACCACTAAGCCTTGCCAAGCAGCACCAAGGGCCCCGCGAGGGGCCTTTTTCATTTCTGCGGTGAAAGTCGCGGGGCGAGGCAGACGGCCTGTGGGTAGCCGCGATCGAACAAGTCTTTGGCGATGAACTCGCAATTCTGCTTCGCCGTGGCGACCGGTCCTTCGATCGCGAGCCGCAAGCCCGGCGAATGCACGATGTAGAACGGTAGCGGCCGGTTCGACAACAGTGCGGTTTCCGTTGCATCCAGCTCGCGTGCGCAACGTGCGTAGAGCACCCTGCAGTCCTTGCAGTGCTCGCGCATGGGCTTCAGAAAGGTGTCGTTTGCCCGGCCGCACTTCTGGCGCTCGGGCGTTTCGTCCTGGAGCGCGGTAAGGGTCACTCCATCCGGTGATGCGAGGCGCACGACCGGGTGATACACCTGCGCCGCGACGTGGAGGTGGGCCAGAACCGCGGCGGCGGCCAGCAGGACTGCGGCAACGAGCGCCTTTTGCCAGCCCTTCGTCAGAAGCATGGTGTCCACTCGGTGGGCGCGTCCCAGATCGTTTCGCCCTTCCGGATCTCGACGTTCGAGACGACGTGGGGGTACCGGCCAGCATCGTCGATCCGGATACCTACGCGCTCATCCTTCTTCGCGACCACGGTGCCGCGAATCCAATCCCTCTCGGCGATGCCGATCGGCAGCTCGCGACAGACCTTGACGCCTTCCTTGGCGACGGCGCTGCGCGCCTCCTCCTGGAACTTGCGTAGCGCGAGCATCATCGGCGTCGGCGGCCCAGTGGCGATGTCGTTTTCCCAGGGGCCCGCATAGACGTCGCCGCTGGCGTAGCGATAAGTACCGAAGCCGTGGCGCCGGTCGCGCAGGTAGGCGCCTTCGTAGCGCTCGCCTTGCCAGGGGCCGCGTCCCCACACGTAAGCCCCGGTGCCTTGCTTGAAGTCGTCGAAGAAATCGCCTTCGTAGCGGTCGCCGTTCGCCCAGGTCTTGACGCCCTTGCCGTGCTTCTTGCCGGCCTTGAAGCCGCCGCGGTACTCGGCAGTTCCGAACGCATGGCCGACGCCTTCCGCCAGGCCGTTCACGCAGGGCCCCGCATACGACACCTGCAGTTCCGGATCGATCACCTTGCAAGCCTGCCCCGAAGCAGTCGTAGCCACGAGAGCCAGGAGCAGGGCGGTTATTCGAATTGCCATTCCGCGTTCACCTGGTTCAAGCCTACCGAAATCCTCGCCGCGCGCTTGTCGCGCCGCGATTCGCGCCGTGCTTCCCACGCCAGCCGCCCGAGCGCGTAGCCGAGCGCCGCGCCGCCGACCGTATCGGACAGCCAGTGCTCGCGGCTGCCGATCCGCGCCGCATTGGTGATCGCCGCGACGCCGTAGAGCCACGGCGCATCGAACGCCTCGGCGTACGGCGTGACCGCCGCCCACATGACCGACACGTGGCGGGACGGGAAGGAGTGGTTGCGGTCTTCCGAGCTTCCCGTGTCGAACTCCTTGTGGCCGAGGCCGGCGGCGGGTCGCGCGCGACCGACGACCCGCTTCACGCCTTCCGTGGCGACGAACGCAAGGCCGCCGGCCTCGAGCGCCGCGATGCCGGCGTCCGAGAGCACGGGCCGCGAATCGTCGAAGGCGAAGAGGGCAGAGAGGCCCATCGCGGCGACCGGCAGCGCATCGCCGACGCGGATGCCCTGGCGCATCCAGCCGGCGTCCTTGCGCCGCTCCGCAAAGGTGTGCGCCCGCTTGTCGAGCACGGAGGACGCGAGGACCAGCCCCCCGCCGAGCAGGGCCGCCTGCGTCCAGCTCATGCGCTGCAGCCCGCGACCGGTGTTGGCGAGGTCGCTCGCGACGAAGTCCGGCCAGATGCGATCGTCGCCGGTGCCAAGCGATGGGAGGCCGTAATCATCGTCGCGATCGCCGAGGCGCGAGAGCCCGTCGAGGTAGTGTATCTGGTTCACGGGACGCTCCATCATCCGGTAGAGGTCACCGGGGGAAGCGACCATCTGGCCAACGTCCCGCGTCCAAGGCGCGAGCGAGAAGCCCGCCGTGGCCTGCGTGTCGCTCGTCAGCATCGTGTCGAGCGGCATCGCCATGAAGATGCCCTTGTCGCGGTACGGCGATT
>DASPMF010000281.1:0-4299 GCA_035627155.1 Burkholderiales bacterium | reverse complement strand
GCGAATGCTGCTCGATGATGCGCGGCTGCAGGCGCAAGCCGGTCTCGGCTGCGTACGCCGCGATGTCGAGGGTCTGCCGCACCTTGCCGGCGCCGCCGTCGCGCTCGAGCACGCGCGGCAGGCGCTCGAGCGCGACGCCCTCGATGCTCACCGGTCCCGGCGGCGTGCGCACTTCCGGCAGCACGTCGCGGCGCGCGGGCGCGGCGATCCATCCCCGGTTGACCAGGACATAGTCGGCCGCCGTCAGCTTGAGCGGCGTCAGGACTTCGTAGCCGGGCTGCCCGCGGCGCACCTTATTGTCGAGCAGCACCGTGTAGCGCGGCTCGAACACCCCGCGCACGCTGGCGCGCTCCAGGTGCGCCGCGGCAGCGCGCTTTTCCTCGGCGCGCCCGGCTTGCCATTGCGCGGCGGCGATGCCTGCGGCGCAGCCAAGCGCGGCGGCGGCGAGGACCCGGAGGCGGGGGCGGAAAGAGTATCCTGCGGGCATGCGTTACGTCGTGATCGCGATGCTCGTCCTGATCATCGCCAGCCTCGGATCGGCCCTGTACTACATGCTGCGCGGGCGCGACGACCCGCAAAAAATGGCCCGCGCGCTCGCGATACGCGTGGGCCTTTCGGTCGGGCTGTTCGTCCTGCTGATGGCCGGCTGGTTCCTCGGCCTGTGGCGTCCGGGGGCGTTATAGCCAGTACACGAAGATGAACAGGCCGAGCCACACCACGTCGACGAAGTGCCAGTACCAGGCCACGCCCTCGAAGGCGAAGTGGTGGTCGGGCCGGAAATGGCCCTTCAGGCAGCGGAACCAGATCACCGTCAGCATGATCGCGCCGATGGTGACGTGGAAGCCGTGGAAGCCCGTCAGCATGTAGAAGGTCGAGCCGTAGATCCCGGTCGAGAGCTTGAGGTTGAGGTCGTTGATGCCGTGCGCGTACTCCACGCCCTGGCAGATCAGGAACGCGATGCCGAGCAGCACCGTCGCGCCCAGCCACAGGATGAGCTTGGAGCGGTCGTTGCGCAGCAGCGCCCAGTGCGCGAAGGTGACGGTGACGCCGGAGGTCAGCAGCAGCAGCGTGTTGACGGCCGGCAGGCCCCATGCGCCGATGATGGTGAAGGCCTCGGTGATGCCCGGGCCGGCGGTGGGCCACAGGCCGTCGAAGCCCGGCCAGAGCAGCGCGCGGTGCTCGAGGTCGCCGAGCTCCGGCACCGAATACACGCGGGCCCAGAACAGGGCGCCGAAGAACGCGCCGAAGAACATCACTTCCGAGAAGATGAAGAAGCTCATGCCCCAGCGGAACGACACGTCCTCCCAGCGGCCGTACTTGCCGCCCTCGGACTCGCTGATCACGTCGCCGAACCAGCGCGTCATCATGTAGACGAGGAGGACCAGGCCCGCCGCGAAGCCAATCCAGCCGGCGCGCGCCCCGTTCATGACGAACACTCCGCCGAGCGCCATGAGGAAGATCGACACCGAGCCCATGATGGGCCACGGCATCGGTTGCGGCACGTAGTAGTGCCCGCGGTCGGTAGTGGAGGTCGGGTGTGCGCTGTGCGCCATTTTTTTGGTTCTCCCTGCTTAGCTGGTCACGATGCCCACGATAGTGCGCACCGCGAGGATGAAGAGGACCACGAACAAGACCGCAGCGATGATGATGTGCAGCGGCCGGCTCTGGGACGCCTCATGGGCGGCCTTGCGGCGCACGCCGAGGAATCCGAAGGCCACGGTCTTGAGCGTATCGAGCAAGGACGCGCGCTTCACGGTGGCCTCCATCAACTCCTGCCTCCGGGGGCGGCCGCGCGCTTCCCGTCGACCTCGAAGAACGTGTAGGAAACCGCGATGGCGTTCAGGTCCTTCGGCAGCTTGGGATCGACGACGAAGGTCACCGGCATGACGCGCCTTTCCCCGGGCGCGAGCGTCTGTTGCTGGAAGCAGAAGCAGTCCAGCTTGCGGAAATAGCTCCCGGCGATCTGCGGCCCGTAGCTCGGCACGGCCTGGCCCGTGACCGGAACGTTTCGCACGTTGACCACCTCGTACTCGACCGTCATCAGCTGGCCCGGGTGCACCTCGACGTGGTTGACGAGCGGCCGGAAGCGCCACGCCATGTTGTGCGCGTTGGAGTCGAGCTCGATGGTCACCGTGCGCGAGCGGTCTATCTGGCTGTTGAGCGGCTCGCTCTTCTCCACCAGCGACTGCACGCCGAGCGCGGCGCAGATCTCGTTGTAGAACGGCACCAGCGCGAACGCGAAGCCGAACATGCCCGCCGCGACGATGGCGAGGCGCGTCGAGAGCCTGCGGTTCTCGGCCGCGACGCTCATCGGCCCATCAGCCAGTACTTGAGGATGATGCCGACGAACGTCGTCAGGGCGATCGAGGCGAGGATCAAGGCCGTCTTGGTGTTCTTGCTCACTTAACGACGGGAGGCGTCTCGAACGAATGGTACGGCGCCGGCGTGGGCAGGTGCGTCCACTCCAGCGAGTCGGCCCCTTCCCAGGGAAGCTGCGGGGCCTTCTCGCCGCTGCGGATGCACTTCAGCACGATGTACAGGAAGAGCAGCTGCGACAGGCCGAAGCCGAACGCGCCGATGGTCGAGATCTTGTTCCACGTCTCGAACATGAGCGGGTAGTCCGGAATCCGGCGCGGCATGCCGGCGAGGCCCAGGAAGTGCTGCACGAAGAAGATCATGTTGAAGAAGATCAGCGTGAGCCAGAAGTGAATCTTGCCCAGCTTCTCGTCGTACATGCGGCCGGTCCACTTCGGCAGCCAGAAGTACACGCCGGCCATCGCCGAGAAGAGCGCGCCCGCCACCATGACGTAGTGGAAATGCGCCACCACGTAGTAGGTGTCGTGCAGCTGGATGTCCACCGGCACGAGCGAGAGCACGAGTCCGGTGAAGCCGCCCAGCGTGAACAGGAACAGGAAGCCGAGCGAGAACAGCATCGGCGTCTCGAAGGTCAGCGAGCCCTTCCACATCGTCGCCACCCAGTTGAACACCTTCACGCCGGTCGGCACGGCGATGAGGGTGGTCGCGTACATGAAGAAGAGCTGGCCGGTCACCGGCATGCCCACCGTATACATATGGTGTGCCCAGACGATGAACGAGAGGATGGCGATCGCCGAGGTGGCGTACACCATGGACGCGTAGCCGAAGAGCGGCTTGCGCGAGAACGCGGGGATGACCTGGGAAACGACGCCGAACGCCGGCAGAGCGATGATGTACACCTCCGGGTGGCCGAAGAACCAGAAGATGTGCTGGTAGAGCACCGGGTCGCCGCCGCCCGCGGCATTGAAGAACGTGGTGCCGAAATGGCGGTCGGTGAGCGTCATCGTCACCGCGCCGGCGAGCACCGGCATCGCAGCGACCAGAAGGTACGCGGTGATGAGCCAGGTCCAGACGAAGAGCGGCATCTTCATCAGCGTCATCCCCGGCGCCCGCATGTTGAGGATGGTGGTGATGATGTTGATCGAGCCGAGTATCGAGCTCATCCCGAGGATGTGCACGGCGAAGATGGTGAGGTCCATGCCGACGCCCATCTGCACGGTAAGCGGGGCGTACATGGTCCAGCCGACGCCCGGCGCGCCGCCCGGGGTAAAGAAGGAGAGGATGAGCAGCGCCCCCGCGAAGGGCAGCAGCCAGAACGACCAGTTGTTGAGGCGCGCGAACGCCATGTCCGGCGCGCCGATCATCATCGGGATCTGCCAGTTCGCGAAGCCGACGAACGCCGGCATGATCGCGCCGAACACCATGATGAGCCCGTGCATCGTGGTCATCTGGTTGAAGAAGTCGGGGTTGACGACCTGCAGGCCGGGCGAGAAGAGCTCGGCGCGGATCACCAGCGCCATGAAGCCGCCGACCAGGAACATGATGAAGCTGAACCACAGGTACATCGTGCCGATGTCCTTGTGGTTCGTGGTCGTCACCCAGCGCATCAGGCCGCTGTACTGGCCGTGGTGCGCGTCGTGGTGGTCGTGCCCGTGGGCGTGATCGTGGGTATCGACGACAGAGCTCATGGTCCCTATTTCCTTCTGGCTTTGACTTCGGCGGGCTGCACGATCCCGGCCTTGTTGCTCCAGGAGTTGCGCTCGTAGGTGACGACCGCCGCGATGTCGGTGTCGTTCAGCTGCTTGCCGAAGGCCGCCATGGCGGTGCCGGGCTTGCCGTTCAGCACGATGTCGATGTGGCCTTCCTTGGGCCCTGTGGTGAGCTTGCCGCCGTCGAGCGGCGGGAAGGCCGGCGGCGTGCCCTTGCCGTTCGCCTGGTGGCAGGCGACGCAGTTGGCGGCGTAGACCTTCTCGCCGCGCGCCT
>DASPMF010000280.1:0-2401 GCA_035627155.1 Burkholderiales bacterium | reverse complement strand
CCTGCATGTCGTCTCGGGCGCGAAGCGCGTGCGCGTGACCTTCGCCGACGGCATGGAAAGCGCGGCCGAGGTGATCGGGGCGCGTCCGGCGCACGACCTCGCCGTGTTAAAGGCGCAGAAGGTGCCCGACGACCTCGTACCCGCGACTTTGCGCTCCACGCATGGCCTGCGTCCCGGAGACGACGTCGTGGCGGTGGGCTTCCCGTTCGGCATCGGCCCTTCCGCGACGGCGGGCGTGATCTCCGGCCTGAAGCGCGAGTACCGCTCCACCGAAGGCAAGCGCATCCTCACCAACCTGATCCAGTTCGATGCGGCCGTGAACCCGGGCAATTCCGGGGGGCCGCTCGTGACGAGGGAAGGCGAAGTGGTCGGCATCGTGACCGGCCTCCTCAACCCCACCGAGCAGCGCGTGTTCGTCGGCATCGGCTTCGCCGTGCCGATCGAGAACGCCGCCGGCGCGGTGGGCCTGAATCCTTTCTAGCCCGTTCCAGGGAGCCGCATGGAAAACAAGGAAATCTCTACGCTCATGGAGCGGATCCTCTACGAGGTCAAGAAGGTGGTCGTCGGCCAGGACCACTTCCTGGAGCGCGTCCTCGTGGCGGTGCTCGCGCAGGGGCACCTCCTGGTGGAAGGTGTGCCAGGGCTGGCCAAGACGCTCACCGTGAAGACGCTCGCGCAGGCGATCCGCGGCAGCTTCCGCCGCATCCAGTTCACGCCGGACCTGGTGCCGGCCGACCTCGTCGGCACGCGTATCTACAGCCAGAAAAGCGGCGAGTTCAGCACTTCCCTCGGCCCGGTGTTCTGCAACCTGCTGCTCGCCGACGAGATCAACCGCGCGCCCGCGAAGGTGCAAAGCGCGCTGCTCGAGGTGATGCAGGAGCGGCAAGTCACGATCGCCGGCGAGACGCACCGCGTGCCCGACCCGTTCCTCGTGATGGCGACGCAGAACCCGATCGAGACCGAGGGCACGTATCCGCTGCCCGAGGCGCAGGTCGACCGCTTCATGATGAAGGTTCTGGTGGGCTATCCGACCGAGGCCGAGGAATTCGTCATCGTGGAGCGCGTCACCGGCGCGCTGCCTGACGTGATGCCGGTGGCCAGCACCGCGGAGCTCTCCGCGCTGCAGCGCCAGTGCCGCGCCGGCTACGTCGAGCCTTCGCTCATGCAGTACGCGGTGCGACTGGCCGCAGCGACGCGCGCGCCGCAGGATTTCGGCCTGAAGGACCTGCAGAAGTACGTCACCTACGGCGCGAGCCCCCGTGCATCCATCCATCTCATCGAAGGCGCGCGGGCGCTCGCCTTCCTGCGCGGCCGCGACTACGCGCTGCCGGAGGACGTGACCGATCTCGTCGCCGACGTGTTCCGCCACCGCCTCGTCCTGTCCTACGAAGCGCTCGCCGAAGGCGTAAGCCCCGACGAGCTGATGAAGCGCGTCATGCAGGCGGTGCGCGCTCCCGAAAAACCGCTCCAGGCCCATGTTCAGGTGGCGGGCGCGTAAGGCCGCCGGCCCGGAAGAGGCGACTTCCGGGACGGTGACGCCGATCCGGGCGCGCAGCCCGGAAACGGTGCTGCGGCGCATGGAGTGGACCGTGCTGCGCCGCCTCGACGGCCTGCTGCAGGGCGACTACCGCACGCTCTTCCGCGGCCAGGGGCTCGACCTCGCGGACCTGCGCGAATACCAGTACGGCGACGATGTGCGCCACATCGACTGGAACGTCACCGCGCGGCTGCAGACGCCCTACATCCGCGAATACCACGAGGATCGCGAGATCACGGCGTGGTTCCTGCTCGACCTCAGCCCCTCGGTGGATTTCGGCTCGCACCAGGTACGAAAGCGCGTCGTCTCGGAGAACTTCGTCGCCGCCATCGGGCGCCTGCTTACGCGCCACGGCAACCGGGTGGGCGCGATGCTCTACGGCCAGAAAAGCGGCGCGGGCGTGGAGTCCGTCATTCCGGCGGGCGCCGGTAGGCGGCACGTGCTGCGCATCCTGCACGCCATGACCGCGCCGGGTGCGCCGGAGGGCGGACGACGCACCGACCTTGCGGACCTCCTGCGCGCCGGGGCGAACATGATTCACCGGCGCTCGCTCGTCTTCGTCGTCTCCGATTTCTTCAGCGAGCCGGGGTGGGACCGGCTTCTCGCCATGCTCGCGCAGCGGAACGAGATCGTGGCGGTGCGGCTCTACGACCCGCTCGAGTCGCAGCTCCCGGACCTGGGCCTCATGCCGTTCCGCGACGCGGAAACCGGCGAGCAGGTCCTGGTGGATACCCACGATCCCGCGTTCCGCGCGCGCTTCGCTGCCGCCGCGCAACGCCGCGAGGCTGCGCTGCGCACCGGCTTCGCGCAGGCGGGCGTGGACGTGCTCGAGCTTTCCACGGAAGATGACCTCGTGGACTCGCT
>DASPMF010000279.1:0-8136 GCA_035627155.1 Burkholderiales bacterium | reverse complement strand
TTGCGGAAGAAATCCGGCTTCTCGGAAGCTTTGCGCATGAAACAGAAGGCTATGTTTAATGCGCTCTTTCCACAATGCGTCCTCGTGCTTTCCTTCCACAGCTTCAAACCTATGTGGAATAGCGCGCAGCTTCAATTGCTCATCGAAGTAGCGGGCCTCATCATAGAAGCCGTACTCGTCTTGCATGCCACAGTCAAAATAAATCCGCAATTCGTCAGGCGCCAGCGTTTCGACCAGGCTTACTGGATCGTGTGCACGCCATCTTGCGATGTCCCTGCCGAAAACCTCGACCGCCGCAGGGTTCATCTTCTCCGGCTCTATGAAGGAACGATTCTTAACCACTCCAGGCGTATACGGCCGAGGACCATCATAGAGAAGAGATAGAAACGCTGAATGGACCGCCACGGAGCCAAACACGTCTTTATTTCTCATCGCAAGCTGCATGGCGCCAAAGCCTCCAGCGGATTCGCCGGAAATGCCGCGTCCCCCGCGCCGTGCGTGCGTTCGGAACTCTCTGTCAATGTGGTCGATGAGATCGGCGACGATGTAGGTTTCGTAGTTCGCTTTTCGAACGCAAAACTCTTTCCGAGGCTCCTCCTTGTTCTGGCGTGGCGCGCTCTCGGACAGGCAGGTCTCATAGTCGATTTCAGCCAGGGAATTCGAATAGAAGCTCCTATCGCCATCCGGCATGACGATTATCGCCTGCAACCTTATCGCATCAGCCGTTTCCGCCAAGGCAAGCTGATCTATCCAATACCTTTCGGTGACGCCCCAGCCATGGAGAAGGTAAATAACTGGATAGCGATAATCGCTGCTCGAATAGTCAGTAGGCAGATATACGCGGTACGTCTTCGATACGCCGAGTGCGGGTGAGTTAAAAGTTCCATCTATTACCTCGGCTCTTGCCGCGTCCCATACCCAAATCGAGCAGCTGAGGATTGCGCAGATGAGCGGCTTCATAGGTCGCGGGGCTCTTGGTCGAACGCGGTACTTTGCTCGGTGACGCACCTAGGGTCAAACGTAGCGAAAACGTAGCGTTCTTGGCGGTTAGCTACGGTTCTCGGCAAGCGAGGGCGGGCCAGAAACAACGACTTACATTAGTCAGGTCCGGCTGTTAATCCGCAGGTCGCAGGTTCGAGCCCTGCTCGGGGAGCCACTTCATATCTGCCCGCCGCGCTCCCGCGCGGGCGCCAGAACCAGCAAGCCGCCAATGGCGAACAGGCCCGCTACGAAAAAGGACAGCACTCGCACGTCGTACAGGTAGCCTTCGGAGGCGGCGTAGCGTGCCTTGCGGAAGTCGCGGGCGAGCTCGTAGTAGAACACTGCCGAGGAGCGCAGCTTCTCCGGATCCTTCTCCTCCGCGATGGAATTAAGCACGGTGGAGCTGAAGGCGGGCGGAACTTCCAGCGTGCCGGAAGCCGGGCGCACGATGTTCATGGCATAGATGCTGAGCAGGCCTACGAGCATGAAGAGCACAGCAACACCGAAATTGAAGATGAGCAGTGTGCGCCTGGTAATCATTTCCCCCTCCCCCAAGGGTGTTGCCTGTTTCGCATTCTAGGGTAACGAGCGCGCCCTGCGCGCTACCATGCGCGCACCATGACCGAGCACCGCGGCGAGCCCGAATCGCGCCAAGCCTGGCTTCGCCTCGCGGCCGCGCTCGCGCTGATGACGATCGGGGGCGGCGGGATGTACGCGATCCCGGTCGCGCTGCCGGCGCTGCAGGCGGAATTCGGCGTCGCGCGCTCGGATGCGTCGCTTCCCTATACGCTGACCATGATCGGTTTCGGGCTGGGCGGAATCCTCATGGGACGCCTTGCCGACCGTTTCGGCGTCCTCGTTCCAGTCCTCATCGGATGCGCGAGCCTGAGCGCCGGCTTTGTCCTTGCCGGCAGCGCGGGAAGCCTTTCGCAGTTCAGCGTCGTGCACGGCGTGCTGATCGGCCTGCTCGGATGCTCGGCCACCTTCGCGCCCCTGGTCGCCGACACGTCGCTGTGGTTCACGCGCCGGCGCGGGATCGCCGTAGCGATCTGCGCGAGCGGCAACTACCTTGCCGGGACGGTGTGGCCGCCGATCCTGCAGTACTTCTTCGAAGGCTACGGCTGGCGCGCCACCTACATCGGCGCCGGGATCTTCTGCCTCGTCGCCATGCTTCCGCTCGCAGCAGCGTTGCGACAGCGCCCGCCCTTGCCGGCGCCGGCCGCCTCGGGCGCCGCCCACGGCAACACGTCCATGCCCCTGGGAATGCCGCCGAACGTGCTGATGGTCATCCTTTCGGTCGCCGGCATCGCGTGCTGCGTCGCCATGTCCATGCCGCAGGTCCACATCGTGGCCTACTGCGCCGACCTCGGGTATGGCGCGGCGCGCGGCGCCGAGATGCTGTCCCTGATGCTCGGCTTCGGCATCGTCAGCCGCCTGGCCTCCGGCTGGATCTGCGACCGGATCGGCGGCCTGCGTACGCTGCTTCTGGGCTCGACGCTGCAAGGCGTCGCGCTGATCCTCTTCCTGCCCTTCGACGGCCTGGTGCCCTTATATGTCGTCTCGGCGATGTTCGGCCTTTTCCAGGGCGGCATCGTGCCGTCCTACGCGATCATCGTGCGCGAGTACTTCTCGCCGAAGGAGGCCGGCGCCCGGGTCGGGATCGTGCTCATGGCGACCCTTTTCGGCATGGCGCTCGGCGGATGGCTCTCCGGGCTGATCTTCGACCTGACCGGCTCCTATCGAGCGGCCTTCATCAACGGCATCGCCTGGAACCTCGTCAACGTCACGATCGCGGTCTGGCTGCTGCGCCGCTCGATGGGCGGCGGACGCCTCGTCCCGGCGTGAGGTAGCATCGCCCGCTCTACGGAGGCGCCATGGCGGACCTGAAGATCCTCGGAATCTGTGGAAGCCTGCGCAGGGCTTCGCTCAACATGGCGGCGCTGCGCGCCTGCCAGGAGCTGCTGCCTTCCGGCCTGTCGCTCGAGATCGCGAAGATCGACGACATGCCGATGTACAACCAGGACGTCTTCGACGCAGGCATGCCGGAGCCGGTGAAGCACATCCGCTCGGCGATCGCCGCGGCCGATGGTGTGCTGCTCGCGGCGCCGGAATACAACTTCTCCGTGTCGGCGCCCCTCAAGAACGTGATCGACTGGGCGTCGCGGGCGCCCAACCAGGTGTTCCAGGACAAGCCGGTGGCCTTCTTCTCCGTCACCCCGGGGCCGGTGGGAGGCGCGCGCATGCAGTACGACCTGCGCAAGATCCTCACGCAACTGTGGGCCCACAGCCTGCCGAAGCCGGAGGTCTTCATCGGCAACTCCGCCTCGAAGTTCGCCAACGGCGTGCTCACCGACGAGACGACCCGCAAGTTCCTCACCGAGCTGCTGGTCGGCTTCAAGGCCTGGATCGAACGGATGAAAGTCAAATAGGAGCAGCGATGGACAAGAAGCCGCACCAGGAGAGGTTTCAAAACGGGCTGAAGACGCGCCGCGAGGTGCTCGGCGCCGAGTACGTCGACAAGGCGATGGCCGGCACGGACGAGTTCAGCCAGGAGTTCGTCGAGCTGCTCAACACGTACTGCTGGAACGACGTCTGGAACCGTCCCGGCCTGCCGCGCAAGACGCGCTCGATCCTCAACCTCGGCATGCTGTGCGCCCTCGGCAAGGAGCACGAGCTGAAGCTCCACATCCGCGGCGCGCTCAACAACGGCCTGACGAAGGACGAGATCAAGGAAGTCTTCCTGCAGGTTGCGATCTACTGCGGCGTTCCGGCCGCGGTGGTCGCCTTCCGCTGCGCCAAGGAAGTCTTCGCAGCCCCCAAGTGAAGACCATCGCCTTCATCGGGCTGGGCATGATGGGCCGGCCGATGGCGGAGAACCTGGCGAAGGCCGGGTTCAAGCTGCAGACCTACGACGCCCGGGTGCGCGGCACCGCCGGGTCGATCCGCGAGGCGGTCAGTGGTGCCGACGCGGTGGTCACCATGCTGCCGAATGGCGGCGTAGTGACCGACGTGGTCCTCGAGGCGCTTCCGCACCTGCGCGAGGGCAGTGTCGTCATCGACATGAGCTCCGCCGACCCGGCCGGCACGCGCGCGCTTGGCGATGCGTTGAAGGCCAAGGGCGTGGAGATGCTGGACGCGCCGGTGTCCGGGGCCGTGGTCGGCGCGCGAAACGGCACCTTGGCCATCATGGTCGGGGGAGAAAAAAAGGCGTTCGAAGAAAGCAAACCCATTCTGGCGTCGATGGGCAACCAGATCTTCCACGTCGGGCCGCTCGGCGCCGGCCATGCCGTGAAGGCACTGAACAACTACCTCGGCGCCGTGGGCACCATCGCCGGCTTCGAGGCGCTTCTCGTCGCACGCGCGTTCGGGCTCGACCCCGGGCCGATGCTCGAGGCGATCAATGCCTCCACCGGGCGCAACAGCACCACGGAGCGCAAGATCCCGCGCGACATCCTCACCAACACCTTCGGCTCGGGGTTCAAGCTGGCCCTGATGGCGAAGGATGTCGGCATCGCCGCCGAGCTGGCGCGCGGCCTGAAGCTCAACACGCCCTTCCTGCAGAACACGCTGAAGACCTGGAAGGCGGCGCAGAAAGCGCTCCCCCCCGACGCGGACCACGTCGAGATCTACAAGTGGCAGGAGAAGCTGCTTAAGCGGCGCTCTTCAGCTTCGAGCCGAAAGTCTGCTCCATCTCGCGGCGCAGCTTCACGGCGGGCTGCGAAGCGTCGAACGCGACGTCGCTCCACCTGAGCGGCTCGCCGGCCCTGACCGGCCGCAGGAGTTTCCAGCCGTGCGCGAGGCCCAGGGGCAGGCAACCTTGCGCGAGCGAATCGCCGGCGGGCATCAGCCTGCCGACGACGGTATAGCCGCCCTCGCCGTCGAGCAGCTCGCCTTTCGCGAGGTCCTTCTTCGCGACCGCCACGGCGTCGGCCCGCCATCCCGTCGGGCAACCGGTGGGCTCGCCTCGAAGGCCTACGGAGGCGACCGAGATTCCCACCTCGAGGCCGATCAGGTGCCAGCGCTTGTAGAGGCACGCGTAGCGCCCGGATGGATCGGTCTTCACGCCGTACTCGAAGAAGCAGCGGCGGATGTAGTCCGTGTCGCCCTCGAAGACCACGAACACCCCGAAGCGGATGTCGTAGTCGATGGGGTCTCCGTTGCTCCTCAATGAGGAAATCACTTCGACCTGGCCCTTGTGGTGCAGGACCCCGCCTTCGCTGCGCGGCCGCATGAGGGCCGGGATCTCGTCGATCGCCCCTGGCGGGTAAAGGAGCCCCTCCGGCGCCGGCGTGAGGCCGGTCGCGTTACAGACCGCGCTCGTCTCGATGGCTGGCTTGGAGCCGTCCAGGAAGGAGTTGAACATCTTCGGGTTCAGGCCGCCGACGCGCGCCTGCTCCGGCGTGAGGCCGTAATGTCCCCAGACCGTCTCCGGCGTGGACTGCGCGAAGTGGGGCAGCCACTTGTGGCCGCGGCCGGCCGCAACGACGGGGAAGCCGGCGGCGCGCGCCCAGTCCACGAGGTCGCAGATGAGCGCCGGCTGGTCGCCATAGGCGAGGCTGTAGATCACGCCCGCCTCCTTCGCCTTCTGCGCGAGGATCGGGCCGCAGAACGCGTCCGCCTCCACGGTCACCATGACGACGTGCTTGCCGTTGCGGAACGCCTCGAGCGCGTGCTCGACGGCGGCCGGCGGATTCCCGGTGGCCTCGATGACGATGTCCACCTCGGGATTGGCAACGAGCTTCTGCCAGTCCTCCGAAACCGGGGTGCGCTGCACCAGCTCGGCCGGCCAGCCGACGCGCTCGAGGTTTGCCCGGGCGTTCGCCGGCGAGAGGTCGGCGATCGCGACGAGGCGGATTCCGGGCGTCTTCGGAACCTGGGCGAGGTACATCGCGGCGAACTTGCCGGCGCCGATCAGCCCCAGACGCAGCGGCTTGCCGGCCTCCTCCCTTTCCTTCAGTTTCGAGAAAAGATTCATGCCGCCTTCAGCGCCCCCTGCAACTCTTCCTTCGGCGTGCCGTCCTTCCAGGGCAGCGGGACGTCATAGTGCTTGACGAGGCAGTCGTCCGGCAGGCACTCGAGCGGCGTGAAGTCCCGGTGCGCGATATACCCGGGGCGCTTGAATCGGCGAATGTGGTTGGACACGGCACAGAGCGAGAGATACACGCTCACGCGGTTCCAGGGCGAAAGGTTTGACGTGGAAGCATGCACGAGGCAGCCGTGGAAGAGGATCATCGAGCCGGCTGGCCCCTTCGGCGCCACGATGCCGCCGTTGGCGACGAGCTTGCGGATCGTGTCGTGGTTGATGGTCCAGAGCGGATAGCTGGTGGTGCTCGTGTCGTGCGAGGCATCCAGCACGCCCTGCTTGTGGCTGCCGGGAATGAACATGAGCGGGCCGTTGAACTCGTTCACCTCGTCGAGGAAGATCGCGACGTTCATCGCGCGCGCCTCGGGCATCTGGTCGTCGTTCAGCCAGGTGCCATAGTCCTGGTGCCATTGCCACACGTCGCCGTCGAAGGCCATCTTCCCGTTGATCTTGAACTGGTGCATGTACACCTGTTCGCCGAAGATCTGCCGGATCGGCTCCACCATGCGGGGGTGGCGCGCGAGCTTGGCGAAGGGATAGCTGTAGAGGTGCGCGGCGAAGTTCGTCCGCACCACGTCGCCGGTCTTCTCGCGCACGTTTTCCGGCCGGCGTTGCGCATAGATCGCGGGCACCTCGTCGGTGAGGGTCCGGATCTCGCCGGGCGTGAAGAGCGACGGGAAGAAGAGGTAGCCGTCGCGGTCGAACTGCTCGAGCTGCTGCGGGGTGAGTTTCATGGCCGTTCCTCCAGGAACGGCTAGTTTACCGCTTCGGCGTCAGCGGCTTCGGCTCGTCCGCGATCTGGAAGAACACCTCGTCGCCGCGCGTCATGCCGAGCTCGTAGCGGGCGCGCTCCTCGATCGCCTCGGTGCCCTGCTTGAGGTCGCGCACCTCGGCGGCCAGGCCGGCGTTTCGCACTTCCAGCTGGACGTTCTTCGCCTTCTGCCGCGACAGGTCGTTCTCGACCTGCCAGGCGCGCAGCCAACCGCCCTTGCCGAGCCACAGCGGGTACTGGATGAGGAGGATGAGCGCGGCGAGGATGCCGCCGAGGATCCTCATCTCGTGCGAACGAAGGCCTCGCGACCGGGATAGCGCACGGAGTCGCCGAGGTCCTCCTCGATGCGCAGAAGCTGGTTGTACTTGGCGACGCGGTCCGAGCGCGAGAGCGACCCGGTCTTGATCTGCAGCGCGTTGGTGCCGACGGCGATGTCCGCGATCGTCGTGTCCTCGGTCTCCCCGGAGCGGTGCGAGATGATCGTCCCGTAGCCGGCGCGCTTGGCCATCTCGATCGCCTCGAAGGTCTCGGTCAGGGTGCCGATCTGGTTGACCTTGATGAGGATCGCGTTGGCGATGCCCTGCTCGATCCCTTCGCGGAGGATCTTCGGGTTGGTGACAAAGAGGTCGTCCCCCACCAGCTGCACCTTGCGGCCGAGCTGGGTTGTCAGAGTGCGCCAGCCTTCCCAGTCGTTCTCGGCCATGCCGTCCTCGATCGAGACGATCGGATAGCGCCCGACGAGCTCGGCGAGGTACTGCACGAAGTCCGCCGGCGAAAGTGCCTTGCCCTCGCCTTCCAGGACGTACTTGCCGTCCTTGTAGAACTCGGACGCCGCGCAGTCGAGCGCGATCATCACGTCCTGGCCGGGCGCATAGCCCGCCTTGCCGATCGCCTCGATGATGAGGTCGAGCGCCTCGGCGTGCGAGTCCAGGTTCGGCGCGAACCCGCCTTCGTCGCCAACGGCGGTCGACAGGCCCTTGGCGTCGATGATGGATTTCAGTTTCTGAAAGACTTCCGCGCCGCAGCGCAGCGCCTCGCGGAACGACTGCTGCCCGACCGGGACGATCATCAGCTCCTGCATGTCGAGGCTGTTGTTCGCGTGCGCGCCGCCGTTCACGACGTTCATCATCGGCACCGGCATGCGCATCGGGCCGGCGCCGCCGAAGTAGCGGTACAGCGGCAAGCCGGACTCCTCGGCTGCGGCCCGGGCCACGGCCATGCTCACGGCAAGCAGCGCGTTCGCGCCCAGGCGCGACTTATTCTCGGTGCCGTCGAGGTCGAGCAGCGTCTTGTCGATGAA
>DASPMF010000278.1:0-11045 GCA_035627155.1 Burkholderiales bacterium | reverse complement strand
GCGAGGCCTTGATGAGCTCCGGCTTCGCGCGCTCCTGCGGTGTCATGGAATCGATGATGCCGACGATGCGCTTGAGCTGCTTGTCGTCCTGCAGCTTGGCCGGATCGACCTGGCCGACCAGGTTGGCCGGCAGCTTGTCCAGGAGCGACGCGACCCCGCCCATCTTGTTCATCTGGGCGATCTGCGAGCGGAAGTCCTCGAGGTCGAAGCCCTTGCCCTTGCGCACCTTCTCGGCGACGCGCTTCGCCTCCTCCAGGTCGACCTTCGCGTGCGCCTCTTCGACGAGCGAGAGGATGTCCCCCATGCCGAGGATGCGCGCCGCCATGCGTTCGGGATGGAACGGCTCGAGGCCGTCGAGCTTCTCCGCCACGCCGGCGAACTTGATCGGCTTGCCGGTGACGTGGCGCACCGAAAGCGCGGCGCCGCCACGCGCGTCGCCGTCGAGCTTCGTGAGCACCACGCCGGTAAGCGGCAGCCGCTCGTTGAAGGCCTTCGCGACGTTGACGGCATCCTGGCCTTGCATCGCGTCCACGACGAACAACGTCTCGACCGGCTCCAGCGCCGCGTGCAGCGCGGCGATCTCCTTCATCATCTCCTCGTCGACGGCCAGCCGGCCCGCCGTATCGACGATGAGAACGTCGAGGTAATGCGTGCGCGCGTACTCGAGCGCGCGATGCGCGATGTCGAGCGGCTTGTCGTCGGCGGACGAGGCGATCCATTCCGCCTCCACCTGGCCGGCGACCGTCTTCAGCTGCTGGATGGCGGCAGGACGATAGACGTCGCAGGAAACGAGGCCGACGCGCTTCTTGTCCTTCCTGAGCAGCCGCGCGAGCTTCGCGCTCGTCGTCGTCTTGCCCGAGCCCTGCAGTCCGGCCATGAGGATGACCGCAGGCGGCTGCGCGGCGAGATCGAGCCCGACGTTGGCGTCGCCCATGAGCGCGGCGAGCTCGCGGTGCACAAGGCCGACGAGCGCCTGCCCGGGCGTGAGGCTGCCGACGACTTCCTCGCCGAGCGCCTTGGCGCGCACCGAATCGATGAAGTGCTTCACCACCGGCAACGCGACGTCGGCCTCCAGCAGCGCGACGCGGACCTCGCGCAGCGCTTCCTGGATGTTCGATTCGGTGAGGCGAGCTTCGCCCCGGATGCGCTTGGCGATCTTCGCCAGGCGCGAGGTGAGGGTGTCGAGCATGGGATAAAATCCTGAGGTGCCGGACATTGTAGTTCACCTCGTCGCCTCGGCCGCGTACCTGGGCCTGGCGTGGCACTTCCTCAACACGCGCTGGAGACGTCGAGCCGCGTTCGCCGCCGGCGGCGAGCTGGGGAAAGAGCGCGGGCTGCATGCATGGGAGCGCGCGGCCATCCTTGTGCCGCTCCTCCTGCACGCTGCGCTGCTCTACCAGAACCTTTTCGCCGGACCGCTGCTTCGCTTCGGCTTCGCGCAGGCCCTTTCCGCGATGGCCGTCCTCGCCGTTGCCCTCTACTGGATCGAGAGCCTGTTCCTTCGCCTGGACGGCATGGAACCGCTGATCCTGCCGTTCGCCGCGCTCGCCGCGCCGCTCCCCACGCTTTTCGCCGGCCTTTCGTCGAGCGCCGCGCATGCGCCGGCGTTCCGGCTGCACCTCGCCCTGGCGATGATTGCGTACGGCCTGTTCGTGATCGCCCTCCTGCACGCGCTGCTGATGACGGTCATCGAGCGAAGGCTGCACGACAAGAACCCGGCATTCGTCGGCAGCCTGCCGCCCTTGCTAACGCTCGAGCGCCTGCTGTTCCGGGTGATCGGCGCCGCGTTCTTCTTCCTCACGCTGACGCTCGCCACCGGGCTCGCATTTTCCGAGACGCTGTTCGGTCGCGCCCTGCGCGCGGACCACAAGACGATCTTCGCCATCCTGTCGTGGCTCACATTCGGTCTGCTCCTCTTCGGCCGCTGGCGCTACGGCTGGCGCGGACGCACGGCGGTGCGCTGGACCCTGACCGGGTTCATCCTGCTCGTCCTCGCGTACGTCGGCAGCCGCTTCGTTCTCGAAGTGCTTCTCGGGCGCACCTAGGCGCGCCATCCGATGGAATTCCTGATCGTCCTCGGACTGATCCTCCTCAACGGCCTCTTCGCGATGTCGGAGGTCGCGCTGCTGACGGCGCGCAAGCCGCGGCTCGATGCGCTCGCCAAGCAGGGCGACCGCCTCGCCGCCGCCGCGGTGCGCCTCGCGGAGGACCCGACGCGCTTCCTCTCCACGATCCAGATCGGAATCACCTCGATCAGCATCATGAACGGCATCGTCGGCGAGGCGTTCTTCGCCTACGACGTGTCGCTGTGGCTGCAGGACACGTTCGCGCTCGAGGAAACCACGGCGAGCGCCGTCGCCACGGCGACCCTCGTCATCGCCATCACCTACGTCTCCATCGTGGTCGGCGAGCTGGTCCCGAAGCGGCTCGGCCAGCACAACGCCGTGGGCATCGCGCGCGTCGTCGCCTGGCCGATGCTCTGGCTCGCCAAGCTGACGGCGCCCTTCGTGCAACTGCTCACGTTTTCAACCAACGCCTTCCTGCGGCCGATCCTCGCGCTCGCCAGGCTGCGGCGCGGGGAAGCCGACGCGGAGATTTCCCCCGAGGAAGTTCGCACCCTGCTTCTGGAGTATTCCAACCTGCTGCCGAAGAAGCACGTCTCGATCCTCACCAACCTGTTCGACGTCGGCGACGTGACGGTGCAGGACATCATGGTGCCGCGCGCGCGCATCGAGGCCGTCAGCCTCGACGACGCGATCGAGGCGATCTCGCATCAGCTCGCGACCAGCTACCACATGCGCCTGCCGGTGTTCCGCGACGCGATGGGCGAGGTCGTCGGCATCCTGCACCTGCGCAAGGTACTCGGCCCGCTGCACGCCGGGGTGCTCGACAAGAGCACGATCGAATCGCTCCTCGTCGAGCCGTATTTCGTGCCGGCCGCGACGCCGGTGCTCGCGCAGATGCAGTACTTCCAGGAGCACAAGGAGCGTATCGCGCTCGTCGTGGACGAGTACGGCGAGCTGATGGGCCTCGTAACGCTCGAGGACATCATCGAGGAAATCATCGGGAAGTTCACGACCTCCCTGCCCTCCGCCACCCCGGCGCTGCACTGGGACGACTCCGGCACGGCGAGCGCGGAGGGCACGACGCCCGTGCGGGAAGTCAACCGGGCGCTCGGCCTGTCGCTTCCGACCGACGGCCCCAAGACGCTCAATGGCCTCATCCTCGAGTACCTGCAGGACATCCCGGAGGCCGACGTTTCCATCAAGATCAACGACGTGCCGATGGAGATCGTTCACACCCAGGGCCGGGCGGTGAAGACGGTGCGGATTTTCCGCCCGCGCGAGCAGGTAGAAAATACAGAGGCCTCAGAAGCTTAGGACCGGAACTTCAGCCTTTACAGAGGGCCGCGGCGGGCGCTATGCTGCGGCCAGCTTAAATAGGGGTTCAGGGAGTCGGGGATGGCAACGGCAGCGGCGAAAGGTCCCAAGGATTTCACCTTCCTTTGGGAGGGCAAGGACAAGGCCGGAAAAGTGGTGCGCGGCGAGATGCGCGCACCCGGCGACGCCGTGGTCAACGCGACCCTGCGCCGCCAGGGCATCCTGGTCACCAAGCTCAAGAAGCAGCGCATCGGTCGCGGCGGCAAGGTGGGCGAGAAGGACCTCGCGCTGTTCACCCGCCAGCTCGCCACGATGATGAAGGCCGGCGTGCCGCTCCTGCAGTCGTTCGACATCGTGGCGAAAGGCGCCTCGAACCCCGCGGTGGCCCGCCTGCTCACGGAGATCAAGACGGAAGTCGAGACCGGCTCGTCGCTCGCCGCGGCTTTCCGCAAGTACCCGCTCTACTTCGACGCGCTCTTCTGCAACCTCGTCCAGGCCGGCGAACAGGCCGGTATTCTCGAGTCGCTGCTCGATCGCCTGGCGACGTACAAGGAAAAGATCCTCGCGATCAAATCGAAGATCAAGGCCGCGCTGTTCTATCCGATAGCGATCATCGCCGTCGCGTTCATCATCACCGCGGTGATCATGATCTTCGTCATCCCGGCGTTCAAGTCGGTGTTCGCGAGCTTCGGTGCGGACCTTCCCGGGCCGACCCTGGTGGTCATGGCGATCTCCGAATACTTCGTCGAATACTGGTGGCTGATGTTCGGCTGCATCGGGGGCGGCATCTACGGCTTCCTCGAGGCATGGAAGCGGTCCCTGTCGGTGCAGATCTTCATGGATCGCATGGCGCTGCGCCTGCCGGTCTTCGGCGAGGTGATCCGCAAGTCCACCATCGCGCGCTGGACGCGCACGCTGTCCACGATGTTCGCGGCCGGCGTACCGCTCGTCGAGGCGCTCGACTCGGTTGGCGGCGCGGCGGGCAACTACGTGTATGCGGTGGCCACAAAGCAGATCCAGAACGACGTGTCCACCGGAACGGCTCTCACGGTCTCGATGCAGGCCGCCAACGTCTTTCCCTCCATGGTGATCCAGATGGTGCAGATCGGCGAAGAGACCGGCGCCCTCGACGCCATGCTGAGCAAAGTGGCGGACTTCTACGAGGCCGAAGTGGACGACGCGGTCGACGCGCTGTCGTCGCTGATGGAGCCGATCATCATGGTCGTGCTCGGCACGCTGATCGGCGGCATGGTCGTCGCCATGTACCTGCCGATCTTCAAGCTGGGCGGGGCGGTCTAGCGGATGGAGGGGACGGGCTGGCTTTTCAGCCCAGCCGCGTTTCCCTGGTTGGCGCTGGCTCTGGGGCTGTGCATCGGCTCGTTCCTGAACGTCGTCATCCACCGGCTGCCCAAGATGATGGAGCGCGAGTGGCGCGCGGAATGCGCGGAACTCGCCGGGCAGGCGCCTCAACCGGCCGAGCCTTACAACCTCTTCGTGCCGCGCTCGCGGTGCCCGACGTGCGGCAAGGAGATCCGCGCGATCCAGAACGTTCCACTCCTCAGCTACGTTTTCCTGCGCGGTCGTTGCGCGAACTGCCGCGCCGGCATCAGCATCAAGTATCCGGCGGTCGAGTTGCTTGCCGGCCTCGGAGCCGCCTATGCGGCCTGGCATTTCGGCCCGGGACTTGCGGCCCTGGGCGCCGCGCTCTTCCTCTGGTTCACGATCGCCCTCGCCTTCATCGACCAGGAGACCGGCCTGCTCCCGGACGACCTGACCCTTCCCTTCGTGTGGCTCGGCCTGCTTTTCAACCTGAAGGGCATCTTCGTGCCCCTCGCCGACGCGGTGATCGGCGCGGTCGCGGGGTACCTGCTTCTCTGGACGGTCTATTGGGGGTACAAGCTCATGACCGGGAAGGAAGGCATGGGCTACGGGGACTTCAAGATGAACGCCGCGGTCGGGGCATTCGTCGGCTGGAAGCTCCTGCCTTTCGTCCTGCTGCTTTCGTCGGTGGTCGGCCTCGTCTTCGGCGCGCTGCAGATGTTCGCGGGGCGCCGCAGGTGGGATCCGGGATTCCGGTTTCACTTCGGTCCCTATCTCGCCATCGCCGGCGTGGCGGCCCTTTTCTGGGGCGAGCCGGTGCTGCGCTGGTATTTGACGCGGTGAGCAAGCTCGTCATCGGGCTCACCGGGGGCATCGGCAGCGGGAAGAGCGCCGCCGCCGCCGAGTTCGGCCGGCTCGGCGCGACGGTCGTCGACACGGACGCGATCTCGCACGAGCTCACCGCCGCCGGCGGCGCGGCGCTTCCCGAGATCGAGAAAGCGTTCGGCAGCGGCGCAATCGGCCCGGACGGAGCGCTCGACCGCAAGCGAATGCGCGAGCGCGTGTTCACCGACGGCTCGGCGCGCCGCCTTCTCGAAGGAATTTTGCACCCGATGATCCGCGAGCTTTCCCAGCGGCGCATCGCCGAGGCGCGCGGGCCGTACGTGGTGCACGTCGTGCCGCTGCTCGTCGAGTCCGGGGAGTACGGCCGGCGGGTCGACCGGACCCTTGTCGTCGACGTGCCGGAGGCGGTTCAGGTCGAGCGCGTGCTCAGCCGCGGGCTCCCGGAGGACCAGATCCGGCGCATCATCGCCTCGCAGGCGGCGCGCGCCGAGCGCCTCGCCGCGGCGGATGACGTCATCGACAACACCGGCACGCTCGAGGCGCTGAAGGCGCAAGTGCGCGCCTTGCACGAAAAATACCTACAATTCCCCTCGCCGTGATCACGTACGAGTATCCGCTCAACGAGCGCATCCGCACGCTGTTGCGCCTGGAAGATCTTTTCGAGCGCTCGCGGCACTTCATCGCGCTGCCGGACCCGCAGGACCACCACATGGCCCTGCTCACGCTGTTCGAGATCCTGGAGGTGGCGAGCCGGGCGGATCTCAAGTCCGACCTGCTGCAGGAGCTGGAGCGCCAGAAGCAGGTCCTGCTCTCGTTCAAGAACAGCCCGGACATCTCGGAAGACGCGCTGTCCGGCGTCCTGAAGGACATCGAGCAGGCCGCCGGGGCGCTCTTCGCCATGACCGGGAAGATCGGCCAGTACCTGCGGGAGAACGACTGGCTCATGTCCATCAAGCAGCGCACCGGCATACCGGGCGGCGCCTGCGAATTCGACCTTCCGTCCTACCACTACTGGCTGCATCGGCCGCCCGACGAGCGCACCGGCAACCTTGCCGCATGGACCGCGCCGCTCTACCCGCTGCGCGACGGCACCGCGATCATCCTGCGGATTCTGCGCGAATCCGGCAAGCCGCAGGCCCAGCGCGCGCCGCAGGGCATGTTCCAGCAGATGGGCGGGAAGACGGCGCAGATGCTGCGCGTGCGGCTCGATGCGTCGATGCCGTGCGTGCCCGAGATCAGCGCCAACAAGTACGTGCTCAACATCCGGTTCCTGGCCCAGAGCGGGCATCCGGGCGGCAACGGGGCGTCGGACCTGCGCAGCCGCACGGCGGACTGGGATGTCGATTTCGAATTGACGTTCTGCAACCTCTGAAGACTGTGTCCTGCCCGCGGTGCGGCAGGCCCGCGCCGTTCCAACCTTCGAACCGGTGGCGCCCGTTCTGCAGCGAGCGCTGCAAGGCGGTGGACCTGGGCGATTGGGCGAGCGAGCGCTATCGCGTGCCGGCCGAAGACGCCGACCCGCGGGAAGATCCCAACCCCGGCGACGACGAAGCGGCCTAGCGCGCCGCCAGCGCCAGCCGCTCCTCCGCAAGCGCCGGCGGCGCCTCCATCCGGACCCCCGCCAACGCGGCGACCGGCGCTTGGGCTTCCTGGTTCGTGCGGAAAGCCGCAACCGCCTGCGTGAGGGCGAGCGCCTGCTCCTGGAGGCTGACCGAGGCCGCGGACACCTGCTCCACGAGCGCGGCGTTCTGCTGCGTGACGCCGTCCATCTGCGTCATTGCCTGGTTGACCTGCTGGATCCCCGAGGCCTGCTCGCGGCTAGCCTGCGTGATGTCGGCCGTGATCGCGGCGACCTTCTGCACCGAGCGCACGACTTCCTCCATCGTCTTGCCCGCCTCCTCGGCGAGGCGGGAGCCCTTCTGCACCTTGTCGCTCGACTCCTCGATCAGGGCCTTGATCTCCTTCGCCGCCTGCGCGCTGCGCTGCGCGAGGCTGCGCACCTCGCTCGCCACCACGGCGAAGCCGCGGCCCTGGTCGCCGGCGCGTGCCGCCTCCACCGCGGCGTTCAGCGCGAGGATATTGGTCTGGAAAGCGATCCCGTCGATGATCCCGGTGATATCGGAAATCTTCTGCGAAGACGCCGAGATGCCTTCCATCGTGGTGACCACCTCGCCGACGACCTGGCCGCCCCGCAGCGCAACGGATGACGCCTGCTGCACGAGCTGATTCGCCTCGTTGGCGTTCTCCGCGTTGTGCGTCACCGTCGCCGTAAGCTCCTCCAGCGCGCTCGCCGTCTCCTCGAGGCTCGAGGCCTGCGCTTCCGTGCGCTGCGAAAGCTGGCCGTTCCCGTTCGAGATTTCCTGCGCGCCGCCGCTGATCGCCTCGGCGGCTTCCTGGATGCCGCGCACGAGGCGCGCCAGCTGCTGGTTCGCGGTGGAAAGCGCGCGCATCAGGGCGCCCAGCTCGTCGCCACTGCGCGCCTCGATGCTGCGCGTCAGGTCGCCCTCGGCCAGCGCCTCGGCGACCACGACGGCGTCCTCGACCGGGCGGGTGATCGAACGCACCATCAACGCGACCAGGATCGCGGCGCTCAGCACGAACAACGCGCAGAACCCCGCCAGCCACAACACGGCACGGTCCGACGCTTCCTTTGCGACCGCCTGCTCGCGGATGTAGTCGGTGGCGACGGAGTCGACGAAGGACTGGACGGCGAGCTCGTAGTTGGCGAGCGCCGGGAAGAACTGGGTATCGAACACCCGCGCGGCATCGGGGCTCCTCTCGCGCTTCAGACGCAGCGTCTCGTCTCGCGCGCTCAAAAACTCCCCGCGCGCAGTCCCTACGGACGCGTAGGCAGCGCGCGCCTCCTCGCTCAGCTTCAGCCCCTCGATGCGATTCTGCAACGCCACGTTGTTCTCGCCCGTCGTGTTGATCTCCGGCGCGAGCAGCTCGGAAAGCTTCGGGTCGGTCGAGCGAAGGATCGCGACGGTGCGCGCCGCGTTGAGGGTCGTGTTTCCCTGCCATTCGTTCAGCATGAGGCGCACGCCGACCATCTCGGGGACCGCCTCGAGGTTCGTGCGCAGGCTCTGGATCTCGCGGTATCCCGTCCAGGCGAGAAGCCCGGCAAGGATGCAAAGCAGGCCGCTGCCCAGGACCAGCCTGTGTCCAACCTTGAGGCTATGCATCATGCCCCTTCCCCCATTTTGTCTTTCTGTACCGATTCTAGACCCACGCGCCGCGCAGCATTGCAATGCCATGTCCGCCCGCATCGAGCGTCCGGTCCAGATCGCCCGCTCGCAGGCCGCCAATCGCGTAGACCGGCACGGAGGTTGGCTGGACGAGCTTTGCGAATTTTTCCCATCCGAGCGCCGTGCTGCCTGGGTGCGATGCCGTCGGCAGGACGGGGCCCACGACGGCGAAATCCAACCCGAGCGCCATTGCATGCTCGAGTTCAGCGCGGACATGGCACGACGCGCCGGCCAGCGCAACGCGCGGCCGCTCGCGCGCCTTCATCAGCTCCGAAGCCGTGAGGTGGATGCCGTGCGCGCCGGGGAAGGGTTCCTTGACGAGCACTTTGCAACCGTAGCGCTCGCCGAGCTGCAGCACCGCGCTGGTAAAAGCGCTGCGCGCGTCCGGCTCCATTCCGGGCTCCCGGACCTGCACCATGCGCAGCCCCGCCGCCATGCGACGCTCCAGCAGCTCGAGCATCGCGCGCGTGCCGAGGCGCGCGGCATCGGTGACGGCATACTCGGCTGGAAGCGCGAGCGACGCGAGCACGGGCGCGTTCGCGGGAAGCATGGGTTCCAGCAGGGAGGCCTCCAGCCGTTGCCACGAGATCGCCTGGTGCTCGCGCGGATAGGGCTCGCCGTTCCAGGCGGATACGCGAAAGAAATGCAGCCTTACCGTTCCATGGGGGTACGCAAAAACGCGGGTGATCCACGGGGCGGCACGGCGCACCTGGATCCCGAGCTCCTCTTCCAGCTCGCGACCGAGAGCTTGCCTGGCGTCCTCGCCCGGCTCGACCTTCCCGCCCGGGAATTCCCAGTAGCCGGCGTAAACCTTTCCTTCCGGACGCTTCGCCAGCAGGAAGGCGCCGTCGCCACGCAGCAGGACGGCTGCGGCGACTTCGATCACTTCTTCCTTGCGTGCCGGCCGGCCCAGTCCCGGGCGAACTGGTAGGCGACCCGCCCGCTCCGCGATCCGCGCTGCAGGGCCCATTGGAGGGCCTCTTCCTTGGACTTGTCGGTGGGCACGGCGCCGAAGTGCTTGAGCCATTGGCCGACGATATCGAGGTACTCGTCCTGGTCGAAGGGATAGAAGCTCACCCAGAGGCCGAAGCGCTCGGAAAGCGAGATCTTCTCCTCGACCGTCTCCCCCGGGTGGATTTCATCACCGACGTACCTGGTTTCGAGGTTCTCCGCCATGTATTCCGGCATCAGATGCCGGCGGTTCGAGGTGGCGTAGATGAGCAGGTTCTCCGACGTGGTGGAGATCGATCCGTCGAGCGCCACCTTGAGCGCGATGTAGCCTTCTTCAGCGCCATGGAAGGTCAGGTCGTCGCAGAACAGCAGGAACCGCTCCGGGCGGCCGGCGACCTGGTCCACGATCTGCGGCAGGTCCACCAGGTCGTTCTTCTCGACTTCGATCAGGCGCAGGCCCTGCTTCGCATACTTGTTGAGGAGGCCCTTGACGATCGACGACTTACCCGTCCCGCGCGCACCCGTCAGCAGAACGTTGTTCGCCGGCCGGCCTTCGAGGAACTGGCGCGTGTTCTGCTCGACGCGGTCGATCTGCTTATCGATCCCGCGCAGGTCGGAGAGGCGGATCCGGTGCACGTGCTGGACGGGGTGAAGCCACCCGGGCGTGCCCTTGCGGCCGCTCGCGCGCCAGCGAAAGGCGATGCTCGCCTTCCAGTCGGTCGCCGGAGGCGGCGGCGGCAACAGCTGGTCCAGGCGCTCGAGCAACCGGTCGAGGTCTCGGCTCATCAGGTACGGTACTCCGCGTTGATCTTCACGTAGTCGAAGGACAGGTCGCAAGTCCACACCGTGGCCGAGGCGCGCCCGCGGTTCAGGACTGCCCGCACCGTGAACTCGGGCTTGCGCATGGCAGCGAGCGCGTCCTGCTCACGGTACGCGGGATTGCGTCCGCCTCCCTTCGCGACCAGTACGTCGTCGATGTAGAGGTCCACCCGGCCGGTATCCAGCGCAACGCCCGAATACCCGATTGCGGCAAGGATGCGGCCCAGGTTGGGATCGGAGGCAAAGAACGCGGTTTTCACCAGCGGCGAATGGGCGACGGCATAAGCGACCTTCCTGCACTCGGCCGCCGAGCGGCCGCGATCCACGGCGATGGTGACGAACTTCGTGGCACCTTCGCCGTCGCGGATGATGGCCTGCGCGAGTTGCCGCGAAACGTCATGAATTGCACGCTCGATGGCGTCGAGGTCCTTCCTGGATCGTGCGCCCGGCCCGCGACCCGTGGCAACGGCGACGAACGAGTCGTTCG